>JAEYPE010000046.1 GCA_023411035.1 Pseudomonadota bacterium
GCCTGCGCCCCATCGTCATGACCACCATGGCGATGATCTTCGGCATGATCCCGCTGGCGCTCGGCATCGGCGAAGGGGCGCAGCAGCGCGCCCCCATGGCCCACGCGGTGATCGGCGGCCTCATCAGTTCCACCCTGTTGACGCTGCTGGTGGTCCCGGTGGTGCTGACCTACCTCGACGCGCTGTCGCTGCGCTTCAAGCGCTGGTTCGCCCACAAGGACCCCGACGCCGTGGCGCACGGCACGGCGGCGGAGTGAGGGCATGGAGCGGGTCATATTGACCCGCGTCCTCTGCGGATATCCCGACCGTCACATTTTGGCTAGGACCGCTTGGGTGCGTTCACGGTAGTCGGCTTCCGTGATGAGTTTCTTGGCCTTGAGGTCAGCCAAATCCCTCAGCATATGCTCGGCCTCGTCCTTGCTGATGCGGGGTGGCTGTGTCGCGACCACAGCCGGAACCGGCTTCTCGGATTCGAGCGATCCGATTAGCGGTATAGAGATGGAAGACGGGTAAATGTAAGCCGCGCCAGACCCCATATCGACCGCCGCACCGATGATTCCACCGGCGATAATGTTGCCAAACGCGGCACCTGCCGTCGAAGACTTAACTGACGTCGATCCCTTCGAACCATCGCTGTGTTCGCACGAAACGGTGAGATCGCCATAAGCCTTCGTCACGGTCGTCGATCCAGGCGTTTTGGGAATCGTCCAGTTGCCCTTTTCGTTGGCGAGTTTGCACTCGGCCCCGCCCTTGGGTGGCGTGTTGACTTCAACCGACTGAGTGGTTCCCGCGGTAATCGAGGCGCAGGCTGAGGTTACCAGTAGACACGAAAGCGCAGCAAATGCGCGAACCATAAAGCCCTCCACTGATTCATGCGTGCAAATCCCTGGCGGCGCTGAGGGCGCCGTCAGAGCGCTCAACCATGATCGGAGGGGCAGCACAATGTCCACAACTCAACCTGGACGGCTGGCGCGCCAGATCGACACACCCTTAATGTAGTTGCAATTAAGCAATTCTCGCTATTTTTGATTGCAATGCGTGGCGCACCCTTTTTCCGCTCACTCCCCGCCGGGAACCGGATGGGGCGCTTCGGCGACGCCGTGACGGCGCTTCCACAGACGGGAGACGGCGTTGCCGGCGTCCTCCATGTAGAGGAACAGCACCGGCGTGATGTAGAGCGTCAGGATCTGCGACACGCACAGGCCGCCGACCACGGCGAGGCCCAGGGGCTGGCGCAGCTCCGCGGCGGCGCCATGGGCGACGGCGATGGGCAGGGTGCCCATGATCGCCGCCATGGTCGTCATCATGATCGGGCGGAAGCGCAGAAGGCACGCCTGCTCGATCGCCTCGCGCGGGGTCATGCCCTGGTTGCGCTGCGCGTCGATGGCGAAGTCGATCATCATGATCGCGTTCTTCTTCACGATGCCGATCAGCATCAGGATGCCGATGATCGCGATGACGCTCAGTTCCTGCCCGAACAGCATCAGCGTCGCCAGCGCGCCGATGGCCGCGGACGGCAGGCCGGACAGGATCGTCAGCGGGTGGATGAAGCTCTCGTACAGAACGCCCAGCACGATGTAGATCACCAGCACCGCGGCCAGCAGCAGCAGCCCCTGGCTTTTCTGCGCGTCCTCGAACACCTGGGCGGTGCCGGCGAAGCCGGTGGTGATGCCCGGCGGCAGGGCCATCTCCGCTTCCGCCCGCCGGACGGCGTCCACCGCCTCGCCCAGCGAGTGTCCGGGCGCCACGTTGAAGGACAGGGTGACCGCCGGAAGCTGCCCCTGGTGGTTGACCGTCAGCGGCCCGGCGGTGCGCCGCACGCTGGCGAAGGCGTCCAAAGGCACCAGCTTGCCCGACCCCGACCGCACATAGATGCGGGACAGGGCGTTGTCGTCCTCCTGGTACTTGGGCGCCAGTTCGATCAGCACCTGATAGTCGTTGGTCGGCGTGTAGATCGTCGAAACCTGCCGCTGGCCGAAGGCGCTGTAGAGGGTGGAGCGCACCTGATCGATCCCGATCCCCAGCGTGGCCGCCTTCTCCCGGTCCACATGCACGTAGGCTTGCGGGCTGTTGAGCTGAAGGTCGCTGGTCACGTCCTGAAGGATGGGGATGTCGTGCATCGCCCGCTCCAGCCGCCCGGCCCAGGCGTACAGCTCCTCCGGGTTCAGGCCCTGGATGGTGTACTGGAACTCGTTCTTGGACGTCCGCCCGCCGATGCGCAGGTTCTGCACCGGCTGCATGTAGACCGCCAAACCGGGAATGTCCGACAGCTGGCGGCGGAGTTGCTGGATCACCTCGCCCGCCGGGGGGCGTTCGCTGCGCGGCTTCAGCACCACGAACATGCGGCCCGTGTTGACCGAATTGCCGCCGATGGCGACCGATGACGACATGTCCGCCACCGCCGGGTGGGCCTTGACGATGCGGGCGGCCTCCTGTTGCCGCTCGGCCATGGCCGGGAAGGAGATGTCGGGTGCCGCCTCCGTCGAAACGGTGATCTGGCCGATGTCCTCCGTCGGAAAGAAGCCCTTGGGGATCGCCTGGAACAGCAGGGCCGATCCGACCACCGTCCCGATCATCACGAGGCCCATCACCGGGCGGTACCTGAGTGCGAGCCGCAGGGTGGAGGCATAGCCGCGGTGCATCGCGTCGAACCCGCCCTCCAGGATGCGCCCGAACCAGCCTTCCTTGGCGCCTTGCGGCTCGTGCGTCAGCATGCGGGCGCACATCATCGGCGTCAGCGTCAGCGCAACGAAGGCCGACGCGCCGATCGCCATGGTCACCACAAGCGCGAATTCGTGGAAGACGCGCCCGACCACCCCGCCCATCAGCAGGATCGGGATGAAGACCGCCACCAGCGACACGGTGATGGAGACGATGGTGAATCCGATCTCCCGCGCGCCCTTCACGGCGGCCTCGAAGGGCTTCATGCCCTCTTCGACGTAACGGACGATGTTCTCCATCATCACGATGGCGTCGTCCACGACGAGGCCGACCGCCAGCGTCAGCGCCATCAGCGAGATGTTGTCGATGGAGAAGCCCATCAGATGCATCCCGCCCGCCGTCGCGATCAGCGAAATCGGCACGGTCAGCGCCGGGATCAGCGTGGCCGACAGGCGGCGCAGGAACAGGAAGATGACCAGAACGACCAGCGCGATGGTCAGGGCCAGCGTGAACTGCACATCCTCCACCGCCTCGCGGATCGAGGTGGAGCGGTCGTTCATGACCTCCACCTTCGCGCTGGGCGGAAGCTGCGCGCGGAAGCTGGGCAGCAGGCTGCGCACCCGGTCCACCACGTCCACCGTGTTGGCGTCGGGCTGGCGCTGCACGGCCATGACGATGGCGCGGGTGCCGTTGTGCCAGCTCGCCGTGCGGATGTTCTCCACGCTGTCGAGCACGTTCGCCACATCGCCCAGCCGGACCGGCGCGCCGTTGCGGTAGGCGACGATCAGGCCGCGGAAGGCGTCGGCGTCGGGAAGCTGCGGGTTGGCGGCGAGCACGAGCTGCTGCCTGGCGCCGGACAGCGTGCCGACCGGGGTGTTGGCGTTGGCTGCGGCCAGGGCCTTCTGAAGCTCGTCGATGCCGATGCCGCGCACGGCCAGCGCGTTGGGGTCCACCTGGACGCGCACGGCGTATTTCTGCGCGCCGTAGATCTGCACCTGGGCCACGCCCGGCAGGGTCGAAACCTTCGGCTGGACCGCCGTTTCGGCGAAGTCGTTCAGCTTGGACAGCGGCAGCGTCGGCGACGACAGCGCCAGCATCAGAACCGGCTGGTCCGCCGGATTCACCTTGCGGTAGCTGGGCGCGGTGGTCATTTCCGCCGGCAGGCGGCGCTGGGTGCGGGCGATGGCCGCCTGCACGTCCTGCGCGGCGGCGTCGATGTCGCGTTCCAGCACGAACTGGATGGTGATGGAGGTGTTGCCGAGGCTTGACGTCGAGGTGATCGTGTCGATGCCGGCGATGGTGGAGAACTCACGCTCCAGCGGGCTGGCGACGGAGGCCGCCATGGTTTCCGGACTGGCGCCGGGCAGCGTGGCGGAGACGTTGATGACCGGGAAATCCACCCGCGGCAGCGCCGCGACGGGAAGCTGGCGGTAGGCCGCAAGACCCCCCAGCACCAGCGCCGCCGTCAGCAGGATGGTCATCACCGGGCGGCGGATGCAAAGCTCCGAAAGGTTCATGACGCGCCTCCCGCCAGCGGCGCCGCGGCGCCCTTCCCGTCACCCTTAGCGCTGACCTTGGCGCCGGGGAACAGGCGGGACTGGCCGTCCACCACCACCCGCTCACCGGGCTGGAGCCCCTCGGCGATGACCGCAAGACCGTCCTGGCTGCGCACCACGACGACATTGCGGATTTCCACCGTGTCGTCGGGCTTCACCACATAGACGAAGCGGCCCTGCTGGCCTGTCTGCACCGCTTCCTCCGGCAGGGTCAGGGCCTGCGGATCGACCCGCAGGGTCAGCACCACGTCCACGAACTGGCCGGGCCACAGCCGGGTGTCGGCGTTGGGAAACTGGCCCTTCACCAGGATGGTGCCGGTCTGCTGGTCCACCTGGCTGTCCACGAAATTCAGCACGCCTTCGGCGGGCGGGAGGGAGGAGCCGGGGATGCCGGCGGTGACCGGCAGCTTGCCGCCCGTCGCCATCGCCTCGCGGATGGTCGGCAGGTGCCGCTCCGGCACGTTGAAGGCCACGGTGATCGGGCGGAGCTGGGTCAGCGTCACCAGCGGCGTGGCGTCCGCCGCGCGCACCATGGTGCCGGGCTTGGCGTTCACCGCACCGGTGCGCCCGTCCATGGGGGCGGTGATCCGGGTGAAGCTGAGAGAGACCTTGGCCGCCTCGATGGCGGCTTGCCCGGCCTTGACGGTGGCCTCCAGCGCATCGGCGGCGGCGACCGCGGCGTCATACTGCTGGCGGGCCACCGTGTTGGAGCGGACGAGCTGTTCGTAACGCTTCACGTCGCCGCGCGCCTTGTCCAGGTTGGCGCGGTCGCGCTCCAGATTGGCCTGAGCCTGCCGGAGTTGCGCCTCCAGCCCGCGGGAGTCGAGCGTGAACAGCAGGTCGCCCGCCTTCACCTCCTGCCCTTCGGTGAAGTGGACCGTCTCCACGACCGAATCGACGCGCGCCTTGATGGCGATGGCGGCCACCGGCTGGACCGATCCGATGGTTCCCAGCCGCTCCGGCACCGCGCGGATCTGGGCAGGCTGGATGACCACCGGGAGCGCACGCGGCCCCGCCGGTGCGGCGGCCTTCGCCGTTTGCGCGTCGGTCCCGCCCGTCGGGTGCGAGTACCAGTAGCCGCCGGCACCCAGCGCGGCCAACAGAAGCGCGAACAGCACGATGCGTTTCGTCACGGAGAACTCCCGATTGGCCAGCCCGGCACGGGCTGGCGCGCCATCCTTCCACAATGCAATGCGGCTCATTATCGCAGGAGCCGGTTTGCAGGTTAATGTCCATCCTACAGCGATTTGGTAACAGACTGTAACAGCCGCCATGGATGGTCCGTCGTTATCGGCCCGCCCTCATTCTTCCGCCCTCATTCTTCCGCCCTCATTCTTCCGATGGATCGAAATTGAGAATTTGACGGATCGAACGGAAGGGTGAACCTTTGGAGGGCAAAGCCACGGTCACGGAGGTTGTGCCTGCCATGCAGCCCCTGACCGGGAGAACTGGGAGGCTCCATAAACATGACGGCTATCACCCTTCGTGCCCGCCTCGCCGCCGCAGCCTTCGGGCTCGGCCTCTGCGCCACCCCGGTCGCGGCCTTTGCCGAGACCTGGGACATGCCGACCCCCTACCCCGATACCAACCTGCACACCATCACGGTGCGCCAGTTCGCCGAGGACGTGAAGGCGGCCACCAACGGCAAGATCCAGATCACCGTCCATTCCAACGGCTCGCTGGTCAAGCATCCGGAGATCAAGCGCGCCGTCCAGTCCGGTCAGGCCCAGCTCGGCGAGGTTCTCATCAGCTCCTGGGCCAACGAGGACCCACTCTACGGCCTCGATTCCGTGCCCTTCCTGGCGACCGACTTCACCGCCGCGAAGAAGCTCTATGAGGTTTCCAAGCCCTATCTGGAAAAGAAGCTGGAGCGTCAGCGCCTGAAGCTCCTCTACTCGATTCCGTGGCCGCCGCAGGGCCTCTACGTGAAGCAGGAGATCGGCGCCGTCACCGACCTGAAGGGGCAGAAGTTCCGCGCCTACAACCCGGCCACCACCCGAATCGCCGAGTTGGCCGGCGCCGTGCCCACCAAGATCGAGGCCGCCGAAGTGGCGCAGGCCTTCGGCACGGGCATCGTCACCGCCATGATGACCTCCGCCGCCACCGGCGTGGACACCAAGGCGTGGGACTTCGTGAACGTCTATTACGACGTGCAGGCCTGGTTGCCGCGCAACATGGTCTTCGTCAGCAGCGAGGTCTGGAAGGGCCTGGACGACGCCACGAAGAAGGCGGTCGAGCAGGCCGCCGCCAAGGCCGAGGCCACCGGCTGGGTCGAGTGGGAGAAGAAGACGGCGGAGTTGAACAAGACGCTGGCCGACAACGGCATGAAGGTGCTGACCCCGTCCCCGGCGATCAGGGACGGCTTCGCCGGCATCGGCAAGACGATGACCGAGGAGTGGATGAAGGCCGCCGGCGCGGACGGCGAGGCCATCGTCGCGGCGTTCAAGAAGTAGGATTGCGGGTGCCCCCTCCCCGGCCCTCCCCCGCCTTCGGCGAAGGAGGGAACTTCATCTCCTCCCCTGCGAAGCGGGGGAGGGTTAGGGAGGGGGCAATCCGCCTCCTCCAAAAAGCACTCCCCCGCCCGTCCTTCCCGGAGGTGGTCGCGTCATGCGCACCGCATTGTCCTTCCTGTACCGCGCCGCCGAGATTCTGGGCGCGGTGTTCCTGGTGCTGATCGGCGTGCTGATCCTGTCCCAGGTCTTCGCCCGGCTGGCCGGACGCATGGTGCCCGGGGCCGACGAGCTTGCCGGCTACTGCATGGCCGCCTCCTTCTTCCTGATGCTGGGGCCGGCGCTGCGCCGCGGCGCGCACATCCGCGTGGGCGTTCTGGTGGACCGGTTGCACGGCGGGGTCCGCCGGGCCTTCGAACTGGTCTGCCTGGGCTTCGCCAGCGCGCTCAGCCTCTATTTCGCGGTCTACTGGCTGCGCATGACCTACGATTCCTACGATTTCGGCGATCTCAGCCAGGGCGTGCTGCCAATCCCGCTGTGGATTCCCCAGTCGGCCATGGCGGTCGGCCTGATCGTCCTGGTCGTGGCGCTGCTGGACGATCTGCTGGCCGTGCTGACCGGCCGCGAGGCGTCCTACCAGCGCGCCGGCCTGCAGAGCGAGGGCTGAGCCATGGACCAGTCGACCGCTTCCATCGTCGTCATCGTGACGATGTTCGTCATGCTGGGCGCCGGCATCTGGGTCGCGCTGGCGCTGGCCGGAGTCGGCTTCGTCGCCATGGCCCTCTTCACCACGCGGCCCATCGGCATGGTGATGGCGACCAACGTCTGGGGCGCCAGCACGAGTTGGACCCTGACCGCCCTGCCCCTGTTCATCTGGATGGGCGAGATCCTGTTCCGCACGCGCATCTCGTCCGACATGTTCAAGGGGCTGGCCCCCTGGATGGGCTGGCTGCCGGGGCGGCTGATGCACGTCAACATCGTCGGCTGCTCGATCTTCGCCGCGGTGTCCGGTTCCTCCGCCGCGACCGCCGCGACCATCGGGCGGATGACCATCCCGGAGCTGACCCGGCGCGGCTATGACCCGATGATGATCGTCGGCTCGCTGGCCGGGGCGGGCACGCTGGGGCTGCTGATCCCGCCGTCGATCATCATGATCGTCTACGGCGTCGCCGCCGACGTCTCCATCGCCCGCCTGTTCATCGCCGGCGTCATCCCCGGCATCCTGCTGACCAGCCTGTTCATGGCCTATGTGGCGGGGTGGTCGCTGCTGAATCCCAACCGCGTGCCGCCGCCGGAACCAAAGCAGAGCTTCGGCGAGAAGATCCGCGACACCGGATCGCTGATCCCGGTCATTCTGCTGATCGCCGCCGTGCTGGGCTCCATCTATGTCGGCATCGCGACGCCGACGGAGGCCGCGGGCGTCGGCGTTCTCGGGTCGCTGGTGCTGGCGCTGGCCACCGGAACGCTGAATTGGGCGACCTTCCGCGACAGCGTGCTGGGGGCGGCCCACACCTCCTGCATGATCGGCTTCATCCTGGCGGGGGCGGCCTTCCTGACCGTCGCCATGGGCTACACCGGCATCCCGCGCCTGCTGGCGGAGTGGATCACCTCCATGCAGCTTTCCACCGCGGCGCTGCTGGCGGTGCTGACCGTCTTCTTCATCATCATGGGCTGCTTCCTGGACGGCATTTCCATGGTGGTGCTGACGACCTCGGTCATCATGCCGATGGTGCAGCGGGCGGGCATCGACCTGCTGTGGTTCGGCATCTACATCGTGATCGTGGTGGAGATGGCGCAGATCACCCCGCCGGTCGGCTTCAACCTGTTCGTTCTCCAGCCGATGACCGGCAGGGGCATCTTCACCATCGCCAAGGCGGCCCTGCCCTTCTTCATCGTGATGATGCTGATGGTCGTGCTGCTGTGGGTCTTTCCGGAGCTGGTCACCTGGCTGCCCTCGAAGATGATCGGGTGAGGAACCGTCCCATGGACGTCCGGTTCACCACGGCGGGCGACACCGCCTTCAACGTGGAGTTCGGGGAGGGCATCGACCGCCCGACCAACGCCCGCGTCATGGCCCTGCACGCCCGGCTGAAGTCCGCCGCCGTGCCGGGCCTGGTGGAGACGGTGCCCGCCTTCCGCTCCCTCCTGGTGGTCTACGATCCGGTGGCGACCAGCCGCCGGGAGGTGCAGGCCGCCGTGGAGGCCGAACTGGCCCATGCCGGGGAAGCATCGGCGTCGGGGACCCTGTGGCGCCTGCCCGTCTGCTACGACCCGGACCTGGGACCCGACCTTGCGGAGCTGTCCGCCGCGCTGGGTCTGACGGCGGAGCGGCTGATCGACCTGCACGGATCGACCGAGTATTTCGTCTACATGCTGGGATTCATGCCGGGCTTCGCCTACATGGGCGACCTGCCGTTGGAACTGGAAAAGCCGCGCCGGAGCGAGCCGCGGGTGCGCGTTCCGGCGGGCTCCGTCGCCACCGCCGGGCGGCTGACCACCGTCTACCCATGGGAAAGCCCCGGCGGCTGGCACCTGATCGGGCGCTGCCCGGTGCCGCTCTACGACGGCGCCCGTCCCTCCCCGGTCCTGCTGGCCGCGGGCGACCGGGTGCGGTTCGAGGCGGTGGACCGCGCCCGTTTCGACGCCCTGTCCGCAGAGGCCGCCGCGGGGCGCTTCGACCCCGGCCCGCTGAGGGTCTCGCCATGAGCGCCCCCTGCCTGACGGTCGTCCGGCCGGGCCTGTTCGCCACCATCCAGGACTTGGGCCGCTTCGGTTATCAGGAACTCGGCATGCCGGTGGCGGGTGCGCTGGACCCCATCGGCCTGCGCCTCGCCAACGCGCTGGTCGGCAACCAAGCGGGCGCGGCGGGGGTGGAAATCGCCCTGCTCGGCCCCGCGCTGAAGGTGGAGGCGGACGGCGTGCGCATCGCCGTGGCCGGTCCCATGGCGCTGAGCCTGGAGCGCGAGGGACAGCCGCCGTCACCGCTGGAGCCTTACCGCAGCCATACCCTGTCCCGTGGCGACGTGCTGAAGCTGGGTGCCGTCACCGGGGCGGCGGTCGCCTATCTGGCGGTGGCCGGCGGCTTCGCCCTGGAACCCTTCCTGGGCAGCCTGTCCACCTATGTGCGCGCCGGCATCGGGCCGTTGGGGGGCAAGCCGCTGGGCGACGGGACGCGCCTGCCGCTCAACCGCAACGACGCCCCGCCGGGCGCCGACGTGGAACTGCCGGAGCCGCCCGACTACGGCGGCGGCCCGTTGCGGGTGGTGCTCGGCCCGCAGGAGGACCGCTTCGCGGCGGAGGCGCTGGAGACCTTTCTGTCCGCCACCTACCGCGTCGGCAAGGACGCCGACCGCATGGGTCTGCGGCTGGAAGGCCCGGCGCTGGCCCACAGGGGCTTTGCCGACATCCCGTCGGACGGTCTGGTCACCGGGTCGATCCAGGTGCCGGGCAACGGCCAGCCGATTTTGCTGCTCAACGACCACCAGACGGCGGGCGGCTACGCCAAGATCGCCACGGTGATCTCCGCCGACCTGCCCCGCGTCGGGCGGCTGAGCCCCGGCGGCACCCTCGCCTTTCGCGCCGTCACGGTGGAGGAGGCGGAAGCCATCCGGCGGCGCCAGGAGCAGACCGTCGCGGCCTGGGTCCGCGCCATCCGCCCGGTGCGTCCGGCGGGCGGCGTGGATCTGGAGGCGCTCTACGCGGAAAACCTCGTGTCCGGGATCGTCGACGCCATCAACGGCAACGGCGACGTGCTGAGCCGGGAAACCATGTGCGGGAGGGCACCATGACCATCACCGTGAACCTGAACGCCGACCTGGGCGAGGGTTTCGGCGCCTACGACATCGGCGACGACGAGTCCATGCTGGGCATCGTCGCCTCCGCCAACATCGCCTGTGGCTTCCATGCGGGCGACCCGCTGGTGATGACGCGCACCGTGAAGAACGCGGTGGCGAAGGGCGTCAGCCTGGGCGCGCACCCCTCCTACCCCGACCTTCAGGGCTTCGGGCGCCGCCCGCTGCGCATGTCGGCAGCGGAGGTGGAGGCCATGGTGGCCTATCAGATCGGCGCGCTGATGGGCATCGCGGCGGGCTGCGGCGGGCGGGTCACCCATGTGAAGCCTCACGGCGCGCTGAACAACATGGCGGCGGTGGACAACGGGCTCGCCATGGCGATCGGGCGGGCGATCAAGGGCGTCGATCCCTCGCTGATCTATCTCGCCACCGCCGGGTCGGAGATGGCGCGGGCCGGACGGGCGCTGGGCCTGCCCACGGCGGAAGAGGTCTTCGCCGACCGCGCCTACGACGACGACGGCAACCTCGTGCCGCGCGGCCAGCCCGGCGCGATGATCCACGATCCGGATCTGGCCGCCGCCAACGTGCTGCGCATGCTGGAGGAGGGCGTGATCCTGTCGGTCACCGGCAAGCGGATTCCCTGCACCGTCCATTCCGTCTGCGTTCATGGCGACGAGCCGAGCGCCGTCGCCATGGCCGGCAACCTGCGCCGGACGCTGGAGGCCAAGGGCGTGCGGATCGTCCCCCTTCCGGAGATGCTGCCGGAGATGCGCGACCGCATTTAGCCGGTCCGCCTCACTCCGCCGCCTGAAGGGTGCGTTCCATGGCCCCGGCAAGCTGGCGCGGGGTCACCGGCTTGTGCATCAGGCCGAAGCCGTGGCGCACGGCGTCGCGCTGGCATTCCGGCCCGGTTTCCCCGGTGACGATGATGGCCGGGATGTCGGCGTCGAACAGCCGCCGGATGTCCAGGATGGCGTCGGTGCCCACCTTGCCCTCGCGCAGGCGGTAGTCGGCGATGACGATGTCCGGCTTGCGGTTCACCGCCCGCAGCTTGTCCACCGCCTGCTCGCCCGAGCCGGCGATCAGCACCTCGTACCCCCATTCGCGCAGGATGGCCTGAAGGCCGAGCAGCACGATGGCATCGTCGTCGACGACCATGGCCAACCGTTCGGTGCCGCCTGCCGCCGCGGGGCCGAGCGCCGCCGCATGCGCCTCAACGGGCTTCGACGTCTTGCCCAGTGGCACCTCGATGGAGAAGACGGAGCCCTGTCCGGGGCTGGACCGGACGGTCACCGGATGGTCCAGAAGCTGCCCGATGCGCTGCACGATGGCGAGCCCCAGCCCAAGCCCCTGGCTGCGGTCGCGCTCCGGGTTGCCGACCTGATGGAACTCCTCGAAAATGCGGGGAAGATGCTCGCTCGGAATGCCGATGCCGGTATCGGACACGTCGATGCTCATGCGGTCGCCGGCGACGGTGCAGGTGATGGAGATGCCGCCCCGCTCCGTGTAGCGGATCGCGTTCTCCACAAGGTTCCGGATCATGCGGCCGAGCAGAACCCGGTCGGAGCGGACATTCTGCGGGCACCCCTCCATCCGCCACTCGAGCCCCTTGCTGCGGGCGGCCGGCGCATAGCCCGCCGCGATGTGGTCGAGCAGGAGCGCGATGGGGAAATCCTCCAGCGTCGGATTGACCACCCCCGCGTCCAGACGCGACACGTCGAGCAGGCTGTCCAGCAACCCTTTCAGCGCGTCCAGCCCGCTTTCCAGGTGACGCAGCGCCATCAGGCCCTTTTCGCCCTGCACATGGCCGTGCAGCGCGCCGGAGAACAGGAACAGCGACTGCAATGGCTGGCGCAGGTCGTGGCTGGCCGAGGCGAGGAACTTCGACTTGGACAGGGCGGCCCGCTCCGCCTCCTCCTTGGCGCGGCGCAGGGCGTCTTCGGTTTCCAGCCGGTCGGTGATGTCGGTGTTCGTGCCGAACCACAGCACGATGGCGCCGTCGGCACCGCGCACCGGCAGCGCGCGCGACAGGAACCAGCGGTAGGCGCCGTCCCTGCCGGCCATGGGGAAGGTGTCCTCCCACGGCTCCCCCGTGCTGAAGGAGCGCCGGAGGCTGGCCGTCACGCGCTCCGCATGGTCGTGGGGAAGGATGCCGGCCCAGAGGGGGGCGGGCGTGCCGTCCTCCGCCGCGGGAGAGGCGTTGACGGCCTTGGCGCCGGTGTAATCATACCAGCGCCGGTTGTACCAGAAGATGCGTCCGTCCGGGCGGGCCATCCAGGCGAGCTGCGGGATCGAATCGGCCATCGTGCGGAAGCGCAGCCCGACCTCCTCCGCCTCCTCCTTCGCCGCCTGCATGGCGTTGCGCGCCTCCAGGATGTCGGTGATGTCGGTCGAGGTGCCGAACCACCGCTCCTCCCTGCTTTCCGGATCGGTGATCGGCAACGCGCGCTGCTTGAACCAGCGGTACACGCCGTCGGCGCGGCGGATGCGCGCTTCGGTGTCGAAGATCGTCCGCTGCCCGACCGCCTGCGCCCAGACCGCGGAGAGGTGCTCCCGGTCGTCGGGATGGATGGCCTCGGACCAGCCGAAGCCACATCCCTCTTCCGCCGTCTGGCCGGTATAGGACAGCCACTGCCGGCTGAGGAAGTCACAGGTGCCGTCCGCCCGGCAGGTCCAGACCATCTGGGGCAGCGCTTCCAGAAGCGTCCGGTACCGGTGTTCGCTGGCCCGCAGCGCCGCCTCCGCCGCACGGTGGGCGGAGACGTCCCGGAAGTAGATGGAGAGTCCCCCACCCGCCTGCGGGTAGACGTTGTACATGGTCCGACGGTGGAATATCCCGGACAGCGCCTCGAACTCACGCGGCTGCTGGTCGTTGATGGCGGCTTCGAACGTCTTGATGATCTGATTGCCCGCCACTTCCGGGAACAGGTCCAGCAGACGCTGGCCGATCAATTCCTCGCGAGGGCGCCCGAACTGTTCAAGGGCGCGCTTGTTGACGTAGGTGATGCGCCAGTCGCGGTCGATGGCGTAGAAGGCGTCGCCGATGCTTTCCAGAATCTGTTTCGCCTCCGCCACCGCGCGCTCCAGCGCGCGTTCGGCCAGAAGGCGCTTGCTGATGTCCTGGAAATAGACGCCCAGCCCATCCGCCGACGGAAAGACCCGCAGGAAAAGCCAGACGCCGAGAGGCGCGAAGAAGGCTTCGAACTCGTCGGGACGGCGGTTCTTCATGGCGTCGTGCAGACGGTCCCAGACCGCGGTTCCCGTGGCTTCGGGAAAGGCTTCCCACAGCGGATTCCCGGTCAGGTCGCGCCCGCCGCCGAGCAGGCTGCGCGCCCGGCCGTTCATGAAGACGATCCGCCACGTACGGTCAAGTTCGCAGACGCCGTCCGTCGTGCTTTCCAGGATGGCGTGGGACCGCCGGTCGGCCTCCGCCGCCGCTTCCGCCACCATGGCGCGCTGCTCCGCGGCCTCCCGGCGGGCGTGGGAGCGGGCCAGTATCCAGGCGAGCAGGGCGGCCACCGCCAGAGCCCCCAGCCCGCCGCCCGTAACCATGTAGACGGTGCGCCGCGCCGCCGCCTGGATGGGCGCGGCCGGAGCGCCGAGAGCCAGCATCCAGCCTGGCGCGGCCATGGAAGTGGCCTTCGCCGTAAGAGCCGCCTCACCGTTCCGGGTGTTCGCGATGAAGAATTCCCTGTCGCCCTTCAGTGCCATGGCCAGGGACTCGTGCGCCGGTTCACCGATCTCCGGGTCGATCGGATCGTTGGACCGGCCGCGGACGATGACGCGCCCATCCGCATCGAAAAGACCGACGAACCAGCCGGGGCCCACGATCTGATCCATCAGAACCCGGTTCAGGGACCAGGCCCGCACATAGGCGGTCAGGACCATGCGCACCTCGCCGTTGCCGAAGACCGGCACGCTGACCGCCACGACCGGCTCGATCCGGTTGGCCGGATCGATGATGATGCCGCTGACCGAGACCTCTCCCGACCGGAACACCCTGTCCGCCTGGGCGGCGCGGGCGGCGGGGTCGATGCCGTCGGCCTCCGGTTCTTGCGGGCGGTGGATCAGATGCTCGTTTCCGTCGCGTTCGTACAGGTCCAGCGCTATCCAGTCCGGGCGCTGACGAAGAATGCGCTCCGCACGTTCATCCCAGACGGACAGGTCGCCGATCTCCAGCGACCGGGCGGTGGCCATGATCTCCAGGGCGCTGCGCGTCATCAGGACGCGCGCGTCCACCGTCTGGACCGCCGCGTCCGTGGCGTGGCGGATCAACGCCTCCACCGATCGCTTCTCCTGGCGGTCGACCAGCATGATCGAGGCCACAGCAAAGGCCACGAGCGGAAGAAGCGCCAGCAAGGCCACAAAGGGAAGACGAAGGCGCATGCCCGGTGTTCACAGACTGTTGATGCTGACCAATATAGACGGCCATTCCAGCCTCCTCCCACAGAATCCGCCCGACTATCAATAATTTCATGTTGTGAGACTTCAAATCCTTATACATCTCAAATGAAAGTTGGTTCCGTTGCAAAAGCGGTCCCGCAACGTGCACTTTGCCGCCGGGCGCTGCAGCCTTTGATTGTCCATAACCAATTATCGATGGCCGGGCTGCGGGAATTCGATTTGCCGCGGAGACGGCGGACCCGCACACTGATGAGATGCCTGATTCCATACCCCATTCCGCTTCCGCCAGCCGGAGCGGCGATATCCGCTTCGGCGAGTTCGTCGCGCTCATGGCCCTTCTGATGGCACTGACGGCGCTGTCCATCGACATCATGCTGGTCGCCCTGCCGGAGATCGCGCATTCCTTCGGCGTGGTGCGGGAGAACGACCGGCAGTTGGTCGTCACGTCCTACATGCTGGGCTTCGCCATCGGCCAGCCCTTCCACGGGCCGCTGTCCGACCGGTTCGGGCGCAAGCCGGTCCTGGCCGCCGGCCTCGTGATCTTCGCCATCGGGTCGCTGGGCGCGGTCTTCGCCCCAAGCTTCGCCACGCTGCTCGCCGCCCGCGCGCTCCAGGGCTTCGGGGCCGCCGCCCCGCGCGTCGTCGCCATGGCCATCGTGCGCGACCGCTTCGTCGGGCGCGAGATGGCGCGGGTGATGTCCTTCGTCATGATGATCTTCATCATCGTCCCGATCATCGCCCCGGCCCTGGGCGAGGGAATCCTGCAACTCGGGACCTGGCCCTGGGTGTTCGGGGTCCTGTTCCTGGCCGCCGCCGCCGCCTTCGTCTGGTCGATGCTGCGGCTGGCGGAAACCCGCGCGGCGGAGGACCGGATGCCGCTGTCCCCCGCCGCGCTCGGCCATGCCTTCCACAAGGTGGTGACGACGCGCGCGACGGTCGGCTACACCGCCGCCATGGGCCTGCTGTTCGGCGGGCTGCTGAGCTACGTCGGCAGCGCCCAACAGATTTTCGTGGACGTCTATGGGCTGGGGACGATGTTCCCGGTGGCTTTCGGCGCGATTGCGGGCGTGATGGCGCTGGCCTCCCTGGTGAATGCGCGGCTGGTCGGACGGGTCGGCATGCACCGGGTGTCCCACGCGGCCCTGATCGGTTACGTGCTGGCCGGTGCCGTCATGACCGTCCTGGGCTTCCCGGAGCACCCGCCGCTGATCGGCCTCGGCCTGTTCATGGCGGCCATCTTCTTCTGCTTCGGCCTGATCGCCCCCAACTTCAACGCCATGGCGATGGAGCCGCTGGGCCATGTGGCGGGCATGGGCTCGTCCTTCGTGGGCTTCTTCAGCACGGCCATGGCGGCGGTGGTCGGCTGGCTCGTCGGCCAGTCCTTCGACGGCACCGTGCGCCCGCTGACGATCGGCTTCACGGTGTTGGGCGTGCTGGCGCTGCTGACCGTGCTGCTGACGGAGCGCGGGACCCTGATGCGCTCCACCCACGCCGCCCCGGCGCATCAGCCGGGGGATTGACGTGGACGACGGGACCGGACGGCAAGGCGCCTCTTTCCTTGCCGTCGATGTGTCCGATTCGGCATAACGTCAGCGCCCCCGGACAAGAACGCTGAGCGGGCACCAGCCGTCCAGCGCGGGGAGGAAGCCGTGTTCCGCAAATTCGTCTATCTGCTGGCCCTGGCGCGCGAGCAGCATTTCGGCCGGGCGGCGGAGGCGTGCCACGTCTCCCAGCCGACCCTGTCCAACGCCATCCGCCAGCTCGAGGACGAGTTGCGCGTGCCCATCGTGGAGCGCGGCCAGAAGTTTTCGGGCTTCACGCCGGAAGGGCTGAAGGTGCTGGAGTACGCCCGCCGCATCGTCGCGGAGCGGGACGGGCTGTACCAGGAGCTGACGGCGCTAGGCCAGGGCCTGTCCGGCCATCTGCGCATCGGCGCCATCCCCACCGCCCTGCCCGCCGTTCCCCATGTGCTGGCCCGCTTCGCCGAGCGCTACCCGCAGATCCGTTCCAGCGTGCGGTCGCTCAGCTCGCGGGACATCCAGCGGGAACTTGACGGGTTCGAGCTGGACGCCGCCGTCACCTATCTGGACAACGAGCCGCTGAGCAACGTCCGCACCGTGCCGATGTTCTCGGAGCGCTACTTCCTGCTGGCCCAGCGCCGCCAGATCCGGGAAGGGACCACCAGCATCCGCTGGGTGGATGCGGCGGACCTGCCGCTGTGCCTGCTGACCCCGGACATGCAGAACCGCCGCATCGCCGATTCCGCCTTCCGCATGGCCGACCGGACGGTGGTTCCGCTGATGGAGACGAACTCCATCGTCACCATCTACACCATCGTGCGCAGCGGTCTGGCCGCCAGCGTGGTGCCCAGCCAGCTCCTGACGCTGGTCGCCCGCCATCCCGATCTGGTCGCCCTGCCCCTGACCGAGCCGGACCTGACCTACGCCGTCGGACTCGTCTACGCCGACCGCGAGCCGCCGGCCCCGCTCGCCAAGGCGCTCGCCGCCGTCGCGGCGGAGCCCGGTCTGGCCGAGCGCGTGCGCGCCCTGACCGACGAGGCGCTGGCCCCCTGGGGCCTGTAAACGTGGGATCTCCAAAAAGGGCTATGATCGCAATGGCATAACCGTGCGATCCGTGTGGTGATAGCCAAACCCTATCACCGCATCAGAAAATCAAATTTGCGCGCCTCCCCCAATGTCCGCCACGCTGACGGACGAGACACGAACAAAGCGCCGCCGATCCAGGCTGGCGCAGGGGGAGGAGACCATGAACGCCCGATCTCCATGGAGCGAGGAGCGCGCCACGGCGGTGATCGCCGCCAACCGGCACCTGCGCGGGGCCCTGTTGCCGATCCTGCACGCACTGCAGGAAGAGTTCGGCTGCATCGACGAGGAGGCCATCCCGCTACTGGCGCGTGAACTGAACCTGTCGCGCGCCGACGTGCATGGGGTGGTGTCCTTCTACCACGAGTTCCGCCGCAGCCGTCCGGGGCGCCACACGATCAAGGTCTGCCGGGCCGAAGCCTGCCAGTCCATGAACGCGGACGGTCTGATCGACCACATCCGCCGCCGCCTGAAGGTGGACTTCCACGAAACCACCGCCGACGACGCCTTCTCGCTGGAGCCGGTCTTCTGCCTGGGCAACTGCGCCCTGGCCCCCGCCGTGATGGTGGACGAGACGCTGCACGGGCGGGTCAGCCCGGCCCGCTTCGACGCCATCGCCGCCTCCACCCTGGCCGCGGAGGCCGCAAGATGAGCGCCCCCCTGCACACCGTCTACGTGCCCCGTGACGCCGCCGCCCTGTCGGTGGGCGCTGACGAGACCGCCGCCGCC
This sequence comes from Pseudomonadota bacterium, assembly GCA_023411035.1. GTDB lineage: Bacteria > Pseudomonadota > Alphaproteobacteria > Azospirillales > Azospirillaceae > Azospirillum. The sequence continues at coordinate 18,195 of JAEYPE010000046.1, forward strand.
ATCCGCGCCGAGGCGAACAGGCGCGGCATCCCCCTGCGCATCGTCCGCAACGGCTCCCGCGGGATGCTGTGGATCGAACCGCTGGTCGAGGTGGAAACCCCGGCGGGCCGCGTCGCCTACGGCCCCGTCGCGGCGGAGGATGTGCCCGGCCTGTTCGACGCCGGCTTCCTCGAGGGCGCCGATCACGCGCTCGGCCACGGCCTGACCGAGCAGATCCCCTACTTCGCCAAGCAGGAGCGCCTGACCTTCGCCCGCTGCGGCATCATCGACCCGCTGTCGGTGGAGGATTACCGCCTGCACGGCGGCTTTCGCGGGCTGGAACGCGCTCTGACCATGACCCCGGCGGAGATCGTCGCGGAGGTCACCGAATCCGGCCTGCGCGGGCGCGGCGGCGCCGGTTTCCCCACCGGCATCAAGTGGAACACGGTGCTGAACGCCCAGGCGGACCAGAAGTACATCTGCTGCAACGCCGACGAGGGCGACAGCGGCACCTTCGCCGACCGCATGATCATGGAAGGCGATCCCTTCTGCCTGATCGAGGGCATGACCATCGCCGCCATCGCGGTGGGCGCCACCGAAGGCTACATCTACATCCGCTCCGAATACCCGCACGCCGTCGCCACCATGCGCGAGGCGATCCGGCTGGCCTATGACGAGAAGTGGCTGGGCGACGAGATCCATGGCACCTCCCACCGCTTCCACCTGGATGTCCGCGTCGGGGCCGGCGCCTACATCTGCGGCGAGGAAACCTCCATGCTGGAAAGCCTGGAGGGCAAGCGCGGCACCGTCCGGGCCAAGCCGCCGCTGCCCGCGCTGGAGGGTCTGTTCGGCAAGCCGACCATCGTCAACAATGTGCTGTCGCTGACCTCCGTCCCGGTCATCATGGACAAGGGCGCCGGCTACTACCGCGACTTCGGCGTGGGCCGGTCGCGCGGCACGCTGGCCTTCCAGCTTGCCGGGAACATCAAGCACGGCGGCATCGTGGAGAAGGCGTTCGGCGTCACCCTGCACGAGCTTCTGTACGAGTTCGGCGGCGGCACCATCACGGGCCGTCCGATCCGCGCGGTGCAGGCCGGCGGTCCGCTCGGCGCCTATCTGCCGCCCTCGCTGTTCGACCTGCCGAAGGATTACGAAGCCTTCGCGGCGGTCGAGGCGATGGTCGGCCACGGCGGCATCGTCGTCTTCGACGACAGCGTGGACATGGCCAAACAGGCCCGCTTCGCCATGGAGTTCTGCGCCGCCGAATCCTGCGGCAAGTGCACGCCCTGCCGCATCGGCGCGGTGCGCGGCGTCGAGGTGATGGACCGCATCATCGCCGGGGAGAAGGTGGCGGCCAACGTCGCGCTGCTCAACGACCTGTGCGAGGTCATGACCGACGGCTCGCTCTGCGCCATGGGCGGCATGACGCCGATCCCGGTGCGCAGCGCCCTGAAGCACTTCCCCGAGGATTTCACCCGCAGCCCCGCGGCTGTCGCGGCCGAGTGAGCGGAAAGGACTGAACCCATGTCGATCCCCATGTCGATCAAGGACATCGATTACGGCACCCCGGCCCGCGACTCCGCCACCCTGGTGACGCTGGACATCGACGGACGGTCGGTGACCGTGCCGGAAGGCACCTCGGTGATGCGCGCGGCCATGGAGGCGGGCATCACCATCCCCAAGCTGTGCGCCACCGACATGCTGGACGCCTACGGCTCCTGCCGCCTGTGCATGGTGGAGATCGAGGGGCGGCGCGGCACCCCCGCCTCCTGCACCACGCCGGTCGCTCCGGGCATGAAGGTGCACACCCAGAACGAGCGCCTGGGCCGCCTGCGCCGCGGCGTGATGGAACTGTACATCTCCGACCATCCGCTGGACTGCCTGACCTGCCCGACCAACGGCAACTGCGAGCTTCAGGACATGGCCGGCGCGGTCGGCCTGCGCAGCGTCCGCTACGGCTACGAGGGCGAGAACCATCGCGCGGCGGTGAAGGACGAGAGTAATCCCTACTTCACCTTCGATCCGTCCAAATGCATCGTCTGCTCCCGCTGCGTGCGGGCCTGCGGCGAGGTCCAGGGCACCTTCGCGCTGACCATCGACGGGCGCGGCTTCGACAGCAAGGTGTCGCCGGGCGCGCTTGAGAGCTTCATGGACAGCGAGTGCGTGTCCTGCGGCGCCTGCGTCCAGGCCTGCCCGACCGCGACCCTGACCGAGAAGTCGCTGATCGAGCTGGGCCAGCCGGAACACAGCGTCATCACCACCTGCGCCTATTGCGGAGTCGGCTGCTCCTTCAAGGCCGAGATGAAGGGCACCACCGTGGTCCGCATGGTTCCCCACAAGGACGGCGGCGCCAACGAAGGCCATTCCTGCGTCAAGGGCCGCTTCGCCTGGGGCTACGCCACCCACGCCGACCGCCAGACGAAGCCGATGATCCGCGAGTCCATCGACGACCCGTGGCGCGTCGTGTCCTGGGACGAGGCCATTTCCTACGCCGCGACCCGCCTGAAGGCGGTGCAGCGGAAGCATGGCCGCGGCTCGATCGGCGGCATCACCTCGTCCCGTTGCACGAACGAGGAGGTGTATGTCGTCCAGAAGATGATCCGCGCCGCCTTCGGCAACAACAACGTGGACACCTGCGCCCGTGTCTGCCACTCGCCCACCGGCTACGGCCTGAAGCAGACCTTCGGCACCTCCGCCGGCACCCAGGACTTCAAGAGCGTCGACAAGTCCGACGTGATCCTGGTCATCGGCGCCAACCCGACCGACGGCCACCCGGTGTTCGGCTCGCGCATGAAGAAGCGTCTGCGCCAGGGCGCCAGGCTGATCGTGCTCGACCCGCGCCGCATCGATCTGGTCCGCAGCCCGCACGTCTCGGCGACGCACCACCTCCAGCTCCGCCCCGGCACCAACGTGGCCGCCCTGAACGCGCTGGCCCATGTGATCGTCACCGAGGATCTGGTGAACCGCGATTTCGTGGCCGACCGCTGCGACCCGATGGAATTCGCCCGTTGGGAAGCCTTCGTCCGCGACCCGCGCCATTCCCCGGAGGCGATGGAGTCGTACACCGGCATCCCGGCGGCGGAATTGCGCGCGGCCGCCCGGCTCTACGCCACGGGCGGCAACGCGGCCATCTATTACGGCCTGGGCGTGACCGAGCACAGCCAGGGCTCCACGGCGGTGATGGGCATGGCGAACCTCGCCATGGCGACCGGCAACATCGGGCGTGAGGGCGTCGGCGTGAACCCGCTGCGCGGCCAGAACAACGTCCAGGGTTCGTGCGACATGGGGTCCTTCCCGCACGAGCTGACCGGCTACCGCCACGTTTCCGACGACGTGGTCCGCCAGCAGTTCGAGGAGGTGTGGAACGCCGCCCTCGATCCCGAGCCGGGCCTGCGCATCCCCAACATGTTCGACTCCGCGGTGGACGGCACCTTCAAGGGCATTTTCGTGCAGGGCGAGGACATCGCCCAGTCCGATCCGAACACCCAGCATGTGTTCGCAGCACTTCGGGCCATGGAGATCGTCGTCGTGCAGGACCTGTTCCTGAACGAGACCGCGGCCTTCGCCCATGTCTTCCTGCCCGGCACCTCCTTCCTGGAAAAGGACGGCACCTTCACCAACGCCGAGCGCCGCATCAACCGCGTCCGCCCGGTGATGCCGTCCCAGACCGGCAAGCAGGAATGGGAGGTCGTCTGCGAACTGGCCTCCGCCATGGGCTATCCCATGGCCTACCGGACCGGCGCGCAGATCATGGACGAGATCGCCCGCCTCACCCCGACCTTCTCCGGCGTCAGCTTCGAGAAGCTGGACCGCGTGGGCAGCGTGCAGTGGCCCTGCACCGCGGAGGACGACCCGGTCGGCACGCCGATCATGCACGCCGACGGCTTCGTCCGCGAAGGCAAAGCCTCCCGGGGCCGCTTCATGATCACCGAGTATGTGCCAACGGAGGAGCGCGCCTCCCGCTTCTATCCGCTGATCCTGACGACGGGCCGCATCCTCAGCCACTACAACGTCGGCGCCCAGACCCGCCGCACCGCGAACGTGGCGTGGCATCCGGAAGACATCCTGGAAATCCACGCCCACGACGCGGAGGAGCGGGGCATCCGCGACGGCGATCTGGTTTCCATCGCCAGCCGCATCGGCGCCACGACGCTGCGGGCGCGCGTTTCCGACCGGATGCCGCAGGGGGTGGTCTACACCACCTTCCACCACCCGGTGACGGGCGCCAACGTGGTCACCACCGAGAACTCGGACTGGGCCACCAACTGCCCGGAATACAAGGTGACCGCTGTTCAGGTGGCGTTGAGCAACCACCCGTCCGACTGGCAGATCCGCCGCGGCGCTCTGGTGGAAGTGGCGGCGGAGTAAAGCGGCGACGCGCAGCGGAGGACCAGCCATGCTCAACCACGCCCATTCCCTGCCCGCCGACGGCATCGGCTTTCCGGAGGCGGCCAATCAGGCTCCAAATCAGGCGAACGTGACGTGGCTGGTCGCCGAGGAGACGCCGGTGGCGTTCGAGTACAACGGACGCTCCCACGCGGTGATGATGGCGACGCCCGCCGACCTGGAGGACTTCGCGCTGGGCTTCAGCCTGTGCGAGGAAATCGTCGGCAGCGCCGCCGACATCGACCGCATCGCGGTCCGCGCGGTGGAGGACGGCATCGTCCTGTCCATCGAGGCGGACCCGCTGCGTCTTCTGCGCGGCTCGCTCCGCCGCCGCTCGATGGAGGGGCGGAGCGGCTGCGGCCTGTGCGGGGTTGACAGCCTCGCCAACGCGGTGCGCCACCCCCCGCGGGTGAGCGCCGGTTTCAACCCGTCGGTGGAGGCGGTGGCCGCCGCCTTCGCCGCCCTGCCCGACCACCAGCCGATGAACCGCGCCAACAAGTCCTTGCACGCGGCGGCCTGGGCCGGTCCGGACGGGCGCATCCTGCTGGCGCGGGAGGATGTCGGGCGCCACAACGCGCTGGACAAGCTGGCCGGCGCGCTGGTCCGTGCTGGCGTCGATCCGTCCGGCGGCTTCGCCGTCATGAGCAGCCGGTGCAGCTTCGAGCTGGTTCAGAAGGCCGCCACCATCGGCATCCCCATGCTGGCCACCATTTCCGCCCCCACGGCGCTGGCGCTGAAGCTCGCCCGCGCCGCCGGCATGACGCTGGCCGCCCGAGCGCGCGGCAACGGCGTCATGCTGTTCCGCTGATCGAGAACAGTCTTTTCAAGAACAGTCTTTCCGGGAGCCAACCCATGGACACCACACGCGAAATCGTCCGCATGGCGAACCAGATCGCCGGCTACTTCCAGTCCTACCCGCGCGATGAGGCGGTGACCGAGACCGCCGGCCACATCCGCTCCTTCTGGGAGCCGCGCATGCGCCAGCGCCTTCTGGACCATAGCTCGGCGGGCGGCGAGGGCCTGCATGAGATCGTGATCCAGGCGGTCGAGCGGCTGAAAAGCCCGATGGTCCGGAGCGCGTGAGCGGGGGACGTCCTCCTCCCTCCCTCGCGAAGCGGGGGAGGGTTGGGGAGGGGGCAGCCGCAGCGTTCTCTATGATATCCGCTTGTTCAGCAACCCGCGCAGCACGCGCGACAGCAGATCCGCCAGTTGGAACTGCTCCGGCCCCGGCAGGGCAGCGATGACCATGGCAAAGTCCTTCAACGGGTCATATTCCAGCAATGCCAGCGCCCTGGGCGTCGGGTGAAGCTGAACCACGCGACGGTCTTCCGGCACCGGGATGCGCGTCAGAAGTTCCTTCGTCACCAGAACCTCGACCATTTGCGAGGCGGCGCCGCGGGTCGTCGCATGGAAGTCCGCGAAGGCGGAAACGGTGCGCTGGCTGTCGTTGGCGCGCGCGAAATAGCGCAACGCTGTCCATTGCGACGGCTTCAGACCCTGCGTATAGCCCATGCTGTCGGCGATGTGACCGATGTGCATCATGACCTCGGCGATCGCTTGCGCCGAAGCCAGAGACGGGGGGCTTTTCGACATGGCAGCGGAGTCTCGACAGTTGCCAGAGGAAAACACGCTGCACGGGAAAGGCCGGCAACGAGTCTGTAAGATTTAGAGACTATACGATCACGACACTAGCATACCCCAGTAGGCGAGTCCACGACTCCCCACCCCCGACGACGCGGCGCACACTACGGCATCGGGTGGGTGAACGAAACATTGACGTCTCAGTTCATCCGGCACATGGTGTCGCACCCCCCTGCGGCGCCTTCCGGGATACCGGACAGGTGCGGAGACAACGCAGGGCACCTACCCCCTCGTGTCGGGGCTGCGCCGCGCGTTTTGTCTGGCGTTGCGCCGCGACTCGCCTATATATGCGCGCCATGACCAGCACGCCCCCCTCCATTCCCGGTTCCAAGACCAACCCGGCCTCCTCCCCGAAGGTGGGGATCGTCAGCTTGGGCTGCCCGAAGGCGCTCGTCGATTCCGAGCGCATCCTCACCCGCCTGCGGGCCGAGGGCTACGACATCTCGCCGTCCTACGACGGTGCGGACGTCGTGCTGGTCAACACCTGCGGCTTCCTCGATTCCGCGAAGAAGGAGTCGCTGGAGGCCATCGGCGAGGCGATCAAGGAAAACGGCCGCGTCATCGTGACCGGATGCATGGGCGTCGAATCCGACCTGATCCGTCAGGTGCACCCGGACGTTCTGGCCGTCACCGGCCCCCACCAGTATGAACAGGTGGTCAACGCCGTGCACGACGCCGTGCCGCCGGTGCACGACCCCTTCACCGATCTGGTGCCGCCGGAAGGGCTGCGGCTGACCCCGCGCCACTACGCCTATCTGAAGATTTCCGAAGGCTGCAACAACCGGTGCAGCTTCTGCATCATCCCGTCCCTGCGCGGCGATCTGGTCAGCCGTCCGGTCGTCTCGGTCCTGCGTGAGGCGGAGAGGCTGGCGACCGCCGGTGTGAAGGAACTGCTGGTCATCTCCCAGGACACCAGCGCCTACGGCATCGACCGCAAATACGCGGAAGAGGACTGGTACGGGCGCAAGGTGAAGGCCCGCTTCATCGACCTGTGCCGCGAACTGGCGAATTTCGACGTCTGGGTGCGCCTGCACTACGTCTACCCCTATCCGCATGTGGACGAGGTGATTCCGCTGATGGCGGAGGGCCGCATCCTTCCCTATCTGGACATCCCGTTCCAGCACGCCTCCCCCACCGTGCTGAAGGCCATGCGCCGCCCCGCGGCGCAGGAAAAGCAGCTCGACCGCATCCGGAAGTGGCGGCAGGAATGCCCGCATCTGGTGCTGCGCTCCACCTTCATCACCGGCTTCCCCGGCGAGACGGAGGAGGACTTCCAGTTCATGCTGGACTGGCTGAAGGAAGCGCAACTCGACCGCGTGGGCTGCTTCAAGTACGAGCCGGTGGAGGGCGCCACCGCCAACGACCTGCCCGGCGCCGTGCCGGAAGAGGTCAAGCAGGAGCGGTGGGAACGCTTCATGGAGACCCAGAAGGCGATCAGCGCCGAGCGGCTCCAGCAGAAGGTCGGCTACACGCTGGGCGTCATCATCGACGAGGTGGACGAGGAAGGCGCCATCGGGCGTTCCTACGCCGACGCTCCGGAGATCGACGGCAACGTCTTCCTGAACGGCGAAACGAACGTGAAGCCCGGTGACATCGTGGACGTGACCATCGAGCACGCCGACGAATACGACCTCTGGGGCTCCATCGAACGCCCCGAGTGAGATTCTTCATCAAAAGGAAAGGGCCGGGACGGCATCGCCCCCCGGCCCTTTCCTTTTCAGGAATCAGTACAGGCGCCCGCCGTTCGGCACGGACTGACCGGGGCCGACCAGCACCACCTCTCCCTCCGCATCGGGCAGACCCAGGCAAAGGACCTCGCTGGTGAAGGGGCCGATGCGCTTGGGCGGGAAATTCACCACCGCCAGAACCTGCCGGCCCACCAGTTCGTCCAGCGTGTAATGGCGCGTGATCTGGGCGGAACTGCGCCGGGTGCCGATCTCCGGCCCGAAATCGACGGTCAGCTTGTAGGCGGGCTTGCGCGCCTCCGGAAAGGGTTCCGCCGCGATGATGGTGCCAACGCGGATGTCCACCTTCAGGAAATCGTCGTAGCTGATGCTCACGGTTCTCGTCCCTGCCCTGTTGCGGTCGTTGCGGGCAAGGCTAGCACCAGCGCAGCCGAAGCTGAAACGCGAAAGGGCCGCCCCGATGGGCGGCCCTTTGCGGCACTCCCTGGCGGGAGAGACTTTACTTCTTGGCGATGGCGGCCTTGACCTCGTCCAGGCTCTCCGACACGCGCTTGGACAGCACGTCGGCGGCCTCGGTGTTGGACTTGGCGACCAGCTCGGCCAGCTCCTTGGCGTTGGCGAGGGCCTTCTCAAAGGCAACCTTCACCAGCTCGGCCTGCTTGGCGGCCTTCTCTTCCGGCGTGCCGGCAGCGGCGACCTGATTCACGTAGCTGCTGGCTTCCTCGACGGAGGAGCGGACGATCTCGGCCTGGCGGCGCAGCACGGCCTGGAAACCCTCGATCGCGAGCTGGTTGGCGGCGGTCACCGCCTCGATGTTCTTGCGCTGGCTCGCCAGAATGGACTCGACGTCAAGGCCGGGCACCTTGTAATCGCCCAGCACCTTGGACAGATCGAACTCGAGGAACGGGTTACCGGACGACTGCTTGGCCATGGTTCTCACCCCCGACGAAAGGATTTGCGGGCATGCTGCGGCGCAGCAAACCTGTGGCGCGACTATGCAGATTGCCAAAATGATAGTCAACGCTCTTGTGCGTCGCACCAGGGGTTAAACCGCGTCCCACGGAACCTCAACCAGCGGACGCACCTCGCGGTTCCCCCGAGTCCGGCGGCGCCGTCCGTGATTCGAAGGGAGAGGCACGCCCGGATCTGCGGCGTAATGCCTCAGCCCAGCGCTCCGCCCTCCGCAGTTCCGAATCAAGCGCCGCCATGGTGCGGGACAGGTCGGCGCTGTCGTCCGCCAGGAAAACGCGCATGACCCGCGCCTGCACCGCGCCCAGCCCGGCGGTGAGCAGCGCGCCGCCGGGCCGGTCGGCCTCCACCCCCGCGGCGCGCAGCATCCAGGCCATGGACCGGCCGAAATGGCGGGAGAAGGCCAGCGCGGTCAGCGGTTCCCGCCGCAGATCGCGGACGACCGAGCGCAGCCCGTCCCGGTAGGGCAGCAGCGCGTCATAGCGGCGCATCATCACGTCGAACAGCCGGTCGCGGGCGCTTTCCTCCGGATCGGCGGGCGCACCGTCGGCAAGGACCGCGGTGTCGGCGACCCGCGACACCGCGGCCAGCACGTCGGAGCGGTCGGGAAAGCGCCGGTAGAAGACGTCCGGCGGCACCCCCGCCGCCCGCGCGATCTCCATCAGCCCGGTGTGGCGCCAGCCCTGCCCGGCGGCGAGCCGCATCGCCGCGGCGGCCACCCGCTGGTCCAGCGTGTCGGCGCCTCCCCCTCCCGCGTCGTTCCCTTCGACGTCGGGGGCGTCCGGATCGGTCTTCCAGGGGGTGTCGGCGGTGTCGTCCATGGGGTCGAACCTCTTGGGATTCCTGCCCCCATGATGTGGGATGTTCTCGTCCCGCCTCAACCGGGGCGGCAGAAGGGGAAGGGCTCGACCCGCTTCATATAGGTGGGAATCCAGCCGCACTGGCCGGCGGGGTTGGGCAGGCGGATGGCCTCGATGGCGGGCCAGACCTGGGCAACCACCACCACCAGCGCCACCGTGCCGAAGATCCAGCGGCGCGTCCGGGCGCGCTCCAGAAGGCCGGGCAGGCGCAGCAGCACCCAGGCCGCGGCCAGCCCCATCAGCGGGTCCGTGTAGGCGGCGTAGGCCCGCTGGAACCCGCGCAGGGAGAACAGCGTCTCCAGCCCCCAGGCGACCAGCAGCAGAAGCGCCGCCTGCGCCGCCGCGGCCCGCTCGCCCCGGCGCCACAGGACGATGCAGCCGCCGATGATGAACCACTCCACCACGACGGTCTGGGGGATGTTGTCGGGATGGAAGACGATGGTGCGGATCGCCAGCGTGCGCCACAGCCCCTTCGCCAGCAGCATCGCCAGACCGTCGGACAGCACCTGCTCCTGCCCCTGGAGCGCGGCCTGATGCTTCCAGGTGGTGAAGACGAACATGTGCTCGATCAGGTTGGCGACGGCGATGACGTTCTGCTCATGCGGGCGGAGCGTCAGGGCGAGCACGCCGAGCGCCAGCCCCAGCGCGACCGCCGCCATGGCCGCCGCCGCATAGGACGCGCGCACCCGCCACACCGCCGCATAGACCGCCATGCCGAGGAAGACCCAGCCGACGATGATCCCCTGATAGATCCCCGACAGCCCACCGCCGACCGGTCGGTAAGGGTAGAGCGACCGGCCTGCGTCAGCGATGCCGTGCTGGATCAGGGCCACCGCCGGCAAGGCCGCCGCTCCCGCCGCCAGCGCCAGAATCGCGGCGGTGATCCAGTGGGGTCCGCCCTCCCCCGCGAAGCGGCGCCCGAAGGCCAGCGCGATCACCGGAATGCCCAGCGCCAGGAAGATCGCCTGGATCTTCGTCACCACCGCCAGCCCGGCCAGCAATCCGGCCAGCCCGAGCAGCAGCAGTGGCCGCCAACCCGGCGCGGTGCGGATGGCGACCAGCACCAGAAGAAGCGCCGTCACCACGAAGGAGGCCGACAGCAGGTCGGTGCGCATCTGACGCGCCTGGGTGGACAGGCCGATGCCGAAGGCCATCACCACGGCGGCCAGGAAGGCCACCCGCCGGTCCCCCACCAGCGCACGGACGATGTTGGCGTAGACCAGCGCGAAACAGGTGGTGACGAGGATGGACAGCGCCCGCCCGGCCTCCACCAGATTTTGCCAGGCCGCGTTGTAGGCGGCGGTGTCGGCGGCGGGCGGCAGGCCGGACAAGGTGATGACCGGCATCAGCCCCAGCGCGTGCAGCAGCCGGTACCAGACCTCGATCACCAGGAAATAGGTGTAGCCGGGATGGTCGAAATACTCCTGGGGCAGACCCTCGTTGAAGAGAAGCCCGTGATAGGCCAGCACCAGATCCTGATCGGCGTGCGACCAGTAGGGGGTGTGGAAGCCGATCGCCAGCGCCGACACCACCATCACCGCCGCCAGCGCCGCGCACAGCCCCCACCAGGGCCAGCGGTCCAGCGCTCCGGCGGAGGAAGAGAGCATGGCCGGACGGGGCGGGACGGCGCTGCGGTCCAGGGATGACATGGCGGGAGTATGTCCAGAGGTTACACGCCACCGGTTTGTGCACGATTCCAGGCGGATTTGGAACCGCGGCGGCGGCGGGCTGTTTTTTGCGGACCCACAACTCTTGATCGCCACAGCTCTTGATCGAAGGAACGGTACCAGCACGATGCCCGATCCCGACGACCGCCCGTCACCCCGTTCCGCCGCCCCCGCTCCCCGCAGCGCCGAAGGAGCGGGACCGCCCTCCGCCGGCCGCGCCCTGGTCATCCTGCCCCTTCTGCCCAATGCCCCCGGCCAAGGGGACGCCACGGCGCGCCAGCCCGACGCCCGGCTTGCCGAAGCCATCGCGCTTGCCCAGGCCATTCGTCTGGAGGTGCCGCACGCCGAGGTGATCCGCATCGCCCGTCCCGACCCCGCCACCCTGTTCGGACGCGGCACCACCGAGCGGATCGGCGGCATGGTGGAGGCGTTCCGCGCCGATCTGGTGGTGATCGACCAACCGCTGAACCCGGTGCAGCAGCGCAATCTGGAACGCCAGTGCATGGTCAAGGTGATCGACCGCACCGGCCTGATCCTGGAGATTTTCGGGGAGCGCGCCCAAACCCGCGAAGGCCAGTTGCAGGTGGAACTCGCGGCGCTGACCTACCAGCGGTCGCGTCTGGTGCGGTCCTGGACCCACCTGGAGCGCCAGCGCGGCGGCTTCGGCTTCCTCGGCGGCCCCGGTGAAAGCCAGCTCGAACTCGACCGCCGCCTGATCGCCGAGCGCATCACCCGCCTGAAATCGGACCTGGAGGAGGTGCGGCGGACCCGCAAACTGCACCGCTCCGCCCGGCAGCGCGGCGGCACGCCGCTGGTGGCGCTGGTCGGCTACACCAACGCGGGCAAGTCCACCCTGTTCAACCGGCTGTCCGGCGCCGGGGTGACCGCCGAGGACATGCTGTTCGCCACGCTGGACCCCACGGTGCGCCGGATCGCCCTGCCCTCCGGCAAGGCCGTCGCTCTGTCGGACACGGTGGGGTTCGTGTCGGACCTGCCGACCCAGCTCGTCGCCGCCTTCCGGGCCACGCTGGAGGAGGTGCAGGCCGCCGACCTGATCCTGCACGTCCGGGACGTTTCGCACCCCGACGCGGCGGCGCAGAAGGCGGACGTGGAATCGGTGCTGACGGATCTCGGGATCGACGCCGCCAACGACCGGCGGGTGGTGGAGGTGTTGAACAAGACCGACCAGATGCCCGCGACCGCCCGCGGCGCGCTCCACATGCGCCTTGCCAACCAGCGGATGACGGAGGGCGAGGAGCGCGCCGTCGCCGTGTCCGCCCTGACCGGAGAGGGGCTCGACGACTTGCTGGAGTTGTTGGACCGGCGTCTGTCCGCCGGGCGGCAGGTGCTGGATCTGAACGTGAGCCTTTCGGACGGCCGCGCCCTGGCGTGGCTGTACGAGCATGGGCAGATATTGGAGCGCCGGGACGAGGACGGGCAGGCCCATCTTCATGTGGCCCTGGCCCCCGCCGATGCCGCCCGTTTCGAAAGCCGTTTCGCCGGACAGGAAAGCGGCTGACGGGAAGCGTTCCGCTTTCTGAGACGCGCTGAAACCACCGCCGCTCTCCAGCGTTGATGCGGGCAGGCCGGTCACAAACCCGCCATGACCAGGAGGAGGCAGCCCCATGACCCAGAAGCCGGAACAGAAACGGGCCGAGCGCGTCCGGCGCCGTGCCCACGACATCTGGGAGCGGGAGGGCCGTCCCCACGGCCGCCACGACGAGCATTGGGGTCAGGCCGAAGCGGAGGTCGATGACGAAATCCGCGCCGAGCGGCAGGCTGCGGAAACCGAAAGCAGCGCCCCGGACGCCCCACCGAAGCGCCGCCGCAAGGCCGCAACGGACAAGCCCAAAGCCGACAGGCCCGAAGCGGAACGAGGTGGCGGCACCCGCGCGGCGGCGGAAAACCTGTCGGCGGTGGCCGCGGGGCGGACGGAACAGACCGGCACCACCAAGACCAGCGGCCAGATCTCCCGCGGCGGTGCCGCCAGCGGAAAGCCGGGAAAGGCGTCGCGCCGGGACGCCTCACGCGGATAAGGGTGCGGGGGCGCTCCTCTTCTTCCTCCGCAAACCTTCCATGTCCCGTCTGCCGGAAAAGGGCCGGAAAAGGGCCGAAAAAGGGAACGAGAGGTCTGGTTTCTGCCTTTCCGGATTGCTAGTGTTGCTGCCCCTGCGCTTCCGCACGCAATGTTCGATCCCTGAGGTAGAGACATGCCGCATTATCGCTCCCGCACTTCCACGCACGGCCGCAACATGGCGGGCGCCCGCGGCCTGTGGCGCGCGACGGGCATGAAGGACGGCGATTTCGGCAAGCCGATCATCGCCATCGCCAATTCCTTCACCCAGTTCGTGCCGGGGCACGTCCACCTGAAGGATCTGGGCCAGCTCGTCGCCCGCGAGATCGAGAAGGCCGGCGGCGTCGCCAAGGAATTCAACACCATCGCCGTGGACGACGGCATCGCCATGGGCCACGACGGCATGCTCTACAGCCTGCCCTCGCGCGAGTTGATCGCGGACGCGGTGGAGTATATGGTGAACGCCCATTGCGCCGACGCGCTGGTCTGCATCTCCAACTGCGACAAGATCACGCCCGGCATGCTGATGGCCGCCATGCGGCTGAACATTCCGGCGGTCTTCGTGTCGGGCGGCCCGATGGAGGCCGGCAAGGTCAACTGGCGCGGCAAGACCAAGGCCGTGGACCTGATCGACGCCATGGTCGCCGCCGCCGATCCGACCGTGAGCGACGAGGAGGCGGCGGAGATGGAGCGCGGCTCCTGCCCGACCTGCGGCTCCTGCTCCGGCATGTTCACCGCCAACTCCATGAACTGCCTGACCGAGGCGCTGGGCCTTTCCCTGCCGGGCAACGGCACGATCCTGGCGACCCACGCCGACCGCAAGGAGCTGTTCCTCGCCGCCGGCCGCATGGCCGTGGAACTGTGCCGCCGCTGGTACCAGGAGGACGACGCCACGGCCCTGCCCCGCGGCATCGCCACCTTCGAGGCGTTCGAGAACGCCATGACGCTGGACATCGCCATGGGCGGCTCCACCAACACGGTGCTGCACCTGCTGGCCGCCGCGCAGGAGGGGCAGGTGCCCTTCACCATGGCCGACATCGACCGGCTGTCGCGCCGCGTGCCGAACGTCTGCAAGGTCGCCCCGGCGGTGTCCGATGTCCACATCGAGGACGTGCACAAGGCCGGCGGCATCTTCGGCATCCTCGGCGAACTCGACCGCGCCGGCCTGCTGAACCGCGAGGTCCCCACCGTCCACGCCAAGACGCTGGGCGAGGCGCTGGACCGCTGGGACGTGAAGCGCACCCAGGACGAGGGCGTGCACACCATGTACAAGGCCGCCCCCGGCGGCATCCCGACGACCATCGCCTTCAGCCAGGACAAGCGCTGGCCCGACCTGGATCTCGACCGCGAGAAGGGCGTCATCCGCTCCGTCGACAGCGCCTTCAGCAAGGACGGCGGCCTCGCCGTGCTGTTCGGCAACATCGCGGAGAAGGGCTGCATCGTGAAGACGGCGGGCGTGGACGCCTCCAACCTCGTCTTCGCCGGCCCGGCCCGCGTGTTCGAAAGCCAGGACGCGGCGGTGGAAGCCATCCTCGGCGATGTGGTGAAGGCGGGCGACGTGGTGGTCATCCGCTATGAAGGCCCGCGCGGCGGCCCCGGCATGCAGGAGATGCTGTACCCGACCAGCTATCTGAAGTCGAAGGGTCTGGGCAAGGCCTGCGCCCTGGTCACCGACGGGCGCTTCTCCGGCGGCACCTCGGGCCTGTCGATCGGTCACGCCTCGCCGGAAGCGGCGCAGGGCGGCGCCATCGGTCTGGTCCAGGACGGCGACCGGATCGAGATCGACATCCCCAACCGCAAGATCAGCCTCGCCGTGTCGGACGAGGAGTTGCAGCGCCGCCGCGATGCGGAGAACGCCAAGGGCGCCGACGCCTGGAAGCCGGCCAACCGCAACCGCGTCGTCTCCCCGGCGCTGCGCGCCTACGCCGCCCTGACCACCAGCGCCGACCGCGGCGCGGTCCGCGACGTGTCGCAGGTGGAAGGAATCGCGGTGAAGCGCTGATCTCTTTCCCGAAGCGCAGTCCAACGGCGCCGTGGCGATCCACGGCGCCGTTTCTTTTTGGGGATGCGGCGTTCGACGGGAGCCGGTGGACAGGGGCGCGCCCTTCCGGCAAAAGTCTCCGCCATGTCCATCCTCAGCGCCACGTCCGCTTCCACCTCATCCGAATCGGCGATTTCGCGGCGCGTCGGCATCGTCGACGCGGCACGCGGCATGGCGCTGCTCGCCATGGCCCTGTATCACGGGTCCTGGGACCTGAATTATCTGGGGCTGGCCGATTTCGACCTGTTCAGCGATCCGCTGTGGCTGGCCGCGCGCACCGGCATCCTCGGCAGTTTCCTGATCCTGTCGGGGCTCAGCCTCGTCCTGGCG
The DNA here is from genome assembly GCA_023411035.1 of Pseudomonadota bacterium. GTDB lineage: Bacteria > Pseudomonadota > Alphaproteobacteria > Azospirillales > Azospirillaceae > Azospirillum. The sequence goes on from JAEYPE010000046.1 coordinate 33,827, forward strand.
ACGGAGGGCGGGATCGACCGTTCCCGCTTCCTGCGGCGCTTCGCCCTGCTGGTTCTGGCCGCGGGCGGCGTGTCGGCGGTGTCGGTGGCGATGTTCCCGGACAGCCCGATCTTCTTCGGCGTGCTGCACCATATGGCGGTGGCGAGCCTGCTCGGCCTTCTGCTGCTGCGCCTGCCCTGGCCGGTGCTTCTGCTGATGGGGGTGGGGGTGATCGCGGTGGGAAGGACGGTCGCCCTGCCCCTGTTCGACGAGCCCTGGCTGCGCTGGGTCGGGTTGATGACCTTCGAGCCGGAGTCGCACGACTATGTGCCGCTCTTTCCCTGGTTCGGCGGCTTCCTGTTCGGGATGGCGCTGGGGCGGCTGTGGCGGCCCGGCCCGGCGGCGGTTCCGGGCGGAACGCCGGGGCGCTGGTTCGCCTGGGCCGGGCGGCACAGCCTGGCGGTCTATCTGTTGCACCAGCCCGTGCTGTTCGGCTTGCTGTCGCTTCTGGCGATGGGAATCGGCACCGACCCGGCGGACGTGCGCAGCTTCCTGACATCCTGCGAGGCGACCTGCACCGCCAGCGGAGGCGAGGCTGCGCACTGCGTCACCACCTGCCGCTGTGTGTCCGACGATCTGAACCGTGCCGGCCTGTGGTCCGATTTCATCAACGACCGCCTGACCGCCGACAACACCCGCAAGGTGGATGGCCTTATCCAGAGTTGCGGCAACCGCTAGCTCAGGCCCTGCGCTTCCCCAGCGTGTCGGCGACGTAGGCGTCCCGGCTCCCCATCGGCTTCGGCCCGCGCCCGTCCTCCTCCGTCGTGTCCTGGGCGGTCTGATGCTCGATCTCCGCGTTCAATTCCGCCCCCATCAGGATCACGTAGGAGGTCAGGTTGAACCACAAAAGCAACACCACGCCCGCCCCAACCGACCCATAGGTTTGATTGTAGCTGCCGAAGTTCGAGACATAGACGGAGAAGCCGACCGACGCGATGATCCACAGGACCGTCGCGATGGCCGATCCCCAGGTGACCCAGCGCCATTTCGGTTCCCGCCGGTCGGGGCCGTAGCGGTAAAGCGCGGCGAGCGCCAACATGATCGCCACCGCCAGAATGGGCCAGCGCGCGAGGCTGGCGACCCAGTCGATGGGCGTACCCCTCAACCCGAGAAGGTTGATGGCCGCCGGGACGGCCACGATCATCGCCAGCGTCACGATCACGAACAACAGCCCGGCCAGCGTCAGCAACAACGACAGCACGGCGAGCCATAGGAAGCTGCGCCGCTCCTCCTCCCCATAGGCGATGTTCAACGCGGTGATCAGGGAATTGATGCCGCGCGACGCGCTCCACAGCGTCAGGATGAGGCCGAACAGAACGCCGAAGCCCAAGCCCCTCTGCGGCGCCGATGCCACATTGCGCGCCTGGTCCCGCAACAGGTTCAGCGCCTCCGGCGGCAACAGGCCGGCCAGTTGGTTGACCTGCTGCTCCACCCCCGCCGGGTTGAAGACGAGGCCGTAGATGGACACCAGCGCGGCGATGGCCGGGAAGATGGCGAACAGCGCGTAATAGGCCACTCCCGCCGCCACGATGGAGATGTTGTCCTTCCCCTGCTCCTCCCAGGTGCGCCAGAGGATGTCCTTCCAGCCTGCCTTCGGAATGTCCGAGGGCCGGACCGCGGACCGGCCACGCCCTCCTCCCATCTCGACGCGCGGATACTGATTGCGATGGCGACGGCTCAGCCCCAGCATGCCGATCCCCTCACGCGACCGCTTCGCGCAACGCGCCGACGCGATGGCGCACCGTTTCGATCTCATGGAAATGGGCGCCGACGATCACCGTCAACTCCTCCGGCAGTTCGTCGTGCAGGCTGTTGCGGAACAGCGCCAGCGTGCCGTCCACACCGCTTTCCAGCCCGCGGAGAAGCCCTCCACGCGACCGGGGACCGCCCAACTCCGCCTCCAGATCCCGCCAGACCGCATGCACCGGCGCCTGCGGATCGCGGTCGCCGCCGTAGCGCACCAACTCCGCTTCCAGGGCGGCGGCGCTGCGCTCGAACTGGGTGGCGACCTGGGTCAGCCGCGGCGTCAAGTGGGGATCGTCCAGAACCATGTCGGCTTGCCGGAAGCCCGTAGCGCCCTGGCGGCAGGCGGCGACCAGAATGCCCAGCACATCCAGAACCGTCCCGTCGGCGACTTCGCCCGCAGGGCTTCCGGGCACCGTCCGCTCGACCTCCTGGGTGCGCGATACGGTCCAGGCGAACCACAGGGCACCCGCCGCCATCAGGGCCAGCGGCCAGGGATTGGAGCGAATGGCGCGGGCGACGCGCGACGGGTTGCCCTCCACCACGTCGCGCACCACTTCGACGACACCGCCGGACATCTGGCCGGGCGACAGGCGGAACTCGATTTCATCGAGAACCGAGTCCATACGGCTGCGGATGGCGTGGATATCCTGCTCGATCTCGTCGGTCCCCCGCCGCCCGCGCGGCGAAGCGGCGGCGTCCTGTGTGGGTGTGGTGGTTGCTGTTGTGCCCGCCGCCACGCCGCCCTTGGTCTCGGTATACGGATCGGTGGCTCGGTTCATACCGGCGACTCCCCCTCTTGACGCTGCCGCCATGCAACACTGCTCAAAGGCGGAAGGTTCCGGGGCGCCGCGGGGGTGACACGAGGGAATGGCCCCTTCGACCTTTTCGAAGCAGCGGCAAGGGAGAGAAGGACCCCATCATGTGCAAACCACTGACGATCAGTTCGCAAGCCGAGGTCTGAAATGGCGGCGTATCAGGCCGCTAAACCATTGAGGGGAATGGTGATCCGGGTGGGACTCGAACCCACGGCCACATGATTAAAAGTCACGTGCTCTACCGACTGAGCTACCGGATCACAAAAGCGCATGGCCTGTCGCCAGTGCGGGGCGCAACATAGGGGGCAGTGGCGCCCCGGTCAACAGCAGGGTTGGGCGGAACGCACAAAATTTCGCCTTCCGCCACAGCCCTTGCGCCGTCACTGCTTCAGCGTCTGCACCTGCTTGCTGGCGTCCCCGTTGCCGGCTTCCAGGGCGAAGCGCTCGGCCAGATGGTCGGCGACGCGACCGCTGACGAAGCTGCGGATGTCACCGCCCAGGCGCCCGATCTCCTTGACGAAGCGGGAAGAGATGAACTGGTGCTTTTCCGAGGCCATCAGGAACATGGTCTCGACCTTCGGGTTCAGGCGGGCGTTCATGCCCGCCATCTGGAATTCGTACTCGAAGTCCGAAACCGCCCGCAGGCCGCGGATGATGACGGTGGCGTTCACCTCCACCGCGAAATGCATCAGCAGCGTGTCGAAGGCCCGCACCTCGATGCTGGCCCCGTTGTTGTTCAGGACGGCCACATCCTCCCGCACCATCGCCACCCGCTCGTCCGTGGAGAAGAGCGGGCCTTTGCCGGCGTTGCGGGCGACGCCGACGATCAGGTGATCGACCAGACGCGAGGCCCGCTGGATGATGTCCAGATGCCCGTTGGTGATCGGGTCGAAGGTGCCGGGATAGACACCGATGCGGCGCTTGGCCATGCGAGTACCTTCCGCCTTTTCTTATTCGGTCACATCCCCGGGCGCGTCCCCGGGGCCAGCATCATCGACCGGGGCATCCTCC
>JAEYPE010000012.1 GCA_023411035.1 Pseudomonadota bacterium
TCGACCGCCGACAGGGCGACCTCCGCCCCCTGCCGTTCGAAGGCGACGCGGATCGCCTCCATGGTTTCATCGAGCGGCTGACCGGCCAGCGTTCCCGCCGACCGGTTGAGGACGATGGCCGTCTTCCGGCCCGGCCCCTCGTGACGTGACGCTTGCGCTGCTGAGGCTTCCATCATGGAACGGTCCCGCTCATGGCTGTGGGAGCGCAACGGACGAAGCATGGGCGCTGTTCCGGCGCTGCGTTGCGCAACGGCGGTTTGACACGCCGCCTTCCGCCCGTATCATCGCGCGAAACGAACAATTCCGCCCCACAAACGATAAAATGGAAACGACCGGAACCATGAGCGACTCTGCCGAGATTTTGTTCGAACGCCGCGGCGCCATCGGGCTCGTGACGCTCAACCGCCCGAAGGCGTTGAACGCGCTGACCCTGGGCATGATTCGCCTGTTCGATCCGCAACTGCGGGCCTGGGCGGCCGATCCGGAGATCAAGGCCATCGTCGTGCAGGGCGCCGGTGAGAAGGCCTTCTGCGCGGGCGGCGACGTGGTGAACCTGTACGAGACGGGCAAGGCCGTCAAGGCGGGGCAGGACGACGGCGCGTCGATCCGCGCCTTCTTCAGCGAGGAGTACGTCCTCAACCGCCTGATCCACAACTGCCCGAAGCCCTATGTCGCGCTGATCGACGGCATCAGCATGGGCGGCGGCGTCGGCCTGTCGGAGCATGGCTCCCACCGCATCGTGACGGAGCGGACGATGTTCGCCATGCCGGAAACCGGCATCGGCCTCTATCCGGATGTCGGCGGCACCTACTTCCTGCCGCGCCTGCCGGGGCAGATCGGGATTTGGCTGGGCCTGACGGGCGACCGGCTGAAGGCGGCGGACATGCTGGAGGTCGGCGCCGCCGACGCCTTCGTCCCCAGCGCCAGGCTGGAGGCCCTGATCGCCGACCTCGCCGACGGCGTGCCGGCCGATGAGGCGGTCGCGCGCCACCGCGAGGAGGCGGGCGAACCGCCGGTCGCCGCCAACCGCGAGGCCATCGACCGCTGCTACGCCCACGACCGCGTGGAGGCCATTGTCGCCGCGCTGGAGGCGGAGGGCACGGATTGGGCCGCCGGCCAGATCGCCACGCTGAAGCGGGTGTCGCCGACCAGCCTGAAGGTGACGCTGGAGGCGCTGCGCCGCGGTGCAAAGCTGGACTTCGACGGCTGCATGGTCCAGGAGCTTCGCCTCAGCCTCGCCTTCCTCGCACGCCACGACTTCTACGAGGGCATCCGCGCCGCGCTGGTGGACAAGGACCGGAACCCGCGCTGGTCGCCCGCCACACTGGCGGAGGTGGAGGCCGGGGAAGTGGAGCGCTACTTCACCGAACCCGTTGGCGGGGATCTGTGCTTTGCCGATTGATGAGGTGCGTTCCCCTTTATTGCATCCAGAACGTGCAAGGATGCGGGCACATTCCGCGCGTTTCTGCGTTAGTATCGGGAAATCCTTGCGGGACTTGTCTCAAACCTGACCGTTGTTGAAGAAGGTCGGACGGGATGGGTCGGTTTTCCGCCCGGTTCGCCGGGCGGGATGCCGCCGGGACGCCCGGCTTCGGGGAGATGACGTTTCACGCGAAGGGCTTGGCGCGGCTGCACGGGAGGGGATTCCGCAGGGCCAGGCTGTTCTACAACCCGGGCTGTGCTTTTGGGGCATTATTGAGGTGATTGCCGGGCAATGATCGGTTAATCTACCCTTAAGGACCCCGGAAAGGCCACAGGTCGGCCCATGTCCGGTTCGAGCCAAAGGAGACCGCGGTGCGCAAACCCTATTACGAAAGCATCCTCTTGATTGAACGGCTTCACCGCCACTTTCTCGAGGTGCTGAAGACCGAGCTTGATCGGCTCGGTATCCAGGACATCAACAACGTCCAGAGCCTGATCCTGTACAACATCGGCGAGGACGAGATGACCGTCGGCGAACTGACGGCGCGCGGCTATTATCTCGGCTCCAACGTGTCCTACAACGTGAAGAAGATGGTCGAGAACGGCTATCTCGGGCAGGAGCGTTCGCCGCACGACCGCCGGTCGGTGCGCGTCCGCCTGTCGGAGAAGGGCCTGGACCTCCGCGAGAAGATCAGCCGCATGTTCGAGCGCCATCTGACGGCGCTGGAAAAGGCCGGCTTCAGCGACGAGGAACTGGTCAAGGCGAACGAGACCCTGCGCAAGCTCGAGCGCTTCTGGTCGGCGTCGCTCGACTACAGCGGCTTTCCTCTGACTTCCGCCGCCTGAGTCGGATAGGTACCGCGGTTTCCGGCTCCTGCGTCGAAAGAGAAAGGCACGCTCCCGGTCCGTGATCCGGGGGCGCGCCGCGAGTCGGTGTGCGGCCCTGTGCGGCCGCCTTTTTTTATGCCCGCATTTCGGCGCCCGAACGCCCCCGTCCGCCGGTGGAATCGCCCTCCGGCCACCGATTGTCACGCCCCCGGTCGATCCGGATGGACGCGATTAAGTTCTTTCCGTAAGCTGTACGTGTGACAGATTGCTGATAACCTGAACCAAACAACAGGCGGCCCCTGCCGAGAAGGCCGCTGAAAACAGGGAACGGGGAGGATATGGCAAGTGACGTCATTCTGGAGACGCGCGGACTGACCAAGGAATTCCGGGGCTTCGTCGCCGTCCGCGACGTCAGCCTGCGGGTGCAACGGGGAACCATCCACGCGCTGATCGGTCCCAACGGGGCCGGGAAGACCACGGTTTTCAACCTTCTCACCAAGTTCCTTCAGCCCAGCAACGGGCACATCCTGTTCAACGGGCGCGACATCACCGCGGTGAAACCGGCGGACGTGGCGCGCATGGGCATCGTCCGCTCCTTCCAGATTTCCGCGGTGTTTCCGCATCTTACGGTGCTGGAGAATGTGCGCGTCGGCCTGCAACGGCCGCTCGGCAACTCCTTTCAGTTCTGGAAGTCGGAAGCGGTGCTCGACCGGCTGAACGGACGGGCGATGGAACTGCTGGAGGATGTCGGACTGGCCGGCTACGCCCATCTGCCGGCGGCGGAGCTTCCCTATGGCCGCAAGCGCGCCCTGGAAATCGCCACGACGCTGGCCCTGGAGCCGGAAATGCTGCTGCTGGACGAGCCGATGGCCGGCATGGGGCACGAGGACATCGACCGCATCGCGGCGCTGATCAAGCGGGTCTCGGCCAACCGCACGATCCTGATGGTGGAGCACAACCTGTCCGTGGTTTCCAACCTGTCGGATTGGATCACCGTCCTGGCCCGCGGGGAGGTTCTGGCCGAAGGCCCCTATGCCGAGGTGTCGCGCCACCCGAAAGTCCGTGAAGCCTATATGGGGAGCGGCCATGCCTGACGCCTTGCCGATCCGGGACACGGCGACCCGGACCGCCATGTTGGAGATTTCCGGCCTCCAGGCCTTCTACGGAGAAAGCCATGTCCTGCACGGCGTGAACCTGGAGGTCCGCCAGGGGGAGGTGGTGACCCTGCTGGGCCGCAACGGGGCCGGCAAGACCACCACCATGCGGTCCATCATGGGCATCGTGGGCAAGCGCACCGGCTCGATCCGCTTCCAGGGCAGGGAACTGATCGGCATGGCGCAGCACAAAATCCCCCGCCTCGGAATCGGATACGTGCCGGAGGAGCGCGGCATCTTCGCCTCGCTCAACGTGGACGAGAATCTGCTGCTGCCCCCCGTCGTCAAGGAAGGCGGGATGACGGTCCAGCAGATTTACGAGCTGTTCCCGAACCTCCAGGGCCGCGGCTCGACCCAGGGCACGCGGCTGTCGGGCGGCGAGCAGCAGATGCTGGCCATCGCGCGAATCCTGCGCACGGGCGCCGCCATGATCCTTCTGGACGAGCCGACCGAGGGCCTCGCCCCCGTCATCATCGAACAGATCGGTGTCGCCGTTCGCAAACTGAAGCAGCGCGGCTTCACCATCCTGCTGGTGGAGCAGAACTTCCGCTTCGCCGCCACCATCGCCGACCGCCATTACGTGATGGAGGAAGGCCATGTGGTGGACATGATCCCCAACGACCAGCTCGCCGCCAACATGGAGAAGCTGCACGACTATCTCGGTGTCTGACCCAACGACCAGAACGCCAACAACCAGAAACGCCAACGATCAGAAACGTCTGAACGTGGAACGGGGAGGAATGGAATGATTGCACGTCTGCTTGCCGGGGCGGCGCTTGCCGCGTTGGCCGTCGGTTCCGCACAGGCCCAGCAGGGCAAGGTATCGGGCGACGTCGTGAAGATCGGCGTCCTCAACGACCGCTCCGGCCTTTACGCCGACCTGGGTGGCGAAGGCTCCGCGGTCGCCGTCCGCATGGCGGTGGAGGAGGTGGGCGGCAAGATTCTGGGCAAGCCCATCGAGGTCGTCGCGGCGGACCACCAGAACAAGCCGGACATCGGGTCCAACATCTCCCGCGAGTGGATCGACCGCGACGGCGTGGACGTCATCGTGGACGTGCCGAATTCCGGCGTCGCTCTGGCGGTGCAGGAGGTGACGCGCGAGAAAAAGAAGATCTTCCTGATGGAAGGCCCGGCCACCTCGCGCCTGACCGGCGACGCCTGCTCCCCCACCGGCTTCCACTGGGCCTACGACACCCGCGCGCTGGCCGTCGGCACCGGTCAGGCCATCGTGAAGGAAGGCGGCAAGAACTGGTTCTTCCTGACCGCCGACTACGCCTTCGGCCACCAGCTCGAAGCCGACACGGCGGCGGAGGTGAAGAAGGCCGGCGGCACCGTGGTGGGGGCCGTCCGTGCGCCGCTGAACACGGCGGACTTCTCCTCCTTCCTGCTCCAGGCGCAGTCGTCGGGCGCACAGGTGATCGGCCTCGCCAACGCCGGCGGCGACACCATCACCTCGATCAAGCAGGCGTCGGAATTCGGCCTGACCCAGAGCGGGCAGCAGAAGCTGGCCGGGCTGCTGATCTTCCTGTCGGACGTGCACGCGCTGGGTCTCCAGGTCGCGCAGGATCTCGTCCTGACCACCGGCTTCTATTGGGACATGGACGACGAGAAGCGCGCCTGGTCGGAGAAGTTCAAGGCGAAGACCGGCAAGATGCCGACCATGGTGCAGGCCGGCAGCTATTCCGCCGTGAAGCACTACCTGAAGGCCGTCGAGGCCGCGGGCACCGACGACGGGCCGACCGTCGCCGCCAAGATGAAGGAGATGCCGGTCAACGACATGTTCGCCAAGAACGGCAAGATCCTGCCGAACGGGCGCATGGTCCACGACATGTATCTGGCCCGCGTGAAGAAGCCCAGCGAGTCCAAGGGGGCGTGGGACTATTACGAGATCATCCGCACCATCCCCGGCGACGAAGCCTTCGCCAGCCTAGCGGAAAGCGGCTGCAAGCTGCCGGGCTGATCCCCGCCCGCTCCGGCGCCCTGTCTCCCGCCGCGCGCGGGGACGGGCGCCGGGGCGATCACCCGCCGCGCAGAACGGCAGGAGGCGAACCGCCATGTCCACCATCTTCGGCATCCCGCCCCAGGCGCTGTTCGGGCAGCTTCTGCTGGGGCTGATCAACGGGTCCTTCTACGCGCTGCTCAGCCTTGGGCTGGCGGTCATCTTCGGCATGCTGAACGTCATCAACTTCGCCCACGGCGCGCTCTACATGATCGGCGCCTTCGTGGCGTGGCTGCTGCTGACGAAGCTCGGCCTCGGCTACTGGTGGGCGCTGGGCCTGTCGCCGCTGATCGTCGGATTGCTGGGCGTGGTGCTCGAAAAAACCATGCTGTCGCGCCTCTACAAGCTCGACCATCTCTACGGGCTGCTGCTGACCTTCGGCCTGGCGCTGATCATCGAGGGCGTGTTCCGCAACCAGTTCGGCTCCTCCGGCCTGCCCTATGCGCCGCCCGAGGCGCTGTCCGGCCCGCCGGTCGATCTCGGCTTCATGTTCCTGCCGAAATACCGGCTCTGGGTGGTGGTCGCAGCGCTCGGCCTCAGCCTCGCCACCTGGCTGGTGATCGAGAAGACGCGGCTCGGCGCCTATCTGCGCGCCGCCACCGAGAATGCCGCGCTGGTGCAGGCCTTCGGCGTCAACGTGCCGCGCATGGTGACGCTGACCTATGCTGCCGGCGTGGCGCTCGCCGCCTTCGCCGGCGTGCTGGCGGCGCCGATCTATTCGGTGAACCCGCAGATTGGGTCGAGCCTTATCATCGTGGTCTTCGCGGTCGTCGTAATCGGCGGCATGGGCTCGAT
>JAEYPE010000043.1 GCA_023411035.1 Pseudomonadota bacterium
CGGGGGCCCCCGGGGGGGGGGGGGGGGGGGCCGTACCGTCCAGTCATCGAACAGGCCGGGACCAGAAGCCCCCCGGCAGCCCCATCCCAGACCGGAAGGAAACCAGACCATGCGCCGCACCACCCTGATCGCCGCCCACTGCGAGGCGTGCTCGCCTTCGTGCTCGAACACCATCCGCACCGCCCGTTCGCGGACTTCAGGGGCGTACTTGGGTGATGTCTGCTTCGTCATAATGACCCCAGTCTCTCAAGAAATGGGGCCTCCAGGAAACCCGGCGCGGTTCATTCGACGGCCCCAAGCGTTGAGGCGGGGGGAATTTCCTGTACGATCCCCCGACGCCTTTTCCGGCCCCCGCCACGTTTCCGGGCGGGGCCACAACAACGAAGCGAGACGGCGCAATGCCTCATACTCCCGACCGGCTGGACCCGGAGGTTGTGATCTTCGATTTCGACGGCGTCATCATCGACTCCGTTCCTACGAAAAATGGCGGCTTCGCCATCCTCTATGGCATCGACGATCCGGAGACGGAGGAGCGGATGCGGCAGATCATCTGGCGCAACGGCGGCCTCAGCCGGTTCAAGATGCTGGCGATCCTGGAGCGGGAGATGTTCGGGCGTGATCCCGGCCCGGCGGAGATCGACGATCTGGCCCGCCGCTATGCCGAGATCGTGGACCCGCGGGTGCCCGGCTGCCCGCTGATCGCGGGGGCGGAGGCGGTGCTGGACCGGCTGGACGGCACGCCCTGCCACCTCGTCTCGGGCACGCCGCACGAGGTGCTGATGGGCACGGTGCGCGCCAAGAGGCTGGAGCGGCATTTCCGCACCATCACCGGCTCCCCCAACGTGAAGGCGGAGGTCTTCGCGCGCATCGTCGCGGAGGGCGGGCACGATCCGGCGCGGGCGCTCGCCATCGGCGATTCCCTGACCGAACTGGACGCCGCCAGCAAGGTGGGCATGGCCTTTGTCGGCGTGGTGTCCGAAGGGCTGCCGAACCCCTTCCCGCCCGAGGTGACCATCGTCGGGGATATGCATGGGTTGGCCGACCGGATTTAAATTGTGGATTTGTCGCGCGGGGCATGGCGGTGCTATTGTTTATTGGTCCAACAATCCACAAATGATTGTTGAAACATACGCCGAAAGGGAGGTTTGTATGCCCGTGCCGAAGGAGGCTGCCGAAGCCGCCCGTGACCGCTATCTGGCGACCTTGAGCAGGTACCCCGGAATGACCCGTGCCGAAGTCACGAAGCTGTCCGACGACTATGCCATCGCGGTCGTTTTCGCGTCGGGCGTTCCCGACGATCTTCCGAAGGATCTGGACGGCGTGCCGGTGATCGCACGCGCCCCGTGATACGGAGGGCGGGCGCTGGAAGTGTTCATCCGCCGACCGTAGACACGAATCCGCAGCGCCCGGTCCATCCTCTTGGAACGGGCGCTGCGGACGTCCGGAACTCATGCCGGATTGGTGGGGGGGGAGTCGGTGCGGTCGGCCTGCCCCTTGTTCAGCGCCATCGCCATCACTTGGCTGGCCTGCGCCGTGCAGGTCGCGGCGAGTGTGCGCACGGTCTGGCTGCCTTCGACCAGAAGCCGGCTGAGCATCGGGCCGGGCGATTCGAAGGTGCCGATGAACACCCGCTCCTCCTCCCCCTTGCCGGCGAAGCCGCGCTTGAACAGATGGACGCCGGGATTGGCCTGGGCGTTCACGCCATGCAGGTCGTAGCGCTTCCCGCCGCTGGCCTTCACCCACCGCATCGCCTTCCAATGGACCAGAAAGGCCGCGCTCAGCGGCAGGCCGGCGTCTGCCGTGGCTGAATTCTGCATCAGCGCCGTGTCGCCCAGCAGCGAAACCACCACGCCGGCCACCGGCTCGCCCTGGCGGGAGGCCAGAACGGCGTGCATCTTCATGGTGTCGGGCAAGGCACGGTGGACGCGGGTCAGGGTGCGGCTGTCGAAGGCGCGGAAGCCCTTGCGGCGCTGCGTCTGGATGAAGAGGTCGTCGATCGCGTCGAGCAACTCCGGTGAGGAGCCTTCGGCGACCTCCAGCCCCGCCCCTTCCGCCTTGGACAGGCCACGGCGCCAGTGGCGGGACAGGTCCTTGTGGATCGTCGCCTCCTCGCGGGTCAGGTCCATGATGAAGGTGCGGTAGGGAGCCTTGGCGTCGCTGCGCCGCATGTCCAGAGCGTCCATAGCGGCCAGCGCGTCGGCGCCCTCCCCTTCCCCTTCCTCGATCCGCGGCAGGACGCGCAGGAACAGCCCGCGCCGGACGCTGTACTCGGCCTTCATCGCTTCCATGATGGCCTGGAACGCCGCAGGATCGGGCCGCCGGTCCTTCGGGCGCCACATCGGCCCCCACATGACCAGAGCGATGCCGCCGATGCCCGGCACCCGGCGGACCAGCAGCTGTGCTGCGGCCACCGGCTGGCCGCCGTGGCGCAGCACGATGTGGCTGAGGTCGCGGTTGGGATGGGCGATGCGGCCGAAATCCCAGCTTTGGAAGATGCTGGCGTCGTCGAACCCGTTCATGACGGCGTACCAGCCGCCGCGGTCCACACGGTCGATCTCGACAGCCGGTGAAGCGTCCAGGCAATCGCCCCCAAGTGCGTTGGTGTGGATCCGGCGTCTCCCCAGCGAAGTCACGTCGAACCTCTCGCGTGGTTGGTCGAATGGGCGGAGCCGGGGCGGGCATCGGCGCGTGTGCCGAAAGATGCCCGTCCCGCACGCCTGGCCGGAGGCCAGAGCCGTCAGATCGTCAAAGGTCGAAGCCCCGCAGAAGGTCTTATGAAGATCACGCGCGGCCTACGGTCTTTGCGATCGTCCACAAACAATAGGAGACGCACGGGAAAATCACACAAACCATGATGGGTTCGCGCAAAATCCCACTGGATTATTCTCTGTGGCTAAGCGCTTTTTCTGGGGTCAGCATGGGGTACGCCCGTTTCGACGGGCATGCTGCGGCGCAATACGCCCAATTCGACGCCGGGTGACCGGTGCCCTGCCCTGCCCCTGGCCCAAACCTTTGGCTGGCTTTCAAAACATGGTCAGTTGGATGACGCCGTCCGCGCGGGCGTGGCGTTCCGCCGCGTCGACGGCGGCATCCTGCGCGCGTTCCTGCGATTGGGCGATTCCGATGGCGATGCGCTCCCCGGCCACCGACACGATCCAGGTCCAACGGCCATCGGTCCGCCATGACACGGCCAATTCGCAGCCATGCGCCTGACACACCAGTTGCCGCACCGACCAGTTCGCCGCCATTCACGCAACCCCATATCCCCGGTGCCGCCGCCGGCCCCGCAGCCTAGTTATGCACCGGAGAGGACCCGTTCCGCCAGTGCCGGCTGCGGCGAAGCGGCTGGTAGACACCCATTGCAGGGGTTGGGACGACTTGTTACGTTTCCCGACGACTCCGGCAATGTGGCGAAGAGGGGGCAATGACCGGCGACGACTTGAAACTGCTGCGTGAGAAGCGCGGCCTCACCCAGACGCAGATGGCCGCGTTCGTGAACGAACTCACGGGCCGCCGATACGACAAGCAACGGCTGAGCAAGTGGGAGACCGGGCGCGAACCCCTGCCCCGCGACGTGCTGGGCCGGCTGCTGCTGCTGTCCCTGGAGCAGCGGCCGACGGAGACGCCGCGGGCGGGCACGACCATCGCGGTCGGCCTGCAAAAGGGCGGCACCGCCAAGACGGCGACCTCCATCAATGTCGCCTTCATGCTGGCCCGGTCTGGCAACCGCGTTCTGCTGGTGGACGCCGATCCGCAGGGCAACGCCACGGTCCATGTCGGCGTGCCGCAGACCGACGTGGTGGCGCTGACGGAGCAGGGCAAGGTGCTCTACCACGCCCTGATGGGCAAGGCGAAGCTGGCCGACGTGATCCGCCCGACCGGCGTGGAGGGGCTGGACGTCGTGCCGTCCAGCATCGCACTCGCCAGCGCCGACACCGAACTGCCCGGCAATCTGACGAACGCGCAGACCGCCATGGCGGAGATGCTGGACGCGGTGCGGGCCGAATACGACTTTATCCTGATCGACTGCGCGCCGAACCTGGGGGCGGTCACCATCAACGCGCTGACCGCGGCGGACTATGTGCTGATCCCCTGCCAGGCGGAACCGCACGCCATCCTGGGCGTGAACGCCTTCCTGGACACGGTGACGAAGATCCAGCGGCGGCTGAACCCGAACCTGCGGGTGCTGGGGGTGCTGCCGACCATGTTGAACCCCCGCCAGACTCAGGACCGCTCCTCGCTGGAAGACATCGGCCGGCTGTGGGGAGAGGATTACCGAGTTTTCCCGCCGGTGCCGCGCGCGACCATCTACGCGCAGGCCGCCGGAGCCAACGTCATCACGCTGGACGCCGACATCGGCGCGCCGGGCGTGGAAAGCTATGCCGCCATCGTCGGCGCCCTTCTGAAGGCCGCCGGCCGCATCCGGGAGTCGGTCGATGCCGCCTAAGAAGCTGACCCGCCAGACCGCCGCTGCGGTCCTGCAAACGAAGAACGCCGCCCCCGGGCTGGAGACCGACCGGCTGTTCGGGCTGACCGGCACCCTGCCCCGGCTGATCGAAGCCGACGTCGCCAACATCCGCGCCGACCCCAACCAGCCCCGCACCGTCTTCGACGAGACGGCGCTCGCCTCCCTGGCCGCCTCCATCGAGCGGCATGGGCTTCAGCAGCCGGTGCTGGTGCAGGAAACGGCGGAGAAGGGCGTCTATCGCCTCGTGGCCGGGGAGCGCCGCCTGCGTGCCCACCAGATGCTGGGCCGCCCGACCATCGCCGCCATCATCACCAAGGGCAAGGCGGAGGAAATCGCGCTGATCGAGAATGTCCAGCGCGTGGACCTGGACGCCATCGATCTGGCCCGCGGTCTGACCCAGCTCATCGACAGCCACGGCTATGCCCAGGCGGAGGTCGCCGCGGTCATCGGCTGTTCGGAGGCCGAGGTGTCGAAGCGGCTGAAGGTGCTGGACCTGCCCACCGATATCCTCAGCGAATACCGGGAGAACCCGGACGCGGTGTCCCGCTCCGCCCTGGTCGAGCTGGCCTTCGTCGGCGATGAAGGGGAGGTCAGGCGGTTGTGGAAGACGGCCCGCACCGGCGGGCTGACCGTGCAATCGGTCCGCGCGGCGCGGGCGTCCAAGGCGCCGGGCTCGGCGGAGCCGATGCGCGTGCTGGGCCGCTCCATCAACCGCATCGAGAAGGAGCTGAAGGCCATCGACGCGGTCAGCGGCGCGATGCGGAAGGAACACCGGGAACTCCTGAAAGACCTCCGGATGCGCATCGACGACTTGCTGGCGAAGTGACCTCTTTCGATTTCGAAAGCTCCTTTTGGTTGCTAATCATTCTAGGAAGGACAATCATAAGGAGCTTTCGAGGTCGAAACCCTTTGCGCCGGTCAGGCCGGCTTTTTTTGCCATCGGTTGCCGCCACCGCGAAACAGGGGAGGGCGGCGGCGTCGAGGGAATGTTTCCAGGCAGCGATGCGCTTCAGCAGACGCCGCCTCCTGATTTTCGAATGCCCGATCAACTCATCTGCCGCAGCGCAAAAGGAATAATTTTGCGCGTGTAGGATCTTACGCGGAAAAATTTTCTGCGGCGCTTCGCTCTTCCGGCGAAAAAAGTAAAAAATTCTCATACGAATCATGTGATATTGAAAATCACTTCAGATGCTCCGCACAGGCCGGCTTGTGGGAGTCAAAGAGGAGAAGGATCAAGTAAACCGCTATCCCTGATGCGTCTTTGCATAAGAAAGAGGGACTTCCGTTGTCGACTTCATTTCCTCCATTGCGAACATCGATGACACATCTTGAAGCTCGATACGCTCGATGAGCTTTCGGTAGAAGGCATCGTAAGCCTTGATGTCAGGGATAACCACCCGGAGAAGGTAATCGATGTCGCCGCTCAGCCGGTAAAGATCGACAACTTCCGGTATGTCGGCCACGACCCGGCGGAACTCCTCCAGCCACTCCGCGGAGTGTTTGCTGGTTCGGACGGCCACGAAGACGGTCACGTCGACGTTCAGCTTGGCCCGATCCAGCAGGGCGACGCGGCGGCGGACATAGCCTTCCTGTTCAAGGCGTTGCACGCGGCGCCAGCAGGGGGTGGGGGACAGTCCGACCAGTTTGCCGAGGTCGGCGAGCGACAGCGTTGCGTCGGCCTGAAGGGCGGCCAGGATTTTCCGGTCGGTGGCGTCGATGGTCATTGTGGTTGCTCGGGGCCTTCACGGTTGGGGCGGATGATTTTGCTCATCGGGCCCGGCAAGAGAAAAGCTTTTTCAACACGCCGATTCCGCATGCCGTTGTCGGTGGCAGGACGCCCAGCCTTTGAGCGGGCACGACCGCCAACACAGGAAAGACAGGACGATGACCGAACACATCACCACGGACAAAGCCCCGGCGGCCATCGGCCCCTACGCCCAGGCCGCGCGCAGCCTGACCAACATCGCGGCGATCGCCGAAGCCGCCGGAACCAGCCTGTCGAAGGCGGTGAACGAGGTCCATGCCGGCTTCTTCCAGGCGCCGTTCCCGGCCCGCTCCACCGTCGAAGTGTCGGCGCTGCCGCTCGGCGCGTCGGTCGAGATCGACGCCGTTTTCGCGCTTTGAGGGTGACATGACCGTTTCCGTGCTGTCCGCGCCGCTTCAGTCAGGCTCCGGTCCGATCCGTCAACCGCTCTGCCTCGACTTCACGCCGCTGCCCGAGGCCACCTGCCGCGATTGGACGAGGCGCGCGATCGCGCTGCTGGAAACCGAGGCGGCGCGGTCGCCCGACACGCCGCTGTTGAAGCTGGACATTCCGGCGCTGTCCGGGATCGACATCTACCTGAAGGACGAATCGACCCACCCCACCGGCAGCCTGAAGCACCGCGTCGCCCGGTCGCTGCTGCTGTTCGCCATTTGCAACGGGCGGATCGGCGAGGGGACGCCGGTGATCGAGGCGTCGTCGGGGTCCACCGCGGTTTCGGAAGCCTATTTCGCCCGGCTGCTGGGTCTGCCGTTCCACGCGGTGATGCCGCGCGGCACGTCGGACGAGAAGGTCGCGGCCATCGAACTCCACGGCGGGCAGTGCCATTTCGTCGAGTCCTCGACGGCCATCTACGCCGGGGCGGCTGGGCTGGCGGCGCGGCTGGGCGGGGTCTATCTCGATCAGTTCACCTACGCCGAGCGGGCGACCGATTGGCGGACCGGCAACATCGCCCAGTCGATCATCGGCCAGATGCGCAACGAGCGCCACCCGGTGCCCGACTGGATCGTGATGAGCGCCGGCACCGGCGGCACCGCCGCCACCATCGGGCGCCACATCCGCTACCGCCATCTGCCCACCCGGCTGTGCGTGCCCGATGCCGAGCATTCGGTCTTCTACGACAGCTTCGTCAACCGCGACGCTTCCATCACCTGCGAGCGCGGGTCGCGGATCGAGGGCATCGGGCGGCCCCGCGTCGAGCCGTCCTTCATCCCCGAGGTCGTCGATCAGATGATCAAGGTGTCGGACGTGGCGTCGCTGGCGGCGATGCGGGTGCTGTCGCGGCGGCTGGGCCGGTTGGTCGGCGGCTCCACCGGGACCAACTTCTTCGGGCTGTGCTGGATCGCCGGACGGATGCGGGACGCCGGACGCGCCGGTTCGCTGGTGACGCTGATCTGCGATTCCGGCGAGCGCTACCGCAACACCTACCACGACGACGCCTGGATGCGGCGGGCCGGTTTCGACACCGCCCCCGACGAGGCGCGGATCGAAGCCTTCCTTCAGGGCGGCCCGGCCCTCTGAAGCAAAAACAAGCACTCAAAAAGACAAACAAGAACCGCCACCGCTCACGATTGGCATGAACTGGAGCCTTTCACCGATGGGCGAGTTTCGCGAACTTCTGCCCGAGGCGACGGTGGAGACGCTGTGCGAACTCGCCGGCTCGGTCGACAAGGGCACCTTCCAGACCGCCGGCTTCGAGATCGAAGCCGATAGCTGAAAGCCGGGCCGCAGCACCTGCTGCCCGCTGACGATCACGCCGGACTCCCATTGGGCGGTGGTCGGGGCGGGCGTCACCGGGCTGCTCACCGCGATCCATCTGGCCGGGCAGGGAGTCCGCACGGCGGTGTTGGAAGCGCGCGAACCGGGTTTCGGCGGGGCGGTGGAAGCGGAGGCCGCCCTGCTCGACGCGGCGCAGACGGAACGGTCGCCTCGGAACCGGCCTTGCCCTTCACCCCCCGTGAAGCCGTTGCCGTTTCACGATCTGGTGGCGCGCTTCGCCCGGCTCCACATGCCGCATCTGCGCCGGCTGGGCCGGACGGACTGAAGGAGCGCCGCCGTTCCTGCGAAACGGTATTCCGCGAAACGGTGTCACGCCTGATCGAGCGTGATCCCTTCGATCAGGTCGCCCACGTCGTCGCAGCGGTCGGTGACGGCCTCCAGCAGCTCGTAGACCTCGCGGCGGCCCAGAAAGTCGATCATCTCCGGACGTTCGGCGATGAGGGACTTCATGGCGTCGCGCAGGATCTCGTCGGCCTCGTCCTCCAGATCCGAGATCTGGCCGCAGACGTGCAGGATGCGGTCGGCGTTGACGGAGATGCGGGTCAGCAGCGGCATGACCTCCGCCAGCAGGGCAGCCTGCTGGCGGCTGATCGCCGCCATGCGCATCATCCGGTCGTCGAAGCTGTCGATGCCGTAGAGCGCGGCGAGGCGCGGCACCTCGTCCATCAGGTCGATGCAGTCGTCCAGCGCGTTGATGAGCGCCTGGATCTCCGACCGGTCGAAGGGCGTGATGAAGGTGCGGTGCAGCCCGCGTCCGGCGTCCTTGGCGACGCGGTCGGCGTCCTTCTCGATCCGCTTCAGGGCGGCGGTGCGTTCGGCGCGCTCCTCCGGCCCGGCCTGCATGACGGCTTCCAGGGCGGCGGCGGCATCGACGATGTGGCGGGCCTGTTCGATGAATTGTTCAATGACCCGCTCCTCCTTCGGCATCATGGAGCGGATGGCGCGCAGCAGCAGCATGGAAACAGTTCTTTCGATCGGTTCTGCCGTTTCCTCTTAACCCCGGACGTCGTGAAATTGCAGCAAAAACGTCATACGGGCAGGGCAGGGCAGGCAGGCCGGGGGCGAACGGCCCGGCCTGCCGCATCCTGCGCCGCCCTTACACCATTCCCGACCGGGTGAAGGGCAGGTGGTGCAGGCGCTTGCCGCTGGCCGCGAAGACCGCGTTGGCGACCGCGGGGGCGGCGGTCGGCACGCCGGGTTCGCCGACGCCGGTCGGGCGGTCGGCGGAGGGCAGGATGTGCACCTCCACCGGCGGCATCTCCGAATTGCGGAGCGGCTGGTAGCCGTCGAAGTTGCTCTGGTCCACCAGCCCGCCGGTCAGCGTGATCTCGTCGCGCAGGGCGTGGCCGATGGCCCAGCCGGTGCCGCCGGAGATCTGCGCCTCCACGATGTTGGGGTTCACGACCTGCCCGCAGTCCACCGCGCAGACCACGCGGTCGATGGTCACCCGGCCCCGCTCGTCCACGGAGACCTCCGCGACGTGGGCGACGAAGCTGCTGAAGCTCTCATGCACGGCGACGCCGCGCGCCTTGCCCTTGGGAAGCGGCTGGTCCCAGCCGGCCTTCTCAGCGGCCAGCTTCAGCACGCCCTGGAGGCGCGGGTGGTCCTTCAGCATCTCCAGCCGGAAGGCCACCGGGTCCTTGCCCGCCGCCGCGGCCAGTTCGTCGATCATCACCTCCTTGGCGTAGGCGGTGTGGGTGTGCCCGACCGACCGCCACCACAGGGTGGTGACCGGCGACGGCGGGGAGTGCAGATCGACATGCAGGTTCGGCACGGCGTAGGCCATGTCCGAAGCGCCTTCGACGGAAGTGGCGTCCACGCCGTTCTTCACCATGAAGGCTTCGAACGGGGTGCCGCCCATGAAGCTCTGCCCGACGATGCGCTGCTGCCACGCCACCAGTGTGCCGGAGGCGTCCAGACCGGCCTTGATCCGGTGCAGGAACAGCGGGCGGTAGCGGCCGCCGCGAATGTCGTCCTCGCGCGTCCAGACCAGATGGACCGGCGCCTTTCCGCCATACGCCTTGGCGATGGCCACGGCTTCCGCGATGTAGTCGGCGTTCGGGGTGGCGCGCCGTCCGAAGCTGCCGCCGGCCCAGACGGTGTTGATGGCCACCTGCTCCGGCTTGCAGCCCAGTATGGCGGCGGCGACCTTCTGCTCCACCCCCTGGAACTGCGAGCCGGCCCAGATGGTGCAGCCGCCCTCCGGGGCCAGTTCGACGACCGCGTTCAGCGGTTCCATCGGCGCGTGGGCGAGGTAGGGGAAGACGAACTCCGCCTCCACCACCTTGGCGGCGCCGGCCAGCGCCTTGGCCGCGTCGCCGGTGTCGGCGGCCACGTTGCCGGGCCGGTCGGCCAGCTTGCGGTAGTCGGCCAGCATCTCGTCGGTGCCGCGCATCTCCGCCTTGGCGTCGTCCCACTCCACCTTCAGGGCCTCGCGCCCCTTCATGGCGGCCCAGGTGTTTTTCGCGACGACCGCGACGCCCATCGGCAGGGTCAGCACCTCCAGCACGCCGGGCACCTGCTTCGCGGCGGCGGCGTCCACCGTCTTCACCGTGCCGCCGAAGCGGGGGGAGCGGGCCAGCACCGCCGTCACCTGTCCGGGGCGGCGGATGTCCATGGCGAAGATGGCCGTGCCGTCGGTCTTGGACACATGGTCCAGCCGGTGCAGCGACGGGTTGCCGATCAGTTTGTAGTCCTTGGCGTCCTTCAGCGCCACGTTCTGCGGAATGGGCAGCTTCGCCGCGTCCTCCGCCAGCTCGCCGAAGCGGGCGCTGCGGTTGGAGGCGGCGTGGCGGACGACGCCTTGCTCCACCGTGACGGCGGAGGCCGGGACCGACCAGCGCGCCGCGGCGGTGGCGACCAGCATGGCGCGGGCGGCGGCCCCGGCCATGCGCAGCTCGTCCCAACTGTTGGAGACGGCGGTGGAACCGCCGGTGCCCTGAAGCCCGAAGAAGTGGTTGGCATAGAGCGTGCTGTCCGCCGGGGCGAAGGCGCCGCGCATCTGCGCCCAGTCGGCGTCAAGCTCCTCCGCCACGATGGTGGTCAGGCCGGTCATGATGCCCTGGCCCTTGTCGAGATGCTTGACCAGCACGGTCACCGTGTCGTCGGCGGCGATGCGGATGAAGGCCTGCGGGCGCGGGTCCGCCGGGCCGATCATCTTGGGTGCGGCGGCTTCGTTCGCGAAGCCGGGCCCGGGCAGCATGGGGGGCAGCATGGCGCCCAGCACCAGCGCGCCGCCGGCCCCCATCAGGAAGCCGCGGCGGGTGGGCGACGCGACGTCCGCCGCCGCCTGCTTGATGAGTTGGTTCAGCATGGATCAGGCCCCCATCGCCCGCGCGGCGTCCTTGATGGCCGCGCGGATGCGCGGATAGGTGGCGCAGCGGCAGACGTTGCCGTCCATCGCCGCGTCGATGTCGTCGTCCGTGGGGTTGCGGTTGTCGGTCAGCAGGGCCACGGCGCTCATGATCTGGCCGGACTGGCAATAGCCGCACTGCACCACGTCCAGCTTCCGCCAGGCGGCCTGCACGGCCTCGGCGGCCTTGCCGGACACGCCTTCGATGGTGGTGATCCTGGTGCCCGCGGCGGATTCCGCCGGGGTCTGGCAGGCGCGCACCGGCGCGCCGTCCATATGGACGGTGCAGGCGCCGCACTGGGCGATGCCGCAGCCGAACTTCGTGCCGGTCAGGCTCAGCTCGTCCCGCAGGACCCACAGAAGCGGCATGTCGCCGGGCACGTCCACGTCCCGGTCCTGCCCATTGATGTTCAAGCGAATCATGGAGTGATCCCTGTATTCAAAAGCTGCCGGTCGAGTCTTTTGCATGGTTTTCCGGCCGGGGCTGGGCGTGCTCTCCGCAACCGCCCATCCCTGGATAAGGCCCGGTTCGGGCATCCTGTGCATTGTCGCCCCACCCGGTGACAGGTCAAGTGGCCCAGTGTGGGGATCGGTTTTCCACCGATGCGTCCGGCCTACCCGTCCGTTCGGCCCGCAATCCGGACCGCGGGCATCCTAACCGCTTCGTCTGCCTCCGATTAGCCGGTACAGTCCAATTGGGTTTATGAACATGGTGCATGAATGAACCGCAACGACCTGAGCGATCTTGCGGCCTTCTCCGTGGTGGCGGAGGAGGGCAGCTTCACGCGGGCGGCGGCCCGGCTGGGCATGTCGCAATCCGCGCTCAGCCATGCCATGAAGGGGCTGGAGGATCGGCTGGGGCTGCGGCTGTTGGCCCGCACGACCCGCAGCGTGTCCACGACGGAGGCCGGGCAGCGGCTGCTCCGCACGCTGCGGCCCGCCCTGGACGACATCGCCGCCGGGCTGGCCGCGGTGGGGGAAATGCGGGAGAAGCCCGCCGGCACCATTCGCATCACCACCGGAAAGCACGCCGCCGTGCGGCTGCTGTGGCCCGTGCTGAAGCGCTTCCTGGCCGACTTTCCGGAAGTGCAGGTGGAATTGGCCATCGACTCCGGCCTGACCGACATCGTCGCCAACCGGTTCGACGCCGGGGTCCGGCTGGGCGAGCGGGTGGAGAAGGACATGATCGCGGTGCGCATCGGTCCGGATATCCGGGCGGCCATCGTCGGCGCCCCTTCCTACTTCGCGCGCCGCCCGGTGCCCTGCGCCCCGCAGGAACTGGTCGGACACGACTGCATCAATTACCGCTTCTCGACCTCCAGTGCCCTCTATGCCTGGGAGTTCGAGGAGAACGGGCAGCCGATCAACGTCCGGGTGTCGGGGCCGCTGGTGTCCAACGACATGGACGTGATCCTGGCCGCCGCGCTGGATGGCCGGGGGCTGGCCTACGTCTTCGAGGACGAGGTGGCGGACCATCTCGCCGCCGGGCGGCTGGTCCGGGTGCTGGACGACTGGTGCCGGCCCTTCCCCGGCTATTATCTCTACTACCCCAGCCGCCGTCAGATCCCGCCCGCCCTGGCCGCTCTGGTGAACGCGCTGCGTTACCGACTGTAGCGGTATGATCTGTGGTTGCTGCTGCTGGCCGCGGCGGTGTGCGGATTCGGTGCCTGGGTGTCGCGGAACCTCGTCCGGCGCGGGGCGACGGGACGGGCGCGCTTCTCCAGTTCGCCGACACCGCCCTCTACCGCGCCAAGTCGGAGGGGCGGGGCACGTAACTCCTCACCAGGCTGGCTGAGCGCGTAATGCGGCCTGGGCCCTCCACGCATTGGGGGGGATTGGCGGTCCGGTGTTGCGTCGCGGAGCTGGACGTGAGTGAACAGCGGGATGACCGTTCCGCCGCGCTATCGCCTGAGCGACGCCGAGAAGGACGCTCTGCTCTTTGAGCAGGCGGCGCTGATCGAGCGCTTGGCGGCGCGGATTGCCGAACTGGAAGCGTTGGTTGGCAAGCCGAAGAAGACCTCGGCGAACTCCCACATCCCACCGTCGCAGGACGGCCCCGAGAGCAAGGCCCGCCAGGCGAAACGGCACCGCAAACCGCGGCCGTCCCGTCCCGGCGTCGCACGGCCGCTCGCGCCCAATCCCGATCGCACGGGCGAGCCTGCACGGCGAGTTCATGCGGCTGCACCGAAAGATGCTGGCGATCGTGCGCGAGGATGCGGTCTGCCGACGGCTGATGACGGTGCCGGGGGTTGGCGCCGTGGTCGCGCTGACCTTCACGTCGGCGATCGATGATCCTCGCCTCGGAGCTGACGACCACGCAGGACGGCGATGCCTCGCTGGTCGGCCCGCTGCTCGACCGGATCAAGCGCCGGATCGGCACGGTGCTGGCGGACGGCGCCTATGACGGTGAGCCGGTCTACCGCGCCGTCGCCGCCC
>JAEYPE010000071.1 GCA_023411035.1 Pseudomonadota bacterium
CATTGTGTGGATGGGGATGCTTGGGTAGGCCGGATTTCCGTTTTTCGGGTCCCGTTCACCGTATTGCAGCGAGGCGAAGCGGGCAGGTGGTCGCCCCATTGCCGTTGCTGATGTCACCATCCTGGTCCGGCGCGCGATGGTGGAATGATCCGGCAGCGGTCGCGAAGGTTGCCGGGGGCAAACAACGCCCCTCCATAGGACCCGAGATAACGTTACTGCCGAGTGGAGGATTCCTCGATCCGTTCGACAAGGTCGTCGAGGTCGCGGTGCAACTGCTCAAGGGCAAAGCCGGTGCCGATCAGTGACCAGAGGGTGTCGGTCGTAAGATGCCGGGTCTGTTCCGATCGTCTCATTCCGTCTATGGCAGCCCGATAGGCATCGATGGCCTGGGTCATGGCGTCGGACCGCTCAGGTGGCCGTTTGTTCGCCATGGCGTCGGCGAGCGCCTTCAGATGCGTGGCGCCGGCCCCCGCGATCGATCTCCAGCCCTGCGCCGATTGGTCTCCGAATGCCTCCTGTCCCGGCTTTCCAACGGCCCGCCGGATCGTTGTCACGTCGTGCCACAGCCGCATCAGCGTCCGCAGCAGCGGCTCCGGGTCGGGCAGGTCGGTAAGGCGGCTGTGCCGCTCACGCGCCGCCTCACCGATTTGGGTCTCCAGGCCATGCAGGCTTTGGCGCGTTTGCACGACCAGCGCACTCAGCCGAACTTGCGCCGTGTCGTCAGGATTCGCCAGTGTTTCCAACTGTTCAGCAAGGAGCCGCGCAACCTCGCTCGCCGTTTCGAGAACCGAGCGCGACGCCCGGACCGGCACCACCAGCACCGAAACCAACAAACCGATGGTGCAGCCAAGCCCCACTTCCAACACGCGCTCCTCCGCGAAACCGAGGGGCCCCAGGGTTGCGCCGATGCTGCCGAGCAGTACGATGATGGCGGTGATCGGCGCGATGCGGAAGCCGGCGGAGAGGGCGGCCAGGAAGGAGAGTGGGGCGACGGCCACAATCAGCGCGACCGCCCGTGTCGATCCGTCGGAATGCGGAATGAAATGGACGATGGCACTGCCGTAGACGGCGCCGAGCAGCGAGCCGACGAAGCGTTGCAGCGCCGCCTTGATCGTTCCGCCGACGTTGTTCTGCGTTACGATCAGGGCTGTAATGACGGCCCAGAATCCCTGTGACAGCCCCAGCGCCTCCGCACAGGCATAGGTCGCCAGGCTCGCTGCCGTCATCCGGAAGGCATGTTCCAGCTTGAAGCGGTTTTGGGAAAGCCAGCGCGACATCAATTTCATTCTCCTTCGCTTTCAACCAACCTCACTGGTCCCAACCTCAATTCTTGAAACCTCAATTCTTGACCGGTGTTCGCTCTCGCGCCGCTTACGGTTCAAGTTCCGGCAACCAATCGGGGAAGCGTTGACAAAGTTCCGGCAACTTGCGCAGAATCGCCAAAGCCGAACGAAGGGGATGCCCATGCCGCCGCTTGGTGGGGATGACATGCGCCAGCTGCGCGAGCGCCGCGGGGAAAACCAGACACAATTTGCCGACTGGCTCAACAATCAGCTCGGCCGCAGCTACACGAAGGCGAAGATCAGCCGCTGGGAGGGCGGGGCGGAGCGAATCCCCCAGCAGGTGCAGGATTTCCTGGCGGACCAGATCGTGGAAGACCGTCCGCGCTTCGCCACCTTCCTGGCGATCGCCAATCAGAAGGGGGGCGTGGGCAAGACGGCCACGGCGGTGAACCTCGCCTATGCCTTGACGGAAGGGGGCGCGCGGGTGCTGCTGATCGACTGCGACTCCCAGAGCAACGCGACGGTCCATGTCGGCGTCGGCAACGCCGCCATCGTCGAGCTGGAGCAGCGGCGCAAGACGCTCTATTTCGTGCTCCGTTCCGACGATCCGATCTCGTCGGTCGTCGTCCCGACCGGCGAACGCGGGCTGGACCTCGTTCCGGCGGGCCTTTCGCTGGCGGACGCCGATGTCGAACTGGCCGCCGATTCAACCGGCGGGCTTGTTCTGCGTGAAAAGCTCGACGAGGTGCGGGGTTCCTACGACTTCGTGGTCATGGACTGCGCACCGAACCTGGGGCTGGTGACGGCCAACGCGCTGTCGGCGGCGGAACTGGTCATCGTGCCGGTTCAGACGGAAGCGCTGTCCCTGCTGGGCGTGAAGCGGCTTGTGGACACCATCACCCGCATCCGGCGCCGCGTGAACCCGAGGCTGAAGATCGCCGGCATCATCCCCACCATGTACAACGAGCGCCTGACGCAGGACCGTGCAACGTTGCAGGAACTGCACGATTCCTACGCCGAGCAGGTTCCGGTGTTCTCTCCGATTCCCCGGGCCACCATCTACGCCAAGGCCGCCGCCGCCGGCATGATCACTCTGGCCGGCGACCCGCGCGCTCCGGGTGCGGAGACCTTCCGCGAAGTGGCGCGCCAGATCCGTGTCTACGCCACGCAGCGGGAGACGACCCATGTCGCGTAAGTTCGAGCGCAAGACCAAGGAACTGCTGGGCGGTGCCCCCACGCTTTCGATCGGCACCGACAGGCTGTTCGGCACGTCGGCGGGCTTCCCGCATGTGGTCGAACTGGATATCGATCGGGTCCACCGCAACCCCGACCAGCCGCGCCGCCACTTCGACGAGGGAGAACTGCGCAGCCTGGCCGCGTCCATCGACCGCTATGGATTGCAGAATCCGATCCTGGTCCGGCCCCTTCCGCAGGGGAACTATCTGCTGATCGGGGGAGAGCGCCGGGTCCGCGCCCATGAAATTCTCGGTCGCAAGACGGTCTTCGCCATTCTCACCTCCGGCGACCCGGACGAGATCGGGCTGATCGACAACGTGCAGCGCGTCGATCTCAATGCGGTCGAATACGCCGCCGCCCTCGCCCGTCTGGTGGAGAAGCACGGCTACACCCACGATGAGCTGGCCGCGGTCGTCGGCAAGGACCGCACCGACATCACCAAGCTTCTGGCCATCCTGTCGTTGCCGGCCTTTGTGCTGGAGGAGTATGCGGCGTCCTGCACGCATGTGTCGCGGTCGGTGCTGATCGAGATCGCGGCGGCGCCGGACGACCTTCGGCCAGCGCTGTGGGCGCAGGCGAAGGAGGGTGCTTCGGTCAAGACCGTCCGTCAGGCCAAGCGCGACCATGCGCAAGGCTCCTCCACCCGCGAGACCGGGACGCAAGATGCCGGGCGGGCGCTTCAGGCCAGCGTCAAGCGCATCATCCGCGATGTGGCCGTCGTGCGCGAGCAGCGCCACCTTCTCGACACGGCGCACCGGGAGCACCTGCTCCAATTGCGCTCGGAAATCGACGCCATTCTTCAGGGCGGTGATTAAGGGGTCTGAAGCGTGGGATTCCCAAGCGTGTAATGTGGGACGTCCCACATGTCGACCGATTCCGCGGTGGGAAGGTCGCGGCCTGGCAGCTTATCTTTGGGAGTGCCGTTTACGTGATCGACCCACAGTCCTTACGCCGCTTCTTCGATCATGGCTCCTTCGAGCGGGGGCAGCGCTATGAGCGCGAAGGCCGCGTGCGGAGGCTCAATGTGGTGGCGCGCGGACGGGATGCCTTTCTTATCACCTCCTCGGTCCAGGGCTCCGAGCGCTATCCCTACGTGCAGGAGATCGATGTCACCTTGAAGAACGGCGCGGTCTACGTCGTGGATGGCGGCTGTGACTGTCCGGTCGGAGAAAACTGCAAGCATGTCGCCGCCGCGGTGATCGCCTGGGCGCGGCGAGAGGGAGCGGGAGCGCACCGCCCCGGCACGTTCTCCACCCCCGCGCCCAGGGTCCAGCCGCCCCCCGTTCCGCCGGTTCCCACGGCCCAACCTCCTGCCGCGCTCTCGTCCTCGCTTCAGACGCTGCTCTTGCGACTGGACGAAGCCGCGGAGCGGGACGCCGGCGACCATTATCCCGAGACGGTGCGCAAGCGCCTGCTCTACGTTCTGGATCTGGAAGACGGGGCGGACGGAGGACGGTCGCTGGTGCTGCGCATTCTGTCGGTCTCGCTGCGCAAGGGCGGCGGGTTCGCCAACGACGAAAAGACTTACGACGGCTATCAGCTTGGCAACATGCCGGCGGCGAAGTTTATCACCCCGACGGATCACACCATCGCGTCCGCCGTGGTGCAGGGATCGCGCTATCTGTCCTCCGGCGCCTTCGCCCTGAAGGCCGATTGGGCGCCCTGGCTGATCGAGCGGATGCTGCACACCGGGCGCCTCTATTGGAGCGACTTCCGGGCCGGGCAGCCGTTGCGCTCCGGTCCGGCGCGGGCGGGAACGCCGTGCTGGGTGCGTGACGACGCCGGGCGGCAGCGCTTCGCCATCGTGCTGGACACGCCTTCGGCCATTGCGCTGCCGACCGTGCCGCTCCTCTACCTCGATCCGGACAGCGGGACCTGCGGCCCCATCGACACCGGCCTGTCGCCTCATGTCGCCGCGACGCTGCTGGGCGCGCCGCCGCTGCCGCCGGGAGATGTCGCCGCCTTCCGCGCGTCGGTGGAGCGGATCGGCGACCGGCTGCCGGTCCTGCCCGAGCCGCCCGCCCACACGGAAACGCGGAAGGTGACCCCGCGCCCGATCCTGCGCCTGAGGCTTGCCCACAGGACGTCGTTCTATGGGTACGGCTACGGGTTCAGCTATGGGGCCGACATGAACCTCGATGTGCCCGCCGCCGTGCTGGCCTTCGACTATGGCCCCATCCGTGTCGCGCCGAGCGATCCGGCGGTGCCGCTGCAATGGATGGAGGACGGCGTTCTGGTCACCGCCTCCCGCCAGCCCAAGGACGAGGCCAAGGCCGCGGGCCGACTGCGCAAGGCCGGGCTCGTCCTCAACGATCTGATGCTGAGCGTCGCCGGAGGCTCGCCTGTGCTGCGGGCCTTTTATGTCGTGTCCGAAAAGGCGCTGGACGAACGTTCCGTCTGGCTGGAGTTGTGCCATACCGTCCTGCCCGCTCTTCGCGCCGAGGGCTGGGGCGTGGAGATCGACCCCGATTTCCCCTTCCAACTTCTGGATGCGCCCACGAACTGGTCCTTCGAGGTCGGCGAGGGTACGGGGATCGACTGGTTCGGCCTGTCGCTGGGCGTCGATGTGGACGGTGAACGCATCGACCTGCTGCCCGTGCTGCGGGCCGTGATCGAAGCGTTGGGCAGCTTCGTCCGCGACGGCTTTGGATACGGTCTGGACGATGATGACTCCGAATCCACGCTCGATGCGATGCTGGATGCGATGGCGCCGCAGGGGGTCGTGTTCGTCCGGTTGAGCGAGAGCCGCTTCCTGCCGCTGCCGGTGGACCGCCTGCGCCCGCTGATCGGTGTTCTGATGGAATTGTTCGGCCTGCAGCCGGGCGGTGAGGACGGCTTGCGCATCGGACGGACCCATCTGGGCGACCTGACCGCGCTGGAGGACGCCGCGTCCGCCGCGGGCATTCCGCTTCTAGGCGCCGACGCGGTGCGCGGCATGGCGCGGGCGCTGCGCGAGGCGGGCGGCGTTCCCCCGGCAGCGGTGCCGGCGGGGCTGCGGGCGACCCTGCGGCCCTATCAGAAGGCCGGGCTGGACTGGGTGCAGTTCCTCGCCGCGCATGGCTTCGGCGGCATCCTGGCCGATGACATGGGGCTGGGCAAGACGGTGCAGGCGCTGGCCCATCTGCTGGCCGAGAAGGAGGCAGGGAGGCTCGACCGGCCCAGCCTGCTGGTGGCGCCGACCAGCGTGCTGGGCAATTGGCGGGCGGAGGTGCAGCGCTTCGCGCCGGAGCTGCGGACGCTGGTTCTGCATGGGCCGCAGCGCAAGGCGGCGCACGGCGCGCTTGCCGAACACGACCTCGTGGTGACCTCCTACGCCCTGCTGCCGCGCGACCGCGAGGTGCTGGAGGCACAGCCCTGGCATCTGGCGATCTTCGACGAGGCGCAATTTCTGAAGAACCCCACCGCCCAGGCGGCGAAGGCGGCCCAGGCGCTGGAGGCGCGGCAGCGGCTGTGCCTGACCGGCACCCCGGTGGAAAACAATCTGGACGAGCTGTGGGCGTTGTTCTCGCAGTCCGTGCCGTCGCTGCTGGGCGACCGCACGGGCTTCCGCCGCCAGTTCCGCACGCCGGTGGAGAAGCACGGCGACGCCGAGCGGCAGCGGGTTCTGGCCCGGCGCGTCCGCCCCTTCCTGCTGCGCCGGACCAAGGAGGAGGTGGCCGCCGACCTGCCGCTCAAGACGGAGATCGTCGAAACGGTGGAGCCGCTGGCGGCGCAACGCGATCTTTACGAGACGATCCGCCTCGCCATGGACCAGCGGGTGCGGGAGGAGCTGGCCCGCAAGGGGCTGGCGCGCAGCCACATCACCATCCTGGACGCCCTGCTGAAGCTGCGGCAAGTGTGCTGCGACCCGCGGCTGGTGAAGCTGGAGAGCGCGCGCAAGAAGGTGGCGAAGGGGGCGGCCTCGGCCAAGCTGGAACGGCTGCTGGAGATGCTTCCGGAACTGCTGGCCGATGGCCGGCGCATCCTGCTGTTCTCGCAGTTCACCTCGATGCTCGACCTCATCAAGCCGGAGTTGGAGAAGCAGGCCATCCCGTTCGTGGAACTGACCGGCGACACGCGCGACCGCGACACCCCGGTGCGCCGTTTCCAGTCCGGGGAGGTGCCGCTGTTCCTGATCAGCTTGAAGGCCGGCGGCACGGGGCTGAACCTGACGGCGGCGGACACGGTGATCCATTACGATCCGTGGTGGAACCCTGCGGTGGAGGCCCAGGCGACCGACCGCGCCCACCGCATCGGCCAGGACAAGCCCGTTTTCGTCTACAAGCTGGTGACCATGGGCACCGTGGAAGAGCGGATGGTCCAGCTTCAGGAGCGCAAGCGGCAGCTTGGCGAGGCCGTCTACGACGAGGCGGGCGGCGCGGAAGGTCTGCTGACCGCCGAGGATGTGGACTTCCTGCTGGCCCCCATCGACGCCTGACGGCCTGGTGGAACGACCAAGGCCCGCCACGAAGGGACGGGGGCCTTGGCGAAGCGTTGACGCTCAGGGACGCTCAGTCGTCCCCGTGCCCGTGGGCGAATGGCGCGTTGGACGGAACCGCCGCCACCGGCTTTCCGGCCCCCACCAGCGTGCGCAGCAGGACGTAGAAGACCGGCGTCAGCACCAGACCGAACAGGGTGACGCCGATCATTCCGGAGAACACCGCCACACCCATGGCGTGGCGCATTTCCGCCCCCGCCCCGGTGGAGGTCACCAGCGGCACCACGCCCATGATGAAGGCGATGGAGGTCATCAGGATGGGCCGCAGCCGCAGGCGGCTGGCCTCCACGGCGGCCTGCACCACGCTGCGCCCCTGATGCTCCAACTCGCGGGCGAACTCGACGATCAGGATGGCGTTCTTCGCCGACAGGCCGACCAGAACCATGAAGCCGATCTGGGTGAAGATGTTGTTGTCGCCTCCCGTCAGCCACACCCCGGCCAGCGCCGACATCAGGCTCATCGGCACGATCAGCAGGATGGCCAGCGGCAGGGTCAGGCTCTCGTACTGCGCGGCCAGCACCAGGAAGACCAGCAGGATGCTGATGGGAAAGATCCACAGCGCCGCGTTGCCGGCCAGGATCTCCTGATAGGTCAGGTCGGTCCATTCGAACCGCACCCCGCGCGGCAGGACTTCCTGGGCGATGCGCTCCGCCGCCGCCTGCGCCTGTCCGGAGGAGTAGCCGGGGGCCGGACCGCCGTTGATGTCGGCGGCGGTGTAGCCGTTGTAGCGCACCACCATTTCCGGCCCGTAGCTCTGCTTCACCGTGACCAGGGAGGAGAGCGGCACCATGTCGCCCTGCGCGTTGCGGGTCTTCAGCAGGCCGATGTCGGCGGATTCGGCGCGGAAGGGCGCGTCGGCCTGGACGCGGACCTGGTAGACGCGCCCGAAGCTGTTGAAATCGTTCACATAAAGCGATCCCAGATAGATCTGCATGGTGTCGAACACATCGCCGATGGCGACACCCTGCTGCTTGGCCTTCACGCGGTCGAGATCGACGTCGAGCTGCGGCACGTTGATCTGGTAGCTGGAGAAGCCCGGCCCCAGTTCAGGCGTCTGCATCGCCTTCTTCAGGAAGGCGCCGACCGCCGCGTTCAGCGCCTCGTAGCCCAGCGCGCCGCGGTCCTCGATCTGCATCTTGAAGCCGCCCAGCGTGCCCAGACCCATCACCGGAGGCGGCGGGAAGATGGCGACGAAGGCTTCCTTCAGCCCGGCGTAGCGCTTTTGCAGGTCGCCCGCGATGGCGGCGGCGGACAGCGACGGGTCCTTGCGTTCGGAGAAGGGCTTCAGCGTGACGAAGACGATGCCGGCGCTGGAGCTGTTGGTGAAGCCGTTGACCGACAGGCCGGGGAAGGCGACGGCGCTCTGCACGCCGGGGCGGGCCAGCGCGATGTCGGTCATCTCGCGGATCACCGCCTCCGTCCGGTCGAGCGAGGCGCCGTTGGGAAGCTGGGCGAAGCTGATGAGATACTCCTTGTCCTGCGCCGGGACGAAGCCCATCGGCACGGTCCGGCCCAGCAGCACGGTGACGCCGAGCAGCCCGACATAGACCAGCATCATCAGCCCCTTGTGCCGCACCACCCCGCCGACGCCGCGGCCATAGCCGCTGGAGGCCCGGTGAAACACCCGGTTGAACAGCCGGAAGAAGCCGCCGAAGACCCGGTTCATGGCGCGGGTCAGCCAGTCCTGCGGCTGGTCATGGCCGCGCAGCAGCACCGCCGCCAGGGCCGGCGACAGGGTGAGCGAGTTGAAGGCGGAGATGACGGTGGAAATCGCGATGGTCATCGCGAACTGCTTGTAGAACTCGCCGGTCAGGCCGCTCATCGCCGCCAGCGGCACGAAAACGGCGACCAGCGTCAGCGCGATGGCGATGATCGGGCCGCTGACCTCCTGCATGGCGCGGTAGGTGGCTTCCTTGGCCGACAGGCCGTTCTCGATGTTGCGCTCGACGTTCTCCACGACGACGATGGCGTCGTCCACGACGATTCCGATGGCCAGCACCATGCCGAACAGCGACAGCGCGTTGATCGAATAGCCCAGCGCCAGCATCAGTGAGAAGGTGCCGACGATGGAGACCGGAACCGCCAGCAGCGGAATGATCGAGGCGCGCCACGTCTGAAGGAAGACGATGACCACCAGCACGACCAGGGCCACGGCCTCCAGCAGCGTGCTGATCACCGCGTCGATGCTGGAGCGGACGAACTGCGTCGGGTCGTAGACGATGCTGTAATCCACACCGTCCGGCATGTCGGTCTTCAGGTCCGCCATGGCCGCGCGGATGGCGTCGGAGATGGCGAGCGCGTTGGCGCCCGGCGACTGGTTGATGCCCAGCGCCACCGCCGGTTTGTTGTCGAGCAGCGACCGCAGGCCGTACTGCGCCGCCGCCAGTTCGACGCGGGCCACGTCGCGCAGAAGAGTGACGCCGCCCTGCTCACCCGTTTTCAGGATGATCGCGCCGAACTCCTCCGGCGTCTTCAGGCGGCCCTGCGCGTTGATCGAAAGCTGCAACGGCGTGTCGGGCAGCGCTGGTGAAGCGCCGATGACGCCCGCCGCGACCTGGACGTTCTGCTCGCGGATCGCCGCCACCACGTCGGAGGCGGTCAGGCCGCGCTGGGCGACCTTGTTGGGGTCGAGCCAGACGCGCATGGAATAGTCGCCGGCACCCCACACCTGCACCTCGCCGACGCCGGAAATCCGGCTCAGCCGGTCCTTGACGTTCAGGATGGCGTAGTTGCGCAGGTAGGTCATGTCGTAGCGGTCGTTGGGCGACAGCAGATGCACGACCATGGTCAGGGTGGGCGAGCTTTTGACCGTCGTCACGCCCAGCCGCTGCACGTCGGACGGCAGGCGCGGCAGCGCCTGCGACACCCGGTTCTGCACGAGCTGCTGCGCCTTGTCCGGGTCGGTGCCCAGCCGGAAGGTCACGGTCAGCGCCATGTTGCCGTCGCTGTTGGCCTGCGACTGCATGTACAGCATGTTCTCGACGCCGTTGATCTGCTCCTCCAGCGGAGAGGCGACCGTTTCGGCGATGACCTTTGGGTTCGCGCCCGGAAACTGGGCGCGGACGACGACCGATGGCGGAACGACCTCCGGATATTCGGAGATCGGCAACTGGAACAGCGAGATCGCTCCCGCCAGGAACAGCGCCACCGACAGCACGCCCGCGAAGATCGGGCGGTCGATGAAGAATTTCGAGATGTTCATGATGGCTCTCCCGGCGGGACCAGGATCAGGGTTTCGCAGCAGTCTGGAAGGCGTCGTCCGGCTTGCCCATCGCCACAATCTTCGGGCTGATGCGGGCGCCGGGGCGGGCGTGCTGGATGCCGTTGACGACGATGCGCTCCCCGGCCTCAAGCCCGCTCGTCACCACCCGCAACCCGTTCTGCGCCGGGCCGGGGACGATCTCGCGGTACTGCACGGTGTCGTCGCCGGCCACCACCAGCACGAATTTCTTGTCCTGGTCGGTGTTGATGGCGCGGTCCTCGACCATCAGCGCGTCGTGCGGGGTGCTGCCGCCGACCTTGACGCGGGCGTAGAGGCCGGGGACCAGCATCCCGTCCGGATTGTCGAACTTGGCGCGCACGCGGATGGTGCCGGACACGGAATCCAGCCGGTTGTCGACATGCTCCACCGTGCCGCCGCGCGAATAGCCGCTCTCGTTGGCGAGGCCGAGCTGGACCGGCACATCGGCGGCGTCCTTCACGCTGGCGATGTGGCGCAGGTAGGTCTGCTCATCGACGTCGAAGGAGGCGTAGATCGGCGAGACCGAAACCAGCGTCGTCAGCGGGGCGGCGGACGCGCCGGACGCCACGACGTTGCCGACCGTCACCTCGGCGCGCGAGACGCGGCCGGAGATCGGGGCGGTGACCTGGGTGTGCTCCAGGTCGATGCGGGCGAGGTCCAGCGCCGCCTGCGCCGCCTTCAGGTTGGCGACCGCCTCGCGGGCGGCGTTCTCCTTCTCGTCCAGGGTCTGGCGCGAGACGGTGTTGTTCTGCACCAGCCGCTGGGCGCGGTCGAGGTCGGCGGCGGTGAAGCGCACCGATGCCTGCGCGGCGGCGACCTGGGCTTCCGCCCGCGCGACCGCGGCGACGTGGGGGCGCGGGTCGATGGTGAAGAGGGGATCGCCCTTCTTCACCAGGGCGCCGTTGCGGAAATGGACGGCGGTGATGGCGCCGGACACCTGCGGGCGCACCTCCACCCGGTCCACCGCCTCCAGGCGGCCCGAGTAGGACTGCCAGTCGGTGATCCTGCTGGCGACGACCGGCGCCACGTCCACCTCGGGCGGCGGCGGGGCGGCGGTGACCGTTGCGGTGGCGTCGGCGTGGCCCTGGGTGGCGACGACCCCGGCCACACCGGCGGTCGCGGCGCCAACGGCGATAAGGAGGGCGAGCTTCGAAGGAGACAACGGCATGGGATCAATCTCCTGGGGGAGTCAGACGGGGGCGCCGCTGCCATCCGTGGGGGACAGGCGGCGGCGGAAAAAGTCGGCGACCGCCAGCAGCGCCGGACGGTGGCCGGGCAGGGCGGCGTGCGAAACGGCGGGGAAGCGGGTGACCTCGGTCGGCACGCCGGCTTCGATCAGGTTGGCGGCATACTGCTCCGCCTCGATGCGCAGAACGTCCCTCTGCGCGGTGACGATCAGCGTGGGCGGCAGCCCGGCCAGCCGGCAGGAATCCAGCGGCGCGGCGTAGGGATGCAGCCGTTGCGCCGCGTCGGGCAGATAGGCGCGGTAGCAGCGGGCGTAGGCGGTGGCCGGAACGTCGGACTGCATCGCCTGCGCATCCCCGGCGCGGGTCAGGCTGGGGTCCAGCATGGGGCCGAGCAGGGCCAGCGCGCGGATGTCCACGTCGCCCTGGTCGCGGGCCAGGAAGGTCAGCGAGGCCGCGACATGACCGCCCGCATCGTGCCCGGCCACCCCCAGCCCGTCCCTGGCGATGTTCAGATCGCGGGCCGAGGCCAGGGTCCACAGGGCGGCGCGGTGGGCGTCGTGGGCGGCGGTGGGGAAGCAGTGGGCCGGGGCCAGCGAATAGCCGACCGAGACGACCAGCGCCGGCACGCTCTCCGCGATGGCGGCGGCGGCGGTCTCCGCCTCCTCCAGCGAACCGGAGGTGAAGCCGCCGCCGTGCAGATACAGCAGGGCCGGAACGGTCAGCCCGATCAGAGGCCGGTAGAGCCGCAGCCGGATGTCCTGGGCGTGGCCGGGGATCGTCCGCTCATCGACCGACAGTTGGCAGCGTGGCGCCCCGGCTTTGTGTGTTTTCGACTGATCCGATGACCGGCCCATGATCCGACGGTGCCTCCGCACCCCTCCCGCATTGCAACAGGAGGGAGTGTGGGTGCTTGGCGGGTCGGAATAAATACGCGGTCAACGGCAACACAATTCGGATCGGATGAACAATCGACCTCACACCACGCCCAACCTCATACCACACAGAGGCAGGCGCTCTCCGAATCCGTCGGGACGGCGGGCTTCGCCCGATCCGGGCATTCGTCGCCGTCGATCTCCCCACCCTGCATCAGCGGGCAGCCCTCGAACAGCTCGGCGACCCAATCGACGAAGGCGCGGACCTTCGGCGACAGGTGACGGTTGTGCGGATAAAGCGCCGAAATCGGCACCAGGGCCGGGCGCCATTCCTTCAAAATCTCCACCAGGGCGCCGTTGCGCAGATGGGGCAACGCCATGAAACGGGCCACCTGCCCGATGCCCAGCCCTTCCAGCGCGCAGGTGACGTAGGCGTCGGCGTCGTTGACCGAAACGGGGCCGTTCAGCTTCACCTCATGGACGGCACCGTCGCGCTCGAAGCTCATCTCGTGCATCTTGCCGGTGCGGGTGAAGTAGTTGACGGCGGTGTGGCCCTCCAACTCCTCGATGGTCCGGGGCGTGCCGTGGCGGGCGAGATAGGCCGGGCTGGCGACGGTCACCGGGCGGAAGGCGCCGACCCGGCGGGCGATCAGGCTGGAATCCACCAGATCGCCGGCGCGCAGCACGCAATCCACCCCCTCCTGGATCAGGTCGATGGGGCGGTCGCTCATCCCGATCATGATTTCGATGCCGGGGTAGCGGGCGTGGAATTCGTGGATGGCCGGGATGATGATGAGCCGCCCGAGCGAACCCGGCATGTCCACCCGCAACCGCCCGCGCGGGGTCTTGCGGGCGCTGGTGAAGGAGGTCTCGATCTCCTCCAGGTCGGACAGGATGCGGGTGGCGCCCTCCAGATAGGCGGCGCCGTCCAGCGTCAGGCTCAGCTTGCGCGTCGTCCGCTGGAGCAGGCGCACGCCGAGCGCGGCTTCCAGATTTTGGATGGTCGTCGTCACCGAGGCGCGCGGCAGGCCCAGCGTGTCGGCGGCCTTGGTGAAGCTGTTGACCTCGACGACGCGGACGAAGACGCGCATGGCGTGGAGTTTGTCCATGGTCGGTCCATCGACACAGTGGGGCAGGTCGGCTGAGCCTATCTAAGCACAGTCCGGCCCGAAGTCGATGGGCCTTTGGCAGGCATCGCCGTATCGGCTTGCTATACGAAAAGTGAATAGGGTGGGACGGCATTTGATATTGCGCACCCTCACTCCGTCATACCAACTGATGGCAGTGGAGCGCAACGCGACGGCGGGTGCGCCCGAAACGGAGCCGGACCCCGGAAAGTCATGCCCGACGTGCTGCAAATAGCCTGCATCGGCTTTGGCGAAGCCGCCTCGGCGTTCGTGTCCGGCTGGGGCGCTGTGCGCGGCGTCACCGTCAAGGCCTACGACGTCAGGACCGACCACCCCGACGAGGCGGTGCGCGCCGCCAAACGGGCCGATTACGAGCGGGCCGGCGTCATCGGCTGCGGCACGCTGGCCGAGGCGCTGGACGGCGCCGGGCTGGTTTTCTCGCTGGTGACCGCCGACCAGGCCGCCAAGGCCGCCTTGGCCGCGGCGCCGCTCCTGGGCGAAGGCGCCCTGTTTCTCGACGGCAATTCCTGCTCGCCGGACACCAAGCGGCGGGCGGCGGAGGCGGTCGCCGCGGGCCGCGGGCTGTACGTCGATCTCGCGATCATGGCGCCTGTGCGACCCGGATTGCACAAGACACCGTTGCTGGTCAGCGGCGAGCACGCCGCGGCGGCGGCGGAGCGGCTTCGCGCGCTCGGCATGGCGGCGGCGGTCGCGGCGGCACCGGACAGCGCCGCCGACAAGGCACCGGAGGGCATGGGCCACGCGCCCGCGCCAGCACCCGCCGCGCCTCAGGCTCCGGATTACGCCGATATTCCCGGCACCTTCGTGTTCGACGCCGATCGGTCGCGCCGGGGCTATCACCTCAACATGTTCTGCATGTCGCTGCGCCACGCCGCCAACCGCGCGGCCTTCAAGGCGGACGAGGCGGGCTATCTGAGCGGCTTCCCCATGACCGAGGAGCAGCGGCGCGCCGTGCTGGCCCGCGACTGGAACGAAATGCTGCGGCTGGGCGGGAACATCTACTACACGTCCAAGCTGGCGGCGACCGACGGGATCAACTTCCAACAGCTCGCCGCCCGCATGACCGGGGTCAGCGACGAGGAATACCGCGCGATGATGCTCGGCGGCGGGCGTCCGATCACCGGCAATCGCAGCGTGAAGGAGTGGGGCAATGGCTGAAATCGTCGCCGGGGTCGCCACCTCCCATGTGCCGGCCATCGGCATCGCCATCGACCAGGGCAAGACCGAAGAACCCTATTGGAAGCCGCTGTTCGCCGGCTTCGAGCCGTCGCGGCAATGGATCGCCGATCTGAAGCCGGACGTCGCCATCGTCGTCTACAACGACCATGCGACGGCCTTTTCGATGGACATCATTCCGACCTTCGCGCTGGGCTGCGCCGCCGAATACCCGCCCGCCGACGAGGGCTGGGGCGCGCGGCCGGTCCCGGTGGTCCAGGGGCATCCGGAATTGGCATGGCACATCGCCCAGTCCGTCATCCTGGATGAGTTCGACCTGACCATCGTCAACAGGATGGAGGTCGATCACGGCCTGACCGTGCCGCTTTCGCTGCTGTTCGGCCAACCCGCCGCGTGGCCATGCCCGGTGATTCCGCTGGCCGTCAACGTCGTCCAGTATCCGCCGCCGACCGGCAACCGCTGCCTGAATCTCGGCCGCGCCATCCGCCGCGCGGTTCAGAGCTTCCCGAGCGACTTGAAGGTGGTCGTCTTCGGCACCGGCGGCATGTCGCACCAGCTCCAGGCCCAACGGGCAGGTCTGATCAACCCCGAGTTCGATAACCGCTTCCTCGACCTGCTGGTGACGAATCCGGAGGAGGCCGCCGCCATCCCACATGTCGAGTATCTGCGCGAGGCGGGCTCGGAAGGGATCGAGCTGGTCATGTGGCTCGTCATGCGCGGCGCGCTGGGCGGTCCGGTGCGCCAGCTTCACCGCCATTATCATGTGCCGGCGTCGAACACGGCGGTGGGGCATCTGGTCCTCGAATGCGAGGGTGCGTGAAAAAGGAGGCAACAGGACGACCGTCATGATCATCGACATCCACGGCCATTACACCACGGCACCGAAGGCTCTGGAGGAGTGGCGCGCCCGGCAGATCGCCGGGCTGACCGACCCCTCGCAGGCGCCCAAGGCGTCGGAGCTGACGATCAGCG
>JAEYPE010000081.1 GCA_023411035.1 Pseudomonadota bacterium
CATAGGGGCAAACGACAGTGCACATCTGCTCGCGGAAATAGGCGAAGTCGAACATCACGAGCCCCGTCGTCACCGCCATGACCAGAAACGGCACCGGGTGCTCGAGGGGCGACATGCGCACCCACGCGGCGAGCGCGTCGACGCTCACGAAATAGGCGAGGAAGGTGTGGGCGAGCCCCATCGAGATGACGAGGAAGACCAGATATTTTCCCGCGCGGGCCGCGGGGCGCCGCCAGGTCTTCTCGTAGCCCTTGGAGAGGCGAGTGAAGAACCGCTCGACCGGGCGGTACACCATTTCCATGTATACCGTCTGCGGGCAGCCGTAGCCGCACCAGACGCGCCCCGCCAGCGAGGTCGCCAGGAAGAGGCCCAGCGCCGCCAGGATCAGCGCGGCCGTCAGGTAATAGATCTGCTGCGGCCACAGCTCCACAAAGAACAGATAGAAACGGTGATTAGCGAGGTCGAGCAGCACCGCCTGATCGGGCGCGTTCGGCCCGCGGTCCCAGCGTACCCAGGGCAGCACGTAGTAGATCGCCAGAAGAACCGCCAGCGCCGTCCATTTCATCCGGCGGAACGTGCCCTGAACCGCCTTCGGATAGACCTTGGCGTGCTTCTGGTACATCGACCGCGAGGCGCGCCTCTGCGCCTTGGGAGGAGGCGCGGCGGGCGCATCACCGGCAGCCGTTGCCGGATGTTCCATCACTTCGGTCTGGAGCGGCTGCTGTTCGGTGGTCGTGCTCATGACCTCGCCTTCTGCTTATGGCGTCCGCCGCGGAGCGGCTTGGCCATGCCGACATGGTTCGGCTGTGGCGAGGGGACTATGGCGGCAGAAGGTCACAGGGGCATTGCGATGGATCAAAGGATTCGGGGGCGGATTCGGGGGCGGATTCGGGGAGCGCGGCCCACAAAAAAGAAAGTGCCGGGGAGTCGCCTCCCCGGCACCGAAGTCCGGTCAACCCGCCGGGAGGCGTCCCCCTCCCGGCCAGGGCAGCTTACTTGCCGCCGCCCAGGTTGTGGACGTAGACGGCCAGCGACTTGATCGTCGCGTCGTCCAGACGCTTCGACCAGGCGGGCATCACGCCGGCGCGGCCGTTCGTGATGGTCTCCACCAGCGAGGCCTTGTCGCCGCCGTACAGCCAGTTGGCGGTGACGAGCGGCGGAGCGCCGACGTCCACACCCGCCGCGACCGAGCCCTGCGCGCTGTCGCCGTGGCAGGCGGCGCAGTTCTCGTCATAGACGGTCTTGCCCTTCTCGGCCGCCGCCGCGTCGGTCGAACGCTTGTTCAGCGACAGGACATACTCGGCAACCTGAGCGATCTGCTCGCGGTTCAGGATACCGTCCTTGCCGAAGGCGGTCATGCCGACGCCGACGGTGCCGCGGGTGTCGCCGTTGTCCGCACGGATGCCGTGCTGGATGGTCTTGTAGATGTCGGCGGTGGTGCCGCCCCACAGCCACACGTCGTCGGCGAGCGTCGGGTAGCCCTTGGCGCCCTGACCGCCGGCGCCGTGGCAGGCCGCGCAGTTCTCGTTGAAGTACGAACGGCCGCCGGCCATCGCAAAGGCAAGGAGGTCCTTGTTCTTCTGGATGTCCTCGACGGAGGTCGCCGCGATGGCCGTCAGGTACTTCTCCTGAGCCTTCTTGCCCTCGGCGATCTTCTGCACGACTTCCTCGCGCTGCGAGTAGCCGAGCAGGCCCTTCGTGTAGTCCTTGCCCAACGGCCAAGCCGGGTAAAGGACGTAGTAGACGAGGGACCACGCGATGCAGACGTAGAAGATGTACAGCCACCACTTGGGCAGGGGGTTGTTCAGCTCCCGCAGGCCGTCCCACTCGTGGCCGGTGGTTTCGACGCCGGAAAGGGCGTCCTTTTCCTTTTGTGCCATGGCCTAAAACTCCTGACCATCTTCCTTGAGCGGGATCCGGGAGGCGTCTTCGAACTTGCCCCGGTTGCCCGGCCACATGGCGTAGACCACGATGCCGGTGAAGAGCAGGGCCAGCCAGACGGTCCAGAAGGACCGCAGGGCGACAGTGATCGAATCCAAGTCCATGGATCCCTCCCGGTTACTGCTGGAGCTGCTTGGGCGACTGGTACTTGGTGAAGTCCACCATGGTGCCCAGGACCTGCAGGTAGGCCACCAGCGCGTCCATTTCGGTGACGCCCTTGTTGCCCGTGAAGTTCGCCACGACGGCCTTCGGGTAGCGCTTCATCAGACCGGCCGTGTCGGCGTCCGGGTTCTTCTGCGCTTCGAGGTCAGCCTTGGCGTTGGCGATCTGCTCGTCCGTGTAGGGGACGCCGACGATGCGCAGGGTCTTCATGTGATCCTGGATGTCGGTGTACTTCAGCGGACGGTCCTTCATCCAGGCGTAGCCCGGCATGATCGACTCCGGCACCACGGCGCGCGGATCGACCAGGTGAGCCACCTGCCAGTCGTTGGAGTACTTGCCGCCCACGCGGGCCAGGTCCGGACCGGTGCGCTTGGAGCCCCACTGGAAGGGATGGTCGTACATGCTTTCCGCGGCCAGCGAGTAGTGACCGTAACGTTCCACTTCGTCGCGGAACGGACGGATCTGCTGGCTGTGGCAGTTGTAGCAGCCTTCGCGGTAGTAGATGTTCTGGCCGGCCAGTTCGAGCGGCGAATAGGGACGGACCCCATCCACCTTCTCGATCGTCGACTCGATCGTGAACAGCGGGACGATCTGGACGAGGCCGCCGATCGACACGGTGATCAGGATCAGGACGATGAGCAGAAGCGTGTTCCGCTCGATCGTGTCGTGACTAAAGCCCTTTTTTTCCTCAGCCATTTTTTCAGTTCCTCCGGCGTCAGGCCGCACCGACCGCCGCCTTGTGCGGGGCGGAGGCATAGGGCTTCTCGATGCGGACGTCACCCTTGGCCGTGCGCCACAGGTTGTAGACCATGATGAGGGCACCGGCCAGGAACAGGACGCCGCCCATGGCACGGATCACGTAGAACGGGTGCATGGCCGCGACCGTCTCGACGAACGAGTACTGGAGGAAGCCAAGGTTGTCGTAGGCGCGCCACATCAGGCCCTGCATGATGCCCGACACCCACATGGCGGTGATGTAGAGCACGATGCCGATGGTGGCGGTCCAGAAGTGGTAGCTGACCAGACGCAGGCTGTAGAGCTGCGAGCGCTTCCACAGGACCGGGACCAGATAGTAGATCGCGCCGAAGGAGATGAAGGCCACCCAGCCGAGCGCGCCGGAGTGCACGTGGCCGACCGTCCAGTCGGTGTAGTGCGACAGGGCGTTGACCGGCTTCACCGACATCAGCGGGCCCTCGAACGTGGACATGCCGTAGAAGGCCACCGACGTCACGAGGAAGCGCAGGACCGGATCGGTGCGCAGCTTGTCCCAGGCACCCGACAGGGTCATGATGCCGTTGATCATGCCACCCCAGGACGGCATCCACAGCATGACCGAGAAGGTCATGCCCAGCGTCTGCGCCCAGTCCGGCAGAGCCGTGTAGTGCAGGTGGTGCGGGCCGGCCCAGATGTAGAGGAAGATCAGGGTCCAGAAGTGCACGATCGACAGGCGGTACGAATAGACCGGCCGCTCCGCGCGCTTCGGAACGAAGTAGTACATGATGCCGAGGAAGCCGGCGGTCAGGAAGAAGCCGACCGCGTTGTGGCCGTACCACCACTGCACCATGGCGCTCTGGACGCCCGAGACGAACGGGTAGGACTTCATCCCGGTCAGCGACACCGGGACGTTGACGTTGTTGCCGATGTGGAGGATCGCGACGGTCAGGATGAACGCCATGAAGAACCAGTTGGCGACGTAGATGTGCGACTCCTTGCGGGTCATCACCGTGCCGATGAACTGGATGGCGTAGAGGACCCAGATGACCGTCAGGTAGAGGTCGAGAATCCACTCCGGCTCAGCATATTCCTTGCCCTGGGTGTAGCCGAGCACGTAGCTGAGCGCCGCCAGGACGATGAAGATGTTGTAG
Organism: Pseudomonadota bacterium; assembly: GCA_023411035.1. Lineage (GTDB taxonomy): Bacteria > Pseudomonadota > Alphaproteobacteria > Azospirillales > Azospirillaceae > Azospirillum. The sequence goes on from JAEYPE010000081.1 coordinate 3,969, forward strand.
TTCCAGAAGACGAACTTCGCGAGGCCCTCGCCGCCGAACAGATACTGGCGGCTGGTGCGCTGCACGGAGTAGAGCGAGGTGGCGAACAGGACGTTGCCGCCAAACGCGAAGATAACGGCCGAGGTGTGGACCGGCCGCAGGCGCCCGAAGCTCGTCCACTCAAGGCCGAGATTCAGCGCCGGAAAAGCGAGCTGCAGCGCGATGAAGACGCCGGCCAGGAAGCCGACGACACCCCAGAACACTGCAGCGATGACGAAGAGTCGGACGGCGTCTTCGTAATAACGCACATTTTCCGACACCCGCTGGCTGCCCAGGGCGGCCCCTGGCGTCAGAGTCGCTGATGTCATTCAATCTCTCCCGTTTGCCCCGGGCGGCTCGGGCCGCTCCTTCTGAGGTTGCACCACCGCTGGGTACGTACTGTTAAGGAGGGGGGCAGGTTCACATACGATGCACTCATGCGGACGCCGGTTGCGCCTGCCTCCAATAATCCCAATATGTGTAGGGGTGGACCTTGCAACATTGATCTACGTCAACGACCGGTCTTACCGGTGCCTGCCATCGTTCACCGTCCTTCATGCGGTCGGACGGGCATGGACGAAAGCTTCATTGCGAAACCTCTCGGTCAGCGTCAGATCGACCAGGCCTATCCGCTGGTGCGGGCCATCGCCCCGGACCTGCCGGTGGAGCGGTGGCGCGCATTTGCCGCAGCACTTATCGGGCCGGTTGATACCCCCGCGGCGCCAACCGGCATCATGACCGTGCAGAACGCACGGGGGTACCTCCATGGGCTTTTCTCATACGCTATTGCGGAGCATCTTCGCCATGGTCGAATTCTGGCCGTGGAGAATTTCGTCGTGCTCGACCTGTTCGACATGACGGGACCGGCGGAGACTTTGCTGCGGTCCATGGACCGGCTGGCGCGCGGCCACGGCTGTGCGGCGATCCACACCGCCCTTCCGGAATCGCTGGCCGGGCAGGAGGGGTCCCGCAGCCCTCTGCTGTCCTGCTTCCGCCAGGAGGGGCACCGCACGGAAACCCTGCGGCTGTGCAAGGCGATGGACGGCGCCAACGACAACCGCGCGCATCCGTCGCAGGCCGAAACGCCGCACGGCATACCATAAGGCACGCCGGAAAAGGCAGGGCCCCGACTTCTCCCCCGAATCCGCCCGCCCTTTCCCCCGAATCCATCGACGTGACCGTTTGCTCGGCGGACCCGAGCGGCTAGGATGCGGCATCATGACCGACACCCCCACCACCCCCGTCAAATACCGGGCGATCCATCTCCAGGCCGGCCGCCAGCGGCGCGTCCTGCATGGCCACCCCTGGGTCTATTCCAACGAAGTCCAGATGGACATGGCGGCCAAGTCCATCCCGCCGGGCAGCCCGGTGCGTCTGCTGGACCCCGGCGGGACTCCGCTGGGCATCGCCACCTTCAACCCGCACACCCTGATCGCCGCGCGGATGCTCTCCGGCGACCCGGCGACGGTGGTGGATCACGCCTTCTTCGCCGGACGGCTGAAGCGCGCGCTGGAACTGCGCGAGACGCTGTTCGACCGGCCCTATTACCGCGTCGTGCACGCGGAGGCCGACGGGCTGCCGGGGCTGATCGTGGACCGCTACGGCGACGTGGTGACGGTGCAGGCCAACAGCGTCTTCATGGACCAGCGGATCGACGCCATCCTGGCCGCTGTCGACGAGGTTCTGGCCCCCCGCGCGGTCATCCTGCGCAACGACAGCACCCAGCGCGCGCTGGAAGGGCTGCCGGAGGAAACCCGGCTGGTGAAGGGCGGGATCGACGGCCCGATCCGGCTGGAGGAAAACGGCGCCACCTTCTTCGCCGACCCGCTCAGCGGGCAGAAGACCGGCTGGTTCTACGACCAGCGCGACAACCGCGCCTTCATCGCCAAGCTGGCGAAGGGCAAGCGGGCCATCGACTTCTTCAGCTACAACGGCGGCTTCGGCGTGCTCTGCGCGGTGGAGGGTGCCGCGTCGGTGGTGTCGGTGGACCGGTCGCAGGGGGCGCTGGACGCCGCCACCCGCGCGGCGGAGGCCAACGGGGTGGCGGACCGCTTCGAGGCGCGCCGCGCCGACGCCTTCAACGAGATGGAGCGGCTGAACGCCGAAGGCGAGCGGTTCGAGGTGGTGATCGCCGACCCGCCGGCCTTCGTGAAGTCCAAGAAGGACCTCGCCGTCGGCAGCCGCGCCTACCGCAAGATGACGCGGCTGGCGGCGAAGATCACGGCGCCGGGCGGCTTCCTGCTCTGCGCGTCCTGCAGCCACAACGTGGACCCGCCGACCTTCGCCGAGCAGGTCGCCCGCGGCCTGACCGACGCCGGGCGCACGGGCCGCATCCTGCGCAGCGCCGGGGCCGGGCCGGATCACCCGGTTCACCCGCATCTGCCGGAATCGGCCTACCTCAAGGCCATCGTGATGCAGTTGGATTGATCAAGTTGGGTTGATCAGGGCGAGCGGCTGAACACCCCGACGACCTCGACGTGGGCGGACCACAGGAACTGGTCCACCGGGTAAACGCGGCTCAGCACGTACCCCCCGTCCACCAAGGTCCGGGCATCGCGGGCGAAGGTGGCGGGGTTGCAGGACACCGCCACCACGCGCGGCACCTTCGACCCGGCCAGGGCCTGAGCCTGAGCCGCCGCACCGGCCCGCGGCGGGTCGAAGACCACCGCGTCGAACCGCGCCAGTTCCTTCGCCGTCAGCGGGTTTTCGAACAGATCGCGCCGCTCCGTGGTCAGGCGCAGGGCACCCGCCGCCTTGTTCAAAGCGGCCAGCGCCGGGGCGTCCCCCTCCACCGCATGGACCGCCGCCCGCTGGGCCAGCGGAACGGCGAAGGTGCCCAGCCCGGCGAACAGGTCGGCCACCCGTTTCGGCTCCCCGATGTTGGCCAGGACGGCGGCGACCAGGGCGGCTTCGCCCTCGGCGCTCGCCTGGAGGAAGGCGCCGGGCGGCGGGGTGACCGGCAGACCGGCGAAGCGCACCGCAACCGGACGGCGGTGGGCGATGGGTTCCGGTGTGCCACGGTCGTCCGCCTGCCAGGAAATGCGGGCAACCCCCTCCCCTTCTCCGAAGGTCACCAGACGCTCCCGCGCCGCGCGGTCCAGGCTGCGCGGGCCGACCAGAACGAGGTCGATGCCGCCATCCAGATCGGTGGCGATCACGTCGCAGCCGCCGCCGTCCGGCAGGACCGACAGCAGCAGCCCCCGCAACGGTTCCACCAGGGCGAACAGCCGGGGCAGAAGCACCGGACATTCCGTCAGATCGGCCAGACGATGGCTCAGCCGCTCGTTGAAGCCGAACCAGACGCGGCGGCCCCGCTTCAGCGCCGCGAAACGGGCGCGGCGGCGCGCCCCCGGCGGCGTCCGGGACAGCGGTTCCAGAGGCGCGTCGCCCAGCCCGACGCGGGCCAGCGCGCCCTGCACCAGCCCGGCCTTCCAGGCGGTGTAGGCCGCGTCCTCCATATGCTGGAGCGTGCAGCCGCCGCAGGCCCCGAAATGGGAACAGGGCGGCGTGGCCCGTCCGGGGCCGGGCTCCAGGATTTCCAGCAGGTCGGCCCGCAGACCGTCGCCCTTGGCGTTGGCCGGCTCCTTCACGGCCACCCGCACGCGGTCGCCGGGAACGGTCAGCGGCACGAAGACTTTGGCGCCGTCGAGCACGGCGATGCCGTCGCCGCGCGCGCCGACCTCGGCGACGGTCAGTTCGGCGATGCGGGGTTCGGCGCTGCGGGGGGACGGGCGGTGTTTGGGGGCGGGTCGTTTCACGCGGTCACTCTCAGGACGGCCATCATGCCGGTCTCCTGATGCTCCAGAATATGGCAGTGGAGCATCCAGTCACCGGCCTCTTCAGCCACGAAGGCGATCTCGGCCGTTTCATTGGGGCCGAGCAGGACGGTATCGCGCCATTCGCGGTGCTCGGCCGGTTGGCCGTTGCGCGACAGGACGCGGAAGGGAAAGCCGTGCAGGTGCATGGGATGCCACCAGCCGGTCTCGTTGACGAAGGCCGTCACCTGGGTCTGGCCGCGTTTGACGGTGATGAGCGGTTCCAGATGGTGATGGCCCATGGCCGCCACGCCGTTCAGCGCCCAGAAGGGGCCGCGCGGCCCGGCGTTCTTCGGCATCGCGCCGTGCATCCCGCCATCCAGCACCACGTCCTGGCGGACCGCCCCGGCGAGGTCGGGTTCGGGCAGCGGATTCGGGGCCAGCGCGATGGGGGCGTCCAGCGGCGAATCGCGCAGGGGCGCCTCGGCGCTGTAGGTCAGCCGGGTCAACCGGTAGGCCATGCGCGGGTAGAAGCCGTCCACCACGTCGAACCCCTCGCCCGGCTTGCCCGCCATGTCGATCACGAGGTCGGCGCGCTGGCCGGGCGCCAGGACCACCTTGCCGTCCGGCGGGGCGTGCGGCGTCACCGGCTGGCCGTCGAGCGCGATCACCTGCGGCGCGTGCCCCTGGAAGTCGAGCGCGAAGACTCGGGCGTTCGCCGCGTTGATCAGGCGCAGGCGGATGCGCTCCCCGGCACGGACCGGCACGCTGTCCCGGACGGCGCCGTTGATGGTGACGGTGTTGCCGATGCGCCCGGCGTGGGTGGCGTCCATGGGATGGCCGAAACCGCCGGCCAGCTCCGCCTCCCTGGTCAGGCGCCAGTCGCCGAGCAGCCAGAGCAGGTCGCGGTCCACGCGGATCGGTTCCCGCTCCTCCACGATGAAGGCGCCGGCCAGACCGTGAGCCACCTGCACCCCGCTGTTGGCGTGGGGGTGGTACCAGAAGGTGCCGGCGTCCCTCAGCGGAAATTCATAGTCGAACCGCCCGCCCGCGGGCACCGCGGCTTGCGTGAGCCCCGGCACCCCGTCCATGGCGTTGGGAACGCGCAGGCCATGCCAGTGGATGGTGGTCGGCTCCGGCAGATTGTTCGCGAAGGCGATGCGCGCCATGTCGCCCTGGCGGAAGCGCAGCTCCGGGCCGGGAATCCGCCCGTCATAGGCCCAGACCGCCGTGTCGGGATAGCCCTTCCCCGCCAGATTGACGCGGGCCGGACCGGCGGACAGGCTCACCGTCCTGCCCTCCCCCGCCGCCGCACGGGCCGCGCGCGGCAGCAGACCGGCCCCGGCCAGCAGGGCGGAACCGGTCAGCAGGGTGCGGCGGTTCAGGGATACGGGCGGCATGGCGTCCTCACACGTAGCGGGCCAGGGCGTCGCGCAGGTCCGCCGGCACCGGGAACGGGCGGTGCGTGTCCTTGTCCACGATGACGCAGACGGCCTCGTGCACGGCGATGCAGCGGTCGCCCTCGAAAATGGCCGCGCCCAGCACGACGGAGGTGTTGCCGACCCTCACCACCCGCGCGCCGACGCGGATGTCCGCCGGAAACAGCAGTTCGGCCTTGTAGTCGATGACGCTGCGCGCCAGCACCACGGTCCAGGGGGAATCGCCGCGGAAACCGCAGCCGTCATGGACCAGCGACACGCGGAGCTGCTCGAAATACACGCCGATGGCGTTGTTGTTGACGTGGCCGAGCGCGTCGAGGTCGGCGAAGCGCACATGCTCCGCGATCCAGAAGCGGTAGAGGTCGGGGCTGGTCGGGTCGGTCATGATCGCCTGAAAGCTGTGTTCCTGGCCGAATGTGGCCGGTGCGGCGGGCCGGAGCAAGCCCGGGCATGACGGTCATTCCCCGCAACGTCCCGATTTGCCGCGCCAAGCCGGGCGGGGCGGTGTTATAGGAGTCGCACCATACACCCGCAACGGACCGCAAGATGAGCAAGGACAGCACCAACCAGACGGCCGAGGCCCTGTTCGAGAAGGCCCTGTCGATCGCCGAGAAGCACCTGGACGCGGCGATCAAGGAAGGCGGGGTCCTTGGCCCCTACATCGCCGTTGCCATGATCGAGGCCGCCGTGAACACCGCCGTGGACGAGACCAGCCACGAGGACGTCATCGACATGCTGCGCGACCTCGCCGCCCAGATCGAGGCCGACGCGGACGAAAGCGAAGACTGAAGCGAACTTTGTTCGCTTCGGTTTCTTGACGCCTCATTCGCCGGCGGGCTTCGGCCGCATGTGCGGCCGGAGCCGCCGTCACGCGGGGTCCGGCTGCCGGCGCGCTTCGCGCCGGCGCAGGATTTCGTAGACGACGGCGCCCAGGATCGTCAGCGCGATCAGGATCAGCGACAGCGCGTTGACCGCGGGCGTCAGGCCCGTGCGCACCTTCGACGCGATGTAGATCGTCAGCGTGGTGTCCAGCCCGCGGACGAACAGGGTCGTGTTGTAATTCTCGAAGCTCTGCAAAAAGGCCAGGAAGGACGCCGACAGGATGGCCGGCGTCAGATAGGGCAGCGTGATCCGCCGGAACACCTGCCCGTGGGTGGCGCCCAGATCCAGCGCCGCTTCCTCCAGCGTCGAATCGAACCGTTGCAGCCGCGCCAGGAACAGCAGCATCGCATAGGCCGCGATGAAGCTGGACTGCGCCAGGATGGTCAGGAACAGGCCGCCGGTCACCCCGAACCACTCCCGCCAGAAGACCAGCGTGGAGATGCCGACGATCACCCCCGGCGTCAGCAGCGGCGACACCATCACGGCGTAGAGGAAGGTCCGCGCCCGGCTGTGCAGCCGGTCCAGCAGCAGCGCCGCCGCCAGCCCCAGCGGCACCGCCACCGCGATCACCCCCGCCCCGACCAGCAGGCTGGTGCCCAGCGCCTGCCACATGCGCTGGTCGGCCCACAGGGCAGAGAACCATTGCAGCGTGAAGCCCATCCAGGGGGTGATGGTCGGGAAGCGGCTGCTGTTGAAGGTCGCCGCCGCCATGATCCCCAGCGGCAGGAACAAATAGCCGAAGAACAGGACGAGATAGGTCCCGGTCAGCCAGCGGCGGAAGCTTGCGGCACTCATTTCGCGATATCCGTGAGGCCGACGCGGAACAGCCGCATCATCAGCAGGATGAAGGCGATGCACAGGATCAGCAGGATGAAGGCGTAGGCCGCCCCCTGGTTCCAGTTCCCGCCCTCGAAGAACCAGTTGTAGATGACCTCGGTGAACCAGCGGCTCTGCGGTCCGCCCAGCAGGGCCGGCACGGCGTAGCTGCCCGCCGCCAGCATGAAGGTCATGATGCAGCCGACCGCGATGCCCGGCTTGGCGTGGGGGATGACGATGCGGCGGTGGATGCGCAGCCATCCGGCCCCCAGGTCGCGCGCCGCCTCGATCTGGTTGCGGTCCAGCGACTCCATCGCGTTCATGATCGGGAACACCATGAAGAGGATGTAGACATACACCATGCCGATGATGACGCCGGCATCACCGCCCAGCAGTCGTTGCGGTTCCGAAAAGATGCCCAGCCCGACCAGCAGCGCATTCAACGGCCCGTTGTAGGCCAGGATGATGTACCAGGCGAAGGTGCGCAGCAGCTCGTTGATCCAGAAGGGAACGACCAGCATCAGCACCAGCACCGGCAGGCGCCGCCGCGGCACCACCTGCGCCAGATAGAAGGCCACGGGGTAGCAGACCGCCAGGGTGACGGCGGTGACGAGGCTGCTGGCCCAGATGGTTTTCAGGAAGATCGACAGATGGATCTGGTTTGTCCACAGCGTCGCGTAGTTGCGCAGCGTGTAGACATCCTCCGGCCCGCCGGCCTTGCTGGGCGGCAGCGAGGGACGAAAGGAGAAATCCACCATCAGCAATTGGGGCAGCACGACCAGCAGCAGCAGCCACAGCGCCACGGCCAGAAGGATGATGCCCGTCAGCACCGGGCCGTAGCGGCGCAGCACGCCGGTCATGGCGGGGTGTCCGGCAGGATCACCGCGTCCTCCGCCCGGAAGGCGAGGCGGGCGGGTTCGCCGGGGGTCAGCGGCGGCTCGTCGCCCAGATGCGGGACCTGGACGGTGATGTCGCCCTCCAGGAAGGCGTTGATGAAGGCGCCCTCGAAATCCCGGTGGGTGACCCGCGCCTCCAGCGTGTTTTCCGCCCCCGTTCCCGCCGCCATGCGCTCCGGCCGGACGAACAGGGTGGCGCGGTCGCCGGGAACGAGGTGCTTCGGGTTGCGCCCGACCAGGCGGCCATAGGGCGTGTCCAGCGCGGCCTGCCCGCCCGCCGACTCGGTGACGGTGCCCGTAAAGCGGTTGTTTTCCCCCACGAAGGAGGCGACGAAGGCGGTTTCCGGATGGTCGTAGATGGTCCGCCCGTCGCCCACCTGCTCCAGCACGCCCCTGGACATCACGCCGATCCGGTCGGACATGGTCAGCGCCTCGCCCTGGTCGTGGGTGATGTAGATGAAGGTCACGCCGGTCCGCTTCTGCAAATCGCGCAGTTCGGCCCGCATGTGCTGGCGCAGCTTCAGGTCCAGCGCCGACAGCGGCTCGTCCAGCAGCAGCACGGCGGGTTCCACCGCCAGGGCGCGGGCGATGGCGATGCGCTGGCGCTGGCCGCCGGACAGTTCCGTCACCTTCTTCTCCGCAGCGTCCGGCAGGGCCACGAGATCGAGAAGCCGCGTCACCCGCGCCTTGCGGTCCGCCGAAGGCACACCCCGCACCTCCAGCCCGAAGCCGATGTTCTCCGCCACCGTCATCAGCGGGAAAAGGGCGAGGTTCTGGAAGATCAGCGCGGTCGGGCGCTTGTTCGGGCCGATTCCGCGCATGTCCCGCCCGCCGATGCGGATGGCGCCCTCCGTCGGCTCCATGAAGCCGGAGATCATGCGCAGGATGGTGGTCTTTCCGCAGCCCGACGGGCCGAGGAAGCTGAAGAATTCCCCCGCCCCGACCGTCAGCGACACGTTGCGGACGGCGGTGACGGAGCCGAACCGCATGGTGACGGATTCGAGCTGGACGTCCTGGCTCATAGGCACCCGAATGAAAAACTGACGCACCTCCCCCGCCCCGAAGGGAGCGGGGGAGGATCACGGTCACGCCGCCAGGAAACGGTCCTGGTATTCGTTGCGGATGGACACGTACCAGGCTTCCTGGATCGGCCACCACCACAGCTTTTGCAGCGCGTCACCCGGATAGGCGTCGGCGAAGAACTGCTTGTTCAGGTCGGACAGATGCGCTTCCGCCCCCACCGCCGTGCTGGAGATGCCGGAATGGTTGGTGTAGAGCGCGCCCGCCTGCGGCGTGTAGAACCAGTTGATCCAGGCATAGGCCTGTTCCAGATTCGCCGCCTTCTTCGGGATCGCGAAACCCTCCATCCAGGCCAGCGCGCCTTCCTTCGGCGCGAGGAAGCGGACCGGCAGGCCCTCCTTGCGCAGGGCAACGGCGGTCGAATCCCAGGTCTGGCCGATCACGCAGCCGTTGGTGCGGAAGGCGCCCTGGGCCTCGTTCTCGTTGGACCAGAACTGGCCGATGGCCTTCTTGTTGGCCACGGCGGCCTGAAGGATCGCGTCGAAGTTGGCGCGGGCCTTGGCCTCGTCCTTGAACTGCTCGCGAATCGGGTGGGGCAGCTTGCCCTGGCCTTCCAGCCACAGGCCGATGCCGATCAGGCTGGAATGGCCGCGCACCGTCGCCTTGCCCGCGAGTTCCGGCTTCCACAGGTCGCCGTAGCTGGCGGTGCCGTAGCTCAGCGGCGCCTTGTTCATGTCATAGGCGATGGCCTCCGTCCCCCAGTCGGCGGGGGCGAGGAAGCGCTTGCCGCCGACCACGCCGCCCATGGTGGCGGAACCCTCGACCGCCGACTTCAGGCAGCCGTCCCACTTCACCTTCGATTCGTCCAGCGGCTGGAGCAGCTCGAACTCGACATAGTTCGGCACACGGTCCACCGTCGGGTGGATGATGTCGAAGCCGGCGCCGCCCGTGGCCTTGAGCTGGTTCAGAAGCTCGTCGTTGGTGGCGTATTCGGTCAGGGTGGCCTTGATGCCGGTCTTCTTCTCGAAGTCGGCCAGCATGTCCGGGTTGATGTAGCCGGCCCAGGAGAAAATCTTGACGCTGCCCGACGCGGCGTGGCCTTCGCGCAGGATGAAGGGGCCGACCGAGGCGACGCCCGCGGCGGCGGCCACCCCCTGGAGCAGCAGGCGGCGGGTGAATCCCTTGGCGGCGCGCTGGGTCTCGGCGCTGGAGCGCTGTTCCAGGCTGGTGGTTTCCGGAACCTTGGTCATGGCACCTACTCTCCCGATTCTTATTGGTCCGTTTTCTTATTTGCCGTGCCGGTCGCGAATCCGGTCGAACCGGACTCCGCCGCAGCGGCAACTGTGCCGCGATATCCGGCCGCCGTCCATGGCTCAAGCGGGAATGTGCGCAAACTTCACCGGGCTGTAACGTCGGGGAGCGGGGGCGAAGCGGTCCCCGGCTCAGCTTTCCAGCATGCGCCGGAGCAGTTCCACGTCTTCGGCGAAGGCGGGATCGGTGGTGCGCAGCTCCTCGACCTTCTTCACCGCGTGCATCACGGTGGTGTGGTCGCGCCCGCCGAACTTTCGCCCGATCTCCGGCAGGGAGCGGGCGGTGAGCTGCTTGGCAAGATACATGGCGACCTGCCGCGGGCGGGCCACGGCGCGGGCGCGGCGGGCCGAATGCATGTCGGCGACGCGGATGTTGAAGTGCTCCGCCACCCGTTTCTGGATTTCGTCGATGGTCACGCGGCGGTCGTTGGCGCGCAGCAGATCGTGCAGCACCTCCTGCGTCGATTCCAGCGAGATGGCGCGCCCGACCAGTTCCGCGTGCGCGACGATGCGGTTCAGCGCCCCTTCCAGCTCGCGCACGTTCGACGTGATCTTGTGGGCCAGGAACTCCAGCACCTTCAGCGGGATGGCCGCGTTCAGCGCGTCCGCCTTGGCCTGGAGGATGCCCAGCCGCAATTCGTAGGTGGTCGGGTGGATGTCCGCGACGAGGCCCCAGCCGAGTCGCGAGCGAAGCCGCTCCTCCATCCCCTCCAGGTCCGACGGGCTCTTGTCGGCGGAGATGATGACCTGCCGGTTCTGGTCCACCAGCGCGTTGAAGGTGTGGAAGAACTCTTCCTGGGTGCTGTCCTTGCCGCTGATGAACTGCACGTCGTCGATCATCAGCACGTCCACCGAGCGGAACTGCTGCTTGAAGGCCATGGTGTCCTTGAAGCGCAGCGCCCGGATGAACTGGTACATGAACTTTTCCGCCGACAGGTAGATCACCTTGCGGTTCGGATCGTTCCGCCGGATCTGCCAGGCGATGGCGTGCATCAGGTG
>JAEYPE010000087.1 GCA_023411035.1 Pseudomonadota bacterium
CGGTGCGCGGCATCGACCCGGAAACCGGGCACGCCTACGACGACACCCGCCGCTACATCGAGGCGACGCTGAACCTGTCCGCCGAGGACCGCTTCAAGGTCTACGAGGGCAACGCGCGCCGCGTCTATCCCCGCCTCGACCGGGCGCTCAAAGCCAAGGGACGGTGAGCCGTCCTTCCATTGCCATCCGCAACGAAAAACGCCCGCCTGCATCCGCAGGCGGGCGTTTTCGTGGTTCGATCACCCTGTCAGTGCTGGGTGTTCGCCTTGCCCCGCTGCGTCACGCCCATGTGCTGCTCCAGCGCGCCGGCGTCCTCCCGCAGGGTGCGGCTGTCGCCGGCGTAGACGATGGCGCCGCGGTCGAGGATGATCGCCTTGTCGGTCACCTTCAGGATCTTGCGGGCGTGCTGCTCGACCACGATGGTGGCCATGGCATCCTCGCGGACGATGCGGGTGAGCGCCCGCAGCAGTTCCTCGACGATGATCGGCGCCAGCCCCTCGGTCGGCTCGTCCAGCAGCAGCACCTTGGGGTTCAGCACCAGCGCACGGCCGACCGCCAGCATCTGCTGCTCGCCGCCGGAGAGCTGGTTGCCCAGGTTGCGCCGCCGCTCCTCCAGCCGGGGGAACATGTCATAGACGCGGCGTACGGTCCAGGCCCCCGGCCGCGCCACGGCGGTCAGGTTCTCCTCCACCGTCAATGACTTGAAGATGTTGCGCTCCTGCGGCACCCAGCCGATGCCGGCCAGCGCCCGGCGGTCGGGGCGCCAGTGCGTGATGTCGTGTCCGGCCACCGCGACGCTGCCGCTGAAGCGGCGCGTGATGCCGACGATGGCGCTGAGCAGCGTCGTCTTGCCCACGCCGTTGCGCCCGAGCAGCGCCAGCGCCTCGCCCTCGCGCAGGCGAAGCGAGACGTCGTTCACCACCACCGCCTCGCCGTAGCCGGCGGTGACGCCTTCGAGAACCAGCACGTCATTCATCGTCGGCCTCGCCCAGATAGACGGTCTTCACCTGCGGATCGGCGGCGATCTCGTCCACCGTCCCTTCCTTGAACAGCGCGCCGTTGACCAGCACCGAAATGCGCTCGGCGAAGCTGAACACCAGATCCATGTCGTGCTCGATCAGCAGCACCGACACGTCACGCGGCAGCGACGCCACGGCGGCGAGGATCTCGTGGCGGTCGGCCTCCGGCACGCCCGCCGCCGGTTCGTCCAGCAGCAGAACCCGCGGCCGGCAGGCGAAGGCCACGGCGATCTCCAGAAGGCGCTGCTTGCCGTAAGCCAGCGTCGAGGTGCGCTGCTCCAGCTCCTCCACGAGGTTGAAGCGCTCGGCGATCTCCACGACCTCATCGACGATCCAGTCCTTGCTCCCCGTGGGGCGCCACCAGTCGCGACCGCCGCCCATGCGCTCGGACACCGCCAGCCCGATGGTCTCCAGCGGCGTCAGCGCGGCGAACAGCTGGTTGATCTGGAAGGTGCGCGCCAGCCCGCTGCGCACACGCTCCTCGCGCTTCATGCGGGTGATGTCGGCGCCGTCCAGGTAGATGCTCCCGGCGCTCGGCGTCAGAACGCCGGTCAGCAGGTTGATGAAGGTGGTCTTGCCGGCGCCGTTCGGGCCGATCAGTGCGTGGCGGGCGCCGCGTTCCAGCCGGAACGTCACGTTGTCGGTGGCGCGCAGAGCGCCGAATGTCCGTTGCAGGCCGCGGGTTTCGAGAGCGGGGGTCATGCGGGTCACTCCTTCGCGGCGTCGCGGCGCAACAGGCGGCGCACCACGTCGCCGACGCCGCCCACCACGCGCTCGCGCCCGGCCAGCACCAGGGCGATCAGGAAGATGCCGATCCAGAAGTGCCAGTACTGCGGCGTGAAGCCGGCCAGCACGTCCTGGAGCAGCTTGAACAGCACGGCGCCGATCAGCCCGCCATAGAGGTAGCCGGTGCCGCCGATGATCAGGACCAGCATCACGTCGGCGGAACGGTGGAAGTCCAGCACGTCCACCGAGACGAACTGCGTGGTCTGTGCGAGCAGCGCGCCGGCGACGCCGGCATAAGCGGCGGCGAGGGTGTAGACGCGCACCAGCCGGCCGTTCACCGGCACGCCGATGGCCGCGGCGCGCAACGGGTTGTCCCGCACGGCCAGCAGAGACAGCCCGAAGGGCGAGTTGGTGATCCGCCGCGCCGCCAGGAACAGCAGGAACAGGACCGTCAGGCTGTAGACATAGGCGGTGGTGCCGAACAGGTCGAATTCGAACAGGCCGAGGATCGGGCCCATGACGATGCCCTGGAGGCCGTCGGCGCCGCCGGTCAGCCACGCCATCTGGTTGGCGGCTTCACCCAGGATCAGCGCGATGCCCATGGTCACCATCAGCCGGGTCAGGTCGGCGCCGCGCAGCACCAGGAAGCTGGTGACGAAGCCGAGCGCCGCGGTCAGCGCGGCGGCGGCCACCAGCCCGACCACCGGTTCGGTGACGCCGTGCTTGGCGAGCAGGCCGGCGCAGTAGGCGCCGACGCCGAGGAAGGCCGCGTGGCCCAGCGAGATGACGCCGGCGAAGCCCAGGATCAGGTCCAGCGACAGCGCGAACAGGCCGAGGATGGCGATCTCGTTGAGGATCAGGTGTTTGGACGGTAACAGGAAGACCGCCGCGGCGGCGGCGGCCCAGAACAGCGTTTCGGGCGTCCGCCAGCGGTGGCGGCGTTTCAGCGCGGCGACGACGCGCTCGGACGTGGACGGGGCCGGACGGTCGTCGGCGGACCGGGCGGGGGCCAGACTGATGGTCATGGCGGTCTCCTCGGGGGCGGCCATCAGCGGGCTCGCGCGAACAGGCCCTGCGGGCGCAGGAGCAGGAAGACGATCATCAGCGTGTAGATGACGAAGGCGCCGACTTCGGGCACGTAATACTTGCCGGCGACGTCGGCGATGCCGAGCAGCAGCGAGGCGACGAACGGCCCGATCAGGCTCGACGTGCCGCCCACGGTCACGACGATCAGGAAGTAGATCATGAACTTGAGCGGGAACACCGGGTCGAGGCCGAGGATCTCGGCGCCGAGCGCGCCGCCCAGCCCGGCGAGGCCGGAGCCCACCGCGAAGGTCAGAGCGAAGATGGCGCCGACGTTGATTCCCAGGCCCTGCGCCACGCGCTGGTCGTCCACCGCGGCGCGCAGGCGGCTGCCGAAGCGGGTCTTCGACAGGATGAGCTGCAGGCTCACCACCAGCACCGTGCAGATGGCGATGATGAAGGACCGGTAGATGCCGATGGCGACGCCGAAAATCTCGACGCGGCCCTGGAGCGCGGCGGGCAGTTTGACGATCTGCTGCTGCGAGCCCATCAGGTAGTCCACCGCGGCCACCGCGACGAACACCAGACCGATGGAGAAAAGCACCTGGTCGAGGTGGGTGCGGCCATAGAGGCGGCGATACAGCGTGCGCTCCAGCACCAGCCCGAGCAGCGCGGTGAACAGGAAGGCGAGCGGCAGCGTCGCCACGAAGGGCAGGCCGAACCGGGTCATCAGCACGATGGTGGCGTAGCCGCCCGCCATGGCGAAGGCGCCATGGGCAAGATTGACGAAGTTCATCAAGCCCAGCGTGATCGACAGGCCGCAGGACAGGATGAACAGAAGCATGCCATAGGCGATGCCGTCGAAGAGGAGGGTCAGCATCGGGGAACTCCGCGGGTGCGCCGCCGGGTTTGCCCCCTCCCTGGCCCTCCCTCGCCCGGTGGGGAGAAGAAGGAGGGGGAGGGGGCAATGGCGCCCTTACTTCTTGGCCGCCTTGACGGGGTCCTTGACGTTCGGGATGGTGGCGAACCCGACGTTGTAGAGTTCGCCGTCCACACGCTCGACCTTGTGGATGTAGACGTTCTGGATGATGTCGCGGGTTTCCGGGTCGATGGTGACCGGGCCGCGCGGGCTGGTCCAGCTCATCCCCTTCATCGCCGCGACCAGCGCATCGCCGCCGGCGGCGCCGTTGGTCTTCTTCAGGGCCTCGTAGATCAGGTGCATGCCGTCATAGCCGGCAACGGCCATGAAGTTCGGGCGCATCTGGTTGAGCTTCTTGAAGCTCGCGACGAAGGCCTTGTTTTCCGCCGACGGATTGGCCGCCGAATAGTGGAAGGACGTCACGGTGCCCAGCGCCACGTCGCCCATGTCGTTCAGCAGATCGTCGTCGGTGATGTCGCCGGGGCCGATCAGCTTGACGCCGGACTTGTCGAGGCCGCGCTCGACGAACTGCTTCATGAAGATCGATCCGACGCCCGACGGCACGAAGACGAACAGCGCATCCGGCTTGGCGTCGGCCACGCGCTGGAGGAACGGCGCGAAGTCGGGATTGCGCAGCGGAACGCGCAGGTTGTCGACGCTGCCGCCCAGCTTGACGAAGGCTTCGCTGAACGCCTTCTCGGCGTCGAGGCCGGGACCGTAGTCGGCCACCATGGTCATCGTCTTCTTGATGCCGTTGTTGATGGCCCAGTCGGCCATCGGCGTCGCCACCTGCGGCAGCGTCATGCTGGTGCGGACGATGTAGGGCGAGGCTTCGGTGATGGTGGCGGTGGCGGCGGCCATGATGACCTGCGGCACCTTGCCCTGGGTGGCGATCGGCGCGGCGGCCAGCGCCAGCGGCGTCAGCCCGAAGCCGGCGAGGACGTTGACCTTGTCGTTGACCACCAGTTCCTGCGACAGGCGCTTGGTCAGGTCCGGCGTGCCGGTGTCGTCCTTGACGATGACCTCGACCTTCTTGCCGGCGACCGTGCTGCCATGCTGCTGCTGGTACAGCTTCACCGCCGCCTCGATCTGGCGTCCGGTCGAAGCGAAGGGCCCGGTCATCGGCAGCACCAGGCCGACCTTCACGGTTTCCTGGGCGTGCGCCGGGGGCGTGATCAGAAGCGCGGCGAGAGCGGCGGCTCCGAGCAGGACATGGCGTCTGGCATTCATTGGCGTTTTCCTCCGGATTTTATGTTTGCTTTGGTAACGGACCGATGATGTCACGTCTTGGTCATGGCGGCACGAACGGCGTCGAGGACGCCGCCGATATCCGCGCCGGGCTTCTCCATCGCGCGGCCGATGCCGGCGGCCCAATCCTGGCGCTCGGCGATGGCGAGGCTCATCAGCGGCTCGCACCCCGTGTCGGCCACGGTCTTGGCGACCTCGCGCATCTCCTCGGCGCGGCGGCGGCCGTGCTGGAGCGAGCGCTGGATCATGTAGCCGGCGAGCTTCTCCCAGTCGGTGCCCGGCATGGTGTCGGACAGGGAGCCGAGCACATCGCTCTCGACGCCGTAGGCGCGGGCGCTGACCAGGCATTCCATGACCAGCGCCTCCAGGCCCTTGATCATCACGCTGCGGCACATCTTCACCGAGGAGGCGGCCCCCTCGCGGTCCGAATAGACCTGCGCCGACAACCCGATGGCCTCGCCCAGCGGCGCGAAGGCGGCGGCGTGGCGCCCGCCCAGCAGCATCGGCGTGCGGATGCCGTGCGGCGGCACCGAACTCATCACCGCGGCCTCGACGTAGCGTCCGCCGGCGGCGTTCACCAGCTTGGCGGCGTCGCGCTTGGTGCCCGGCGACACCGAGTTGACATCCATGAAGAAGGCGTCGCGGTCGATGCCCGGCAGCACCGAACGGGCGGCGTCCAGCGCCGAACCGGCGGTGACCGCGCTGATCACCAGCGGCGCGCCGCGCACCGCCGAGGGCGCGTCGGTGCAAACCTCGACCCCATCGGTGACGGCGTTGCGCCGCTGCGCGCTGTCGGGGTCGGCGAAGGCGATGTCGTAGGCGCTGATATGGGCGACGCCCGCCGCGCGCAGGTCGCGGGCGAGGATGCGTCCGACCTCGCCGAAGCCGATCAGCGCGATTCGGGAGGGTAGGGTGCTCATGAATGTCCCTTCCAGACGGCGGTGGGAATGAAGACGTCGCCGGCCATCAACTTACGTGCGGTCCGCAGCAGCGC
The DNA here is from genome assembly GCA_023411035.1 of Pseudomonadota bacterium. GTDB lineage: Bacteria > Pseudomonadota > Alphaproteobacteria > Azospirillales > Azospirillaceae > Azospirillum. The sequence continues at coordinate 5,930 of JAEYPE010000087.1, forward strand.
CGAGCGTTTGATCGCCAGCCCCTCGGCTGACGGGTCCAGTTCGATCTCGACCGAGAAGAAGCCGGTCGGATGCTCGACGTCGAGCCGCCGCACGGCTCCGCCGCCTGAGAGGCGCGCCACCGGGGCGGCGGCCGAGCCGGGCAGGATGCAGGCGGTGGCGACGCTGACCGCGCCGAGCACGCCGATCGCCTCATGAACCCGGTGAGGGATGAAGGTGCGGGTGGAAACGACACCCCCCGCGCGCGGCGGCGACACCAGAGACACCTTCGGCATCGTCTTCTTCGACACGTCGCCCAGAGTCATCAGCCGTCCGGCGGCGAGCCGGATCGCCTCGACCCGCGCCTTGAGGTCCGTGTCGGCCTCCAGTTCCGCCGGGGACTCGGCGCCGGTGACTCCCAGATCGCCCGCCCGCACCACCACCACCGGCATGCCGTTGTCGATCAGGGTGACGTCCACCCCTTCGACGCGGTCGCAGGCGTTGCCGGTCGGCAGCAGCGCGCCGCAGGTCGTCCCCGCGACGTCGAGGAAGTCGAGCACGATGGGCGCCGCGGTGCCCGGCACTCCGTCGATGGCGGCATCGCCGGTGTAGCGCACGGTTCCGCCGGGCGTTTGCACTGTGGCGACGGCGACGTCCCCGCTGTTCACCATATGGATGCGCACGCGGGTCAGGTCGCCGGTCGCTTCGACCAGCCCTTGCTCGATGGCGAAGGGACCGACGCCGGCCAGCATGTTGCCGCAGTTCTGGCCGAGATCGACGCGCAGCTGGTCCACCACCACCTGGGCGAACAGATAATCCACGTCGGCGTCGGGCCGGGTGGCCGGGCCGACGATGGCGACCTTGCTGGTCAGCGGGTGGGAGCCGCCCAGCCCGTCGATTTGCCGCAGGTCGGGGGAGCCCATGACCGCCAGCAGCACGCGCTCGCGCAGCGCCGGGTCGGTCGGGAGATCGCGGGACAGGAAATACGGCCCCTTCGAGGTGCCGCCCCGCATCAGGACGCAGGGAATCGCCGTCTGCATGGACACTAGCTCCGGGCGTTGAACGCGGCCATGTCGTCGAAATAGACGAGGCCCTTTTCGGCCAGTTTCGGCCTCATGCCGTAGACGTCGAGGCCCAGTTCGCCGCTCTTGAAGCGGGCGCGGTTGGCCTCCTCCTTGGCGAGGCGGGCGCGGGCGGCGGTCAGGGCCTCGTCGATCCCCGCCGCCGGAACCACCGCCACGCCGTCGTCGTCGGCGATGATGATGTCGCCGGCCTCCACCACCTGCCCGGCGCAGACCACCGGCAGGTTGATGTTGCCCAACGTCTCCTTGACGGTGCCCTGCGCCGACACCGCCTTCGACCAGACGGGGAAGCCCATCGCGGTGAGCGGCGTCACGTCGCGGCAGCCCGCCTCGATGATCGTGCCGCGGACGCCGCGGACCTGGAGCGCGGTGGCGAACAGCTCGCCGAAATAGCCGTCGCTGCACTCCGAGGTGGGGACCACGACGAGCACGTCGCCCGCCTTGCACACCTCGATGGCGACGTGGATCATGGTGTTGTCGCCAGGAGCGACGGAGACGGTGACCGCGGTTCCCGCGATGGACGCGCCCGGATAGACCGGCCGCAGGATGGGCCGCATCAGGCCGATGCGGCCGCGCGCCTCGTGCACGGTCGCCGTGCCCAGCCGCGCGAACTCGTCGAGTACGGCGGTGGACGCGCGCGGAAAGTCGCGGATGACGATGCCCTTCATTCCAAAACCTCCGTGACTTGCGGGAGCAGCCGCCGGTATCCCCCGGCTTCGAATCTGCCGATCCCAATCATGCCTTGACCCCATCGAGCCAGTCGCGAAGCGCGTCGGTGACCGCCTCGGGCCGCTCGACGGTGGCCATGTGTCCGCAGTCCTCGACGATGCGCAGGCTGGCGCCGCGGATCGCCGCCGCCATCGCCTCGTGCTGGGCGGGCGGGCTCCAGCCGTCCTGGCGGCCGCACAGCACCAGCGTCGGGCAGCGGATGGCGCCCAATCCCATGGTGGCGTCCGGGCGGTCGAGCAGGGCTCGCACCTGTCCTTCGAAGACCGCCGGGGTGGCGCGGCAGACCATGGCGGTCAGCCGCTCCATCAGCGCCGCGTCGCCGACCCGGTCCGGATGCAGCATCGGCGGCAGCCAGCGGCGGGCGAGCGCCGTCATACCCTCGTTCCAGGCAAGGTCGACCAGCGCCTGCCGGGCCTCCGCCTCGCCGGGGCGGCGCGGGTGGACGCCGGTGTCGAGCAGCGCCAGCGCGCCGACCCGCTCCGGGGCGCGCCGGACGATCTCAAGCGCCACGCGCCCGCCCATGGAGTGGCCGGCGAGCGCGAAGCGGGCGGGGGCCGCGGCGAGCACGGCTTCCGCCATGCCGGCGATGCTGTCGTGGCCGTGGAAATCCGGAAAGGCGATGATGTCGGCGATGCCGCTCAGGGCCGCCGCCTGCGCGGACCAGACGGTTCCGTCGCACAGCAGCCCGGGCAGCAGCACGAGCGTACGGCGCGCTCCTCCGCGCCCAATGTCCCGATCCGGCTGGACCATGCTTTCCTCCCGTGCACACGCGCCGGCATGTGTGCCGGTCTTTTGTATCGTCCGTGTACCAAAGCAGTGTAGGGCGAACGCGCGCCGCCGCTTTATCGAAAGCTGGAAAATAGCTATAACCGTATGGTTATGGTTCTGGCGGGGATGGCGGCGTGGAGATCAACCTGACGCACATGGCGCAGCGCTTGAAGCTCCGCCACCTGAAGGTCGTGCTCGCGATCGCCGAGCACCGCAGCCTGTCCCGCGCGTCCTACGCGCTGGGGATCAGCCAGCCGGCCCTGACCAAGACCCTTCAAGATGCCGAGGACGCCATCGGCGCCCGCCTGTTCGACCGGCTGCCGCGCGGCGTCGTCCCCACCGCCTTCGGCGAGGTGGTGCTGGTGCGCGCCCGCGCGATCCTGTCGGAACTCGCCCAGCTCGGCGAGGAGTTGGTGGAGGTCGCCGGGGGCGGCGCCGGCACGATCGCCATCGGGGTGCTGCCGGCGGCGGGGGCGGGGCTGCTTCCCGGCTGCCTGACGCGGCTGCGCCAGTCGCATCCGGGGCTCGGCGTGCGGGTGGTCGAGGCGATGACGCGCGAACTCCTGCCGATGCTCGCGGCTGGCGACATCGACGTGGTGCTCGGGCGCCTCTATGCGCCGGAGGCGCCGGACGAATTCCGCCGTGAGCCGCTGTACCAGGAGCCGATCGCGGTCATGGCGCGCAGCGGCCATCCCGTTTTCGAACGGCAGGCGCCGGCGGCGGACGAGCTGTCACGTTGCGGGATGGCGCTGCCGTCCTCGGTGCAGCGGCTGGGGCGCGACGTCGAGGAGGCGCTGATGAGCATGGGCGTGCCGCTCGCGGCCACGGCGGTCCGTTCCACCTCCCTGTCGCTGATCCGCGAGCTGCTGCACCGGAGCGACATGCTGGCCGTGCTGCCGCCGCTGATGCTCGCCGGGGACCTGCTGCGCGGCAGCGTGCGGGTGGTGCCCATCGACGTGCCGACCCCTCCGCGCCCGGCGGGCCTGATCACGCTGCGCCACCGCCCGTGCACGCCCGGCACCGAGGCGCTGGCCGGCGCGGTGACGGCGGAGATCGCGTGCCTGCGGGAACTGGGGGTTCTGGGGTAGGTGTCCGTCCTTTCCCCGTCTACCGGTCGGCGGTGTCGATGGTGACGCTGCCGTGCGCCACCCGCGACACGCAGCTGCACATCCGCCGGTTCCCGGCCTTCTGCCCTTCGCTGAAGAAGACGTCGCGGTGGTCGACCGTGCCGTCGGCCTCCAGGATGTCCACGGCGCACAGCCCGCATTCGCCGCGGCGGCAGTCGGAGATCATCGCCACGCCGGCCTCCTCCAGCGCCTCCAGCATGGTCCGTTCGGCTGGGACCTGCACCTCCATGCCCAGGCGCGGGATGCGCACGGTGAAGGGTTCGGCGGCGAAGCGTCCGGTGTTGCCGAAGGTCTCGAAGCGCAGCCCGGCGGGCGGGCGTCCGCTGCGCTGCCAGAGGACGCGGGCCTCGTCGAGCAGGCCGATGGGGCCGCAGATGTACATCTCGCCGCCGGGGGCGAGCGTGGCGATTTCCCGCTCCAGGTCGATGCGCCGCCCCTCGTCGCGGGCGAAGAGTTCCAGCCGGTCGCCGAGGCGGTCGCTCAGCTCGTCCACGAAGGGCAGGGCGTCGCGGCTGCTACCGGCGTAGAGCAGCCGGACATCGGCGCCCGTACCGGCAAGCGCCATCGCCATCGGAAGGATCGGCGTGATGCCGATGCCGCCGGCCACCAGCAGGTAGGAGGGGCGTCCGAACGCCAGGGCGAAGCGGTTGCGCGGCGCCGTCACCCGCAGCCGGTCGCCGGGCGCCAGCGTCCACATGTAGCGCGACCCGCCCCGGCTTTGGGGCATGCGCTTCACCGCGATGCGATAGACGCCGCCGTCACCGCCGCCGTCGAGCAGAGAATAGGATCGCACATCGGGCCGCCCGTCCGGGTGCACGGCCACGTCGATGTGGCTGCCGGGCTGAGCGGGGAGGGGCTGCGCCGGTTCGATCTCGAAGAGGCGGATGTCGGCGGTCGGGTTGCTGACCGCGCGCAGGCGGGCGTCGCCCCATTCCCGGTCACCGGTCATGCCGCACCTCCGCCGCCAGCATGCCGTCGATCAGCCGGCGCGCCCACAGCGCCCCGGCGTCGATGTTGAGGTTGTAGAAGGGCTGGCGCGGGTTGCGCCCGATGGCGCGCTGCTGCGCTTCGAGGATGGCGTGGTCCTGGTCGTAGACGCCGCGCCCCTCGTTGACGTGGGCAAGGTTCAGCGCCCGTGTGAGTTCGGCGTCGTCGGTGCGGTAGTTGCGCACGAAATTCCAGAAATAGTGGCAGCTCGTGGCGCTTTCCGGCGTGATCGCCGCCAGGAAGACGCCGTTCACCCCCCGCGAGCGGTCGCCCTGCCGCGCCCCGGTGCCCGCCGGCGCCACGCCGACGTCGCCGGCGATGGTGGAGGGCGCCTCGAACCGGATGATCTGCCAGCGGTCCACGGGCCCCGGCTTGCCGAGCTGGCGCGCCCAGAAGGGCGGCGCCTCGATGTCCTCCATCCAGCGCGTGACGGTGACGGTGCGCCCGCTGTGCGTCACCTCGAAGGGCGAGCGGGTGATGGCGTCGTGGCCGATGCTGCCGGCGTGCACGTACGTCTCGTGCGTCAGGTCCATGAGGTTGTCGACCACCAGCCGGTAGTCGCACTGGAGCGAATAGAAGGTGCCGCCCTCGCCGACCCATCCGGTGCCGTCGTTCCAATGGAAGTCGGGGATGGTGGCCGGGTCGGCGCGGGCCGGGTCGCCCATCCACACCCACACCAGCCGGTGCCGCTCCACCGCCGGGTAGGCGCGCACGCAGGCGGACGGGTTGATCGTTTCCTGGGCCGGCATGTGGGTGCAGCGTCCGGACGCATCGAAGACGAGGCCGTGGTAACCGCACACCACCTCGTCGCCGTTGAGCCGGCCGAGCGAGAGCGGCAGCAGCCGGTGCCAGCAGGCGTCCTCCAGCACGGCGACGGCACCGTCGGTGCGGCGGTAGAGCACCATGTCCTTGCCGCAGACGGTGCGGGGCGTCAGCGCCCGCTCGATTTCGTGCTGCCAGGCGGCGGCGTACCAGGCGTTCGTCGGCCAGGGCGTGGCGTCGGTCATGGCCTCCTCCAATTGTTCGTCAGGGCCATCGCATTTGGCGATCATAACCCTCTCCCCGGAGGGGAGAGGGGATCTCAAATGCGATGGCCTATTTGTTCGTGTAACTGATTATGAGTGAGCGCCCCAATGTACACAATAGGCCGTTCGTTTACCCCGGCCCGCCTTCAGCCTCCGCTCACCCTCATCCGTGCGAAACCGTGAATCCGGAAGGTTTCTGGAGGTATGAGCGTGCCGGCTTTTCCCGGATCGCCATCCTGGCTGGGGCGACGAACACGGATGGTTTGCATCCAATTCGCCCCAATCCGCACGCAATCCGCCTGTCGACTCACTCCGCTCCGATCTACTGGGAGATGGCGGCGCGGAACAGGCGGATGTTGTCGATGGCGGCGTGGCTGTGCTCGCGCATCAGCGCTTCCGCCCGGCTGGCGTCGCCGTCGCGCAGCGCCCGGAAGATCGCCTCGTGCTGCTTCTGGGCGAGGAACAGAACGTCGAACTGCCGCCGCGCCACCTCGGGGTCGGAGCGGTCGTCGAGGAAGGCCTTGGCCGAGGCGAAGGGCACCTTGTCGTTGATCTGCAGCGCGTGGATCAGCGCCCGGTTGGCCGAACCGCCGACGATCAGGTCGTGGAAGCGGCTGTTCACGTCGGTCCAGGTGACGCCGTCATCCTCGGCCAGATGGCCCTTGGCGAACAGCCGGGCTCCCTCCTCCACACAGGCCCCCAGCTCGTCCACGAGATCGGACGCCAGCCCGGCGCGGGCGAGGTCGTGCGCCGCCATGCCCTCCAGCAGGCCGCGCACGCGGATGGCGTCGACGATGTCCTTCAGCGTGAACTCGCGCACCACGAATCCGCGCCGGTTGTCGGTCGGCTCCACCAGCCCCTCGCGCGAGAGGATTCCCAGCGCGTAGCGCACGGGCGTGCGCGACACGCCGAGCCGCTCGGCGATGGGAATCTCGGTGACCCGCTCGCCGGGCCGCAACTCGCCGCTGACGATCATCTCGCGCAGCTTGAGGACGATCTGTTGGTATCGGGCCATGCGCTCAGTCTACCCGCGCCGCCGCGCAGCGGCCAGCCTCACCGACGGCGAGCGGGCGGAGCAGCGCCGACGGGTCGCGGAAGGGCGAGTCCGCCAGCAGCAGCAGGTCGGGGCGGGCACCGGGCAGAAGGTCGTTGGACGGCTCCCCCCATTGGCGGCGCGGCAGCGACGTGGCGGCGCGCAGCACCGCCTCCATGGGCAGGCCGCAGCCGAGCAGGGTCAGCATCTCCTCGCCGTGCGCCCGGCCATGGACCACGCCATGGCTGCCGGCGTCGGTTCCGCACAGCACCGTGACCCCCATCTGGTGGGCCAGGGCCACATGCTCGCGGTGGGAGTCGACGATGCGCGCGATGGTGGCCACCACCTCCGGCGGCCATCCGGCGTGCTGCGGGCAGGCGCCCTGGAAGGCGACCGGCGCGAAGGTGGGAACCCAGGCGATCCCCTCTCCGGCCATGCGCTCCAGGATGGGGCGGGTCATGAAGAAACCGTGCTCGATCGAGCCGATCCCCCCGGCGACCGCCACCTCCAGCCCGGCGAGGCCGCTGCAATGGGCGAGCGTCGGACGGCCCAGCGCCCGCGCGCGGCGGGTGATCAGGCTCAGCGCCTCCACGTCGAACTGCGGCGCGCCGGGCACCGTGCCCTTGGCGAAGTCGATGATGCCGGTGAGCAGGACTTTGACGTCGTCACCTTTGGCGGCGATGGCGTCCACCGCCGCGGCGATGGCGTCGTCGTCGGCGACCTCCCGCCCCATGAAGCCGCCGTAGCGTCCGGGGCGGCGCAGCGCGACCCCGCAGGAGCGCACCCGGATGCCGGGCCGGTCACGGGTCTCGTCGCGCAGTTCCTGGTTGATGCCCCAGCGGTCGCCGACGTCGCGCACCAGCCCGATCCCGGCGGCGCGCGCCTGGGCGAGGCTGCGGCGCGCCACCGCCATCATGGCGTCGCGGTCGGCCTTCATCGCCGCGGAACGCGCCGCGATGTCGAGAAGACCGCCGTCCAGGAACAGGTGGGCGTGCGCTTCGACCAGGGAGGGCATGGCGAAGGCGGCGTCGAGCGGCGCGTCCGGCGCCGCGGGCTCGACGGCGCGCAGCACGTCGCCGTCGAAGCGCAGCGCGTAGGGGCCACGGTCGTGGTGGCGTTCGCCGTCGAAATAGGCGCCGACGATGAGCGTCGTCATGGCTCAGGCCCGGTAAAGCTTGCGGACGGCACGCAGGGCGTTGCTGCCGGTCTGCTCCAGGAAGGCGCGGTAGGCCGTCAGCACATGATTGTCCTCCGGCAGCGCATGGTAGCCGCGCCAGGGCGTGCCGAGCACCGTGTCGAAGCCGTGCGGCACCGCCAGGGTGAGGAAGGCGCATTCCAGGCTGTGCTTGAGGTCGGAACCGTCGGCGGCCTTGGGGGGAAGCTGCTGGCCGATGTTGGACAGCCCGCCCATCATGTGCACGCCCTTCAGGTCCGGGTCGGCGCCGATCAGCCGCACGGCGTCGAGCGTCGCGCGGTTGAGCCCGGCGGTGTCGGCGACGATGGCGCTGACCGACATGTCGATGAAGACGTCGTTCATGGGCATCCCGTGGTCGCGCGCCAGCCGCAGCGCCGCGCGCCGGGCAGTCCCGGCGATCTCCTGCGCCGTCTTGTTGCCCAGGGCGACGCCGTTCTCGACACGTTCGGAGGCCATGACGATGACCTTGAACGGGCCGAGCCCGGCATAGAGATCCATCAGGTCCCAGCGGTGCTCGGTGATCGAGTTGACGATGGGCAGGGCGCCGTCCGCCTTGGCCCGGTCGTAGGTCTTCAGGCAGATTTCCTGCACCTCGGCGCTGGGGAAGTCGAAGGACAGCGGGATGCGCACCACCGCCTGGATGGCGCGGATCACCTCGGCCATGAAGTGCGGATCGGTCAGCGCGCGGGCGCCGATGTTGACGTTGAGGAAGCGCGCCCCGGCCTCCGCCTGTTTGACCGCCAGCGCCTGGAGTCCAGGCAGGTCCTCGTTGTCGAACAGCGCCTTGGTGCTCTTGAAGCCGGGGTTGATGCGCTCGCCGATGATGGTGATGTCGAAGCCGTGCGCCCGGTCCGTGCTGGTGGTCACCTGTCGTTCCTCCCCGTGAAGCCGATGTTTTTCAAGAAGCGTTTCTGGAAATCGCCGCGCGTGCTGAGTTCGACGTAGCGGCAGCGCGCCGCGAGGTCGCGGGCGCGGTCGCGGGCGTGGCGCGAGGCCAGCATGCGGCGGATGCCGAGCCCGGCGGCGTTGCCGACCTGCGCGAAGCGCCCGGCGGGCAAATCCGGAAACAGGCCGATGGCGGCGCCGCTCGCCACGTCGATGTAGGCTCCAAAGGCGCCCGCTATGACGAAACGGCCGATCTCCCGCTCGTCCAGCCCCGCGTCTTGCAGCAGCAGTTCGACCCCGGTGCGGATGGCGGCCTTGGCAAGCTGCACGGCGCGCACGTCGTCCTGGGTGAACAGGACGCCGGGGGCCAGTTCGGCGGCGCGCTTGCCGTCCGCCTCGCGGACCAGCGGATGACCGGCGGCAAGCCGCCCGCGCTCGTCCACCGCGCCGAGCGCACGCAGCGCCGCAAGGGCGTCGAGCACCCCGGAGCCGCACAGCCCGACCGGCGTCCGGTCGCCGATGACGCCGATGGCGAGCCCTCCGTCCGCCACGCGCACCCGCTCGATGGCGCCTTCGGCGGCGCGCATTCCGCAGGAGATGTGGCCGCCCTCCAGCGCCGGTCCCGACGGGCAGGAGGCGGAGAGGATCGCGCCGCGGTGGATCAGGGAAATCTCGGTGTTGGTGCCGATGTCCATGACCAGCGCGGTGGGATGCGCCGCCCATTCGTCCTCGGTCGCCAGCAGCGCCGTCACATGGTCGCCGCCGACGAAGCCGCCGACGTTGGGCGCCAGATGCACCCAGGCGCCGGTCGCGGTGGTGAAGCCGAGGTCGCGCGCCTTGACGTCCACCGCGTCGCGCACCGCCGCCACGAAGGGCGCCCGGCCAAGCTGGCGCACCGGCAGCCCGAGCAGCAGATGATGCATGGCGGTGTTGGCGCACAGGGCGACGTCCACCACCTCCTCCGCATCGGCGCCGACGGCGCGGCAGAGGTCGTGGGTCAGGGCGTTGACGGCGGCGACGGCGGCAAGGCGCAGTTCCTCGGCCACCGCCGGGTCGCGGACCGCGTGATTGATGCGGCTGATGAGGTCGGCGCCCCAGGCGGTCTGCGGATTCTCGATGCCGAGGCTGGCGAGCCGCGCGCCGGTGGCGAGATCGACCAGAAAACCGGCGGCGTTGGTGGTGCCGAGGTCGATGGCGACTCCCAGGGTGCGCACACCGGGTGGCGCCACGCCGATCAGCTCGCCGCCGCGCAGCCGCGCCCGCAGCCGCCAGCCGCCGTCGCGCAGCACGCCGGGCAGGCGGCGGGCCGTGGCGATGTCCACCGCGCCGACCGGAATGTCGAGCGCGCGGGCGATGCGGTCGAGGTCGCCCACGGTGTCGGCCAGGGTCGCTTCGGTGACGGCGACGTCACGATCCACGACGACGGGGTGGAGCGGCAGGATCTCGGCGCTCTGTGATTCCGGTTCCGCCCGCACCACGGCGGCCAGGGAGCGCGGCGCCACCTCGACGGTGCAATCCCCATCGGGAACCGTGCGGCAGGCGCGCGTCCATTTGCGGTCCGTGCCGATGCGCACCGCGCAGGTGCCGCAGGTGCCGCGTCCGCCGCAGGCGCCGACGACGCGCAGCCCGGATCGGCGGGCGGCCTGGAACACCGTCTCACCGGGCAGGGCGGAGATGCTGCGGTCGAGTTGGGGAAAGTGCAGGGTATGGGTCATACTTTTTCCCTGTCCCGCGCCATGGCGCAGCGCGGCGCCGTCGGGCAGTCGTCGCACCGTGACCAGCGCGCGGGCGGCAGGTCGATGCCGACGCCCAGAACCATGCTGGCCGACTTCGCCGGGGAGAGCGCCAGCCCGTGGGTCACCGTCACGCCGATGCGCTCCGCCCCGGCGAGGCGCAGCACGGCGGGCTGGGCGTCCAGCGCCATTCCCGGATCGCCCGGCCGCAACTCCCCGGCCATGGTCAGTCCCTGGCGGCGCGCCTCGGCCAACATGCGGTCCTGAAGGCGGCGCACCGCCTGCCGCAGCAGTTCGTTCCCCAGTGCGTCGAGGGCGAGGGCCAGCGACATCCGGCGTTCGGCGAACAGGGCCGACACCCGCCGCTCCAGCCGGGGGCCGACGGTGCAGACCCCGCAGGCCAGCCCCGTCAGCGTGCCGGAGTCCGGGCGCAGGCGCGCGGTGTCCAGAGGCTCGCCGTGATCGAGCGGCACGAAGCGGTGGGCGGCGGCGACCTCCGCCAGCCCCTCCCGTTCCGCCAGCTCCCGCGCCTCACGGCGGAAGCGCTCCAGCACCGCGCCCGCCATGGCTCAGCCGCCGTACTTGCGGGCGGCGTCGAACATGGCGCGCACGTTCTCCACCGGCGTCTCGTCCGGGATGCCGAAGGCGCAGTCGAGGATCAGCCTGCCGCCCTTGTGGAAGACGTTCTCCGCCAGATGCCGCACGGCGGCGTCCACCTCCTCCGGCGTGCCGGTGGTCATCATCGACGGCGACAGGTTACCGCGCAAAGCCACCACGTCGCCCAGCACCTCGAAGGCGCGGACCATGTCCGTGCGCTCGAACCAGTAGATGCACTTGCCCGGCGGGATGTCGCGGATGACCTCCAGACGCTTGGTGCAGTCGGCCTCCCACATCGGCATCGGGATCAGCCCGGCGTCGATCAGGCCCAGCAGCATGGTGCGGAAGGACGGCCACCAGAAGGTCTCGAACTGCTTGGGCGACATGAAGGCGTCGGGCGCCCAGTGGACGGGGATAAAGACGATCGGGTTGCCGGACGCCCTGGCCCCGGCCACCGCCTGACGCAGCAGGAAGACCGCGGCCTTGTCGAGCAGCGCCAGAAGCTTGTCCTTGTTCCGGAACAGGTCCTTCATCATGCCGGTGGCGCCGCGGAAATAGTCGGCGATGAAGTCGTACGGCGACACGGAGGTGACCGTGTAGCTGACCGGGTAGCCCAGCGCCGTCATGCGCTGCGTGAACTCCGCATGGTGGCCGGCGAAGCGCTCGACCTCCTCGGCGGCCTTGAACACCCGCTCCATCGCGGCGCGGACGGAGGGCTTGGCGAAGGCCCGGATGCCGCCGACCAGACGGAAATAGTGCAGTCCGGGGAAGACCGGCAGGTCCTCGAACCCCTCGAAGGCACCGGCGACGCGCGGCAGGTACTTTTGCAGGTAGAAGCCGGTGGGGTCGAACAGGAACTCGTCGAACTCCTCCGCCTTCATGTATTCGCGGTCGATGTACTGGAAGGGCTGGTCGTCGCCCACCCCGTGGCCGGGCCATTGCAGCTGCTTGAAGCCGATGGCCTCCAGCGCGTTGCCCGATGCCGTCGCCAGCACCAGCGGGCTGTGCAGGTCGGGTTCGAACTCCAGTACGGCGCGCTCGGCGATGGCCTTGGTGGCCTCGTAGTCGTACATCAGCTGCTTGCAGGTGATGCCGCCGTATTTCGCCAGCCAGAAGGTCGGCTGCATGCCGATGGGCATGCGGTCGGGCTGCTTCAGGGCCACGCAGTCCATGACGCGCTGCCAGCGCGCGTCGTACGCCGCCTTGGCTTCCGGCGTCTGTTCGATGGGCGCCTGTTCGATGGTCCCGGTCATGCCGCCACCCCGACCCAGCGCTTGCACAGGGAAACGGCGTCCACCGCGTTGGTCCCGAAGGCGTCGGCCCCGGTGTAGGAGCGCACCGTCTCGTCGATCTGGCCGCCGCCGATCATGATCTTGCGGCCGTCCCGCAGGCCGGCCTGGTCGATGGCGGCGATGGTCTCCTTCATCGAATCGAAGGCCAGGGTCAGGAAGCCGGACAGGCCGACGACATCCGGCTTGTAGGCGTCGATCTCCTCAAGGAAGGTCTTCACCGGCACGTCGACGCCGATGTCCTTCACCTCGAAGCCGTTGATGTCCAGCATGAAGCTGACGATGTTCTTGCCGATGTCGTGCAGGTCGCCATGGACGGTGCCGATCAGGACGCGGCCCAGCTTCTTCGGTTCCTCGCCCGGAGCGTGCTTGATCAGCGGCTTGGCGATGGCGCCGATGGTCTCCAGCATCTCGCCGGCCAGCACCAGTTCGGGCAGGAAATACTCGCCCTCCTCGAAGCGCTTGCCGACGATGTCCATGCCGGCGCGGCACAGTTCCAGCACCCGCAGCGGGTTGGCCCCGTCCTCCAACAGCATGCGCTTGGCGAGCGCAACCGCGTCGTCCTCGTTCATGTCGGCCAGCCAGTCGACGAGCTGGCGTTCCTCGTCGGTCATTGCGTCCATCGGCGTTTCCTCCTTCCGTTTTCCTTATGGCCGCTCAGGCGGCTGTCTTGCGGGTGCGCAGGCCGGACTCGACGATGGCGTCGGCCAGCACGCTCTCGTTGCGGTGGCCCATGAGGTGGACGCCCGCGACGCCCTCCATCCCGGCCAGGGTCTGCATCGTCTCGACCAGGATGCGCTTGCCCTCCGCCCGCTGGTCGGCGGCGCGGGCGACGCGCTCGATCACCGATTGCGGCACATGCACGCCCGGCACATGCTCGGCCATCCAATGCAGGGCCTTGGCGCTGCCCAGCGTGCCGACGCCGACGATGAGGGCGCAGCGCTTGTGCAACCCGCGCTCGCGCACCGCGCGCAGGAACTCGGCGAAGCGGTCCAGGTCGAAGCAGAATTGGGTCTGGATGAACTGCGCCCCGGCCTCGACCTTGCGCTCCAGATTGGCGACGCGGTCGGCGAAGGGCGGCACGAAGGGGTTGCAGGTGGCGCCGAGGAACAGGTCCGGCGGCACGGCGAGCTTGCGGCCCGAGGCGAACATCCCACGGTCGCGCATGTCGCGCGCGACGCGCAGCAGCGACACGGCGTCCAGGTCGAAGACCGGCTTGGCCTCCGGCTGGTCGCCGCCGGCCACATGGTCGCCGGTCAGGCAGAGGATGTTGCGCACGCCGAGCGCCGCGGCGCCGAGGATGTCGCCCTGCGCCGCGATGCGGTTGCGGTCGCGGCAGGCGATCTGCGCCACCGCCGGCATTCCCTGCGCCGACAGCACCGCCGCCGCGGCCATGCTCGACATGTGGCAGTTTCCGCCGGCGCCGTCGGTGATGTTGACGGCGTCCACCAGCCCGTGGAAACGCGCGGCGCGCTCGATCAGCGCGGCGGGGTCGGCGGAGTCCGGCGGCGCCACCTCCGCCGTCACCACGAAGCGGCCGGACCGGCAGGCCAGTTCGAACTCATGCGCGGGCCGCTCGCGCGGTGGCGGCGGTGCCTCGGCTGTGGCGGTGGGGGCTGCAACCGTGGCCGGGACCGGATGGCCGGCGATCAGCGGCACCAGCGTGGAGCGTCCGGCGCGCCGATGGTCCAGCGGCGCCAGGAGCGGGGCGTCCGCATGGCTAGCGATCCCATTGGCGGCGATCCGCTTGCGGCCATCGGTCGCCTCGACCCAGACGCAACGCATCGACGCATCGACCTCGCAGGAGCCGTCCGGGCGCACGCCGCCGCAGGGACCGTTGCGCATCCCCTTGGCGCAGTTGGCCGGGCAGGCCATGCCGGTGTGGGACAGGGCGCACTGGCCGCACATGCGGCAGTCGAACAGGACGCGCTTGGCGGCACGCTCGACCGGCAGCAGCAGGCGCTCCGTCCGCCCGGACCCCAGCCGCCGCACCGCGCCGCCGAGCAGCGGGGCGACGCGCGCGCAGATGTCGTAGACCCGCTTGAGGCCGCGGGCGTGGCGCACGCTCCAGTGCCTGACCGCCTGCATGGCGTGGCGTCCCTCCCCAGGACCAGATTGTACGTTGTCGCGTACAAATGCGGCGATTATCCCGCCGTTTTGGCCTCTTGGCCCGATGTTGTATTGATATTTGTATACAATGGCAGAGGCTGTGCCGTTGATCTGGATCAACGATTGAGGGGTGCACGCACAAAAAAGCCCCTCTCCCGTGTGGGAGGGGGGCGTGAGGTTCGGACACCTCGTAGCGAGGAGATCAGGCGGCGTTTTCGAGCAGCAGCAACCCGGCGCCGGTGTTGGAGATCGGGATGTGGTAATTGCTGTGCAGCTTCGACACCTTGCCGGTCAGCGCGCCGCGCATGATGAGCCAGAGGATCAGTTCGGCCCCCTGGGCCCCGGCCAGCCGGACGAGGTCGTGGATGGAATATTGGGCCAGCGCCTCGGGGGCGTTGACGATCTTCTCCATGCACATCAGGTCGAAATTCTTGTTGATGAACCCCGCCCGCTCGCCGTCGAGCTGGTGCGATAGGCCGCCGGTGCCGAGCACGACGACCTTGAGGTCCTTCCCGTAGGAATCGACCGCGCGGCCAATGGCCTGACCCAGCTTGAAGCAGCGCGCCGGGCTGGGCAGCGGGTGCTGCACCGTGTTGACCACCACCGGGATGGTCTTGATCCCCGCCATCCTGGCGCGGTCCGGCCACAGCAGCGACATGGGCACGGTGAAGCCGTGGTCCACCGCCATCTCCTGGCAGGTGCAGATGTCGAATTCCTCGGCCACCAGCGAATTGATGATGTGCCAGGACAGTTCGGGATCGCCGGGGTAGGGCGGCAGCGGTTGCAGGCCCCAGCCCTCGTCCTTGTTCTGGTACTCGAACGCCGCGCCCACCGCGAAGGTCGGCATCTTGTCGAGGAAGAAGTTCAGGCCGTGGTCGTTGTAGACGACGATGGCCACGTCGGGCTTCACCTCCTCCAGCCAATCGCGGACCGGTGGATAGCCGTCGAAGAAGGGCTTCCAGTATGGGTCTTCGAACATCTCCCGCGCGATGGCGTTGCCGATGGCCGGGATGTGGGAGGTGGAGATGCCACCAACGATGCGTGCCATGATCTCAGTTCCTCGACGCCAGGAGTTTCGCCTTGAATTCCTCGACCGTCATGCCGGTCTGCTGGGCGCCGACATCCTGCACGTTCAGGCCGAAGATTCCGGCGAACTTGGCGAGGTAATAGATGTTGCCGCCCGCCGCGAGAAGCTGGAGGACGTTGCGCGCCTTGATGGCGGCGGTCTGTTCCTCGTTGAGGCCGTACTTGGCGCAATAGGCGTCCTCATCGGCGAGGAACGCCTCGCGGTTGGCCCTCTCGTTGAACGAGTAGCACATCTTGTTCAGCGCATAGCCCTTCATGGCCATGGTGCCGTCGAAGATGGTCGTGCCGGGGATCGGCTCCTTGCCCGCGTATGACATCGCGGTTCCTCCCATTTTGGTTATGGCTTAGCTCCAGTAGAGCCGCATCGGGTTGTCGACCAGCAGTGCCTGCCGCTTGGCCTCGTCGGTGGCGATGCGGGGGATGACGTCGGTCAGAAGCCCGTCGTCGGGCATGTGCGATTTCATGTTCGGGTGCGGCCAGTCGGTGCCCCACAGCACGCGGTCGGTGAAGCGGTCGACCAGCAGCCGGGCGAACGGCACCACGTCGTCGTAACCCGGCGGACCCTGGAGCGACAGCCGCTCCGGACAGCTCACCTTGCTCCACAGCGTCGGCATCTCCTCCATGAGGGTGACGAAGCGCTGGAAGTCGGGGTGGTCGACGCCCTTGGCGATGTCCGGGCGGCCCATGTGGTCCACGACGACGACCGCCGGAAGCTGCTTCAGGAAGGGGATCAGCCCCTCCAGGTCCTGCGCTTCGAAATAGACGACGATGTGCCAGCCGAGCTTGGCGATCTTCTCGGCGATGCCGAGGAAGACCTCGCGCGGTGTCGCATCGACCAGACGCTTGACGAAGTTGAAGCGCACGCCGCGCACGCCCGCCTCGTGCAGCTCGCGCAGCTCGTCCCCGGTGATCGCGGGACCGACCGACGCCACGCCGCGGGCCAGCCCGTTCGAGGCTTTCAGCGCGTCGACGAGCGCGCGGTTGTCCTTGCCGTGGCAGGTCGCCTGGACGATGACGTTGCGCTCGAACCCCAGGAAGTCGCGGAGCGCGAACAGCTTCTCCTTGGGCGCGTCGCAGGGGGTGTACTTGCGCTCCGGCGCATAGGGGAAGAGGTCGGCCGGGCCGAACACGTGGCAATGCGCGTCCACCGCGCCCGGCGGCGGGACGTAGGCCGGCTTGCTCGGGTTCGGGTGAAAGGGCAGGTAGTCGGCGTCCATGCGTTTCCTCGTTTCTTCGGCCGCGCCGTTCTTCGGTGGCGCCGTTCCGGGCGTGATTGTTCTCGACCCGCATCATCGGCCGCCGCCGCGGATGTTCCAACGTCGAAAGCCTGTCCCCGGTATAAAGTTTTGCTATAGGGTTGGGTGACCAGGACGGAGGGCGCGGCGAATCCGATGAAGGAGCTTCCCAACATCCGGCACCTCCGCGCCTTCCGCGAGGTGGCCCGGCGCGGCGGCATCAGTCAGGCGGCGGAGCATGTGCACCTGTCGCAGCCGGCGATCACCCAGGCGATCGCCAAGCTGGAGGAGCAGGTGGGCGCCTTGCTGTTCGCCCGACGGCCCGACGGCGTGGCGGTCACGCCGGAGGGGGCGCTGTTCCTCGACCGGGTCGAGCGCGCGCTGGAACACCTGCGCGCCGGTACCCGGGAGTCGATCCGGATCGGCGGACGCAAGGGCGTGCGGGGCTTCGCCGATTTCGACCAGCTTCTGACGGCGGCGCAGTTGAGGGCGCTGACGACCGTCGCCGACGCCGGAAACTTCAGCCTGGCGGCACGCGCCGCCGGCATCTCGCAGCCGACCATCCACCGTGCCGCGCGTGACTTGGAGCGGCTCTGCGGGCTGTCGTTGTTCGTCCGCGAGGCCGCCGGGATCGCCCTGACGCCAGCCGCCCGAACACTCGTGCAGCATGTGAAGCTGGCGCTGGCCGAGCTGGCGCAGGGGTTTGCCGAGGTCCGCGAGCGGCGGGGCGGCGATTCGGGCCGGATCGTCGTCGGCAGTATGCCGCTGTCGCGCACTTTCATTCTACCGAGCGCCATCAACGCGCTGGCGCGGGAACGGCCGGACGTTCAGATCGACGTGGTGGACGGCCCCTACGAAGACATGCTGCACGGGCTGCGGCACGGCGAGATCGATGTTCTGATCGGCGCGCTGCGCACCCCGCTGCCCGTCGACGATGTGGTGCAGGAGCCGCTGTTCGACGACCCGCTGGCCGTGGTGGCGCGGGCCTTCCATCCGCTCAGCCGCAAGCCCGGATTGACGCTGGGCGATCTGGCCGGCAGCCAGTGGGTGGTGCCGCGCCGGGGCACGCCGACGCGCGCGAGATTCGAGGCGCTGTTCGCGGGCCGCACGCCGCGCGGCCTGATCGAGACGAGTTCGCAGGTGCTGGTGCGCGGCCTGCTGCTCGACAGCGACCGCCTGACGCTGATCTCCGCCCACCAAGTCCGGCACGAGCATGAGCTTGGCCTGCTGGTGACGCTGCCGGTGACCCTGGAGGGGACCGAGCGGGCCATCGGCCTGACCGTGCGCAAGGATTGGCGGCCAACGGCTACCCAGGAGCGTTTCCTCGACCTGCTCCGCAGCGCCGGGCGGGAGGCCGAATCCCCGGTGCGGAGCGCGTGATGACCATGCTGTCTTTGCGGATAGTGCTATTCAAAAATCCAATGGCTCCGGCCATCATTGAATTTCCGGCGCGCCGCCGCCGGTGATAGCCGTACCGGCTCGGGAACATGGGCCTGGGGCATTCGGGGGCTGCGGCCCCGACGGGAGGAAAGCATGAAGATCTGTGTGGCGGGCGCGGCGGGCGCCTTCGGCATGAAGCACCTTGAGGCGATCGCCGCCATCGACGGCATCGAGGTGGTGTCGGTGGTCGGCGGCGCGCCGGACGACATCGAGGGCTTCGCCAAGGAGCGCGGCATCCCGCACTGGACCAAGGACCTTGCCGAGAGCCTGGCGCGGCCCGAGGTCGAGGCGGTGATCCTCGCCACCCCCACCCCGGTGCACGCCGCGCAGGCCATCCAGTGCCTGGAGAGCGGCAAGCATGTCCTGGTCGAAATCCCGATGGCCGACAACCTCGCCGATGCCGAACGGCTGGTCGAGGTGCAGAAGGCCACCGGGCTGGTCGCCATGGCCGGACACACCCGCCGCTTCAATCCCAGCCACCAGTGGATTCGCAACCGCATCAAGGCGGGCGAGCTGACGATCCAGCAAATGGACGTTCAGACCTACTTCTTCCGCCGCTCCAACATGAACGCGCAGGGCAAGCCGCGCACCTGGACCGACCATCTGCTGTGGCACCACGCCTGCCACACGGTCGATCTGTTCCAGTACCAGACCGGCGAGATCGCGTCCCAGCTCCATGCCCTGCAAGGCCCGTTTCACCCGCAGCTCGGCATCGCCATGGACATGAGCATCGGCATGAAGGTGCCGTCGGGCGCCGTCTGCACGCTGTCGCTGTCGTTCAACAACGACGGGCCGCTGGGCACCTTCTTCCGCTACATCTGCGACAACGGCACCTACATCGCGCGCTACGACGACCTGTACGACGGCAAGGAGAACAAGATCGACCTCAGCGGCGTGGCCGTGTCGAACAACGGCATCGAGCTGATCGACCGCGAGTTCTTCTCGGCCATCCGCGACAAGCGCGAGCCCAACGCCAGCGTCGCCCAATGCCTGCCCGCCATGCGCACGCTCGACCGCCTGGAAAAGAGCCTGAACGCCTGAGGATCGGAGGCCGGGGATCGCGCTGGCCGAACAGGGGAGGTCGGAATGGCCGACGGAGTGACGGGCGAGACGGTGGAGTTGCAGGCCCGGGACGGGCACCGGCTGTCCGGATTCCTGGCCCGCCCGGTGGGCGAGCCGCGCGGCAGCGTCGTGCTGGTGCAGGAAATCTTCGGGGTGAACCGCCACATCCGTTCGGTGTGCGAGGGCTATGCCGCCGCCGGCTTCACGGCGTTGGCCCCGGCCCTGTTCGACCGCGTGGAGCGCGGCGTCGAGCTGCCCTATGATGAAGCCGGAATCGAACGGGGGCGGGGGCTGATGGGCCGCGTGAGCCTCGACCTGGCGCTTGCCGACATGGCGGCGGCGCTGGAGCGGCTGGGCGGTGCGCGGTCGGCGGCGGTGGTCGGCTATTGCTGGGGCGGCACGCTGGCCTGGCTGGCGGCGGCGCGCCTGCCGGTGCGGGCGGCGGTCGGTTACTACGGGGGCAGGATCGGCGAGCACGCCGCGCTTGTTCCGCAGGTGCCGACGCTGCTGCACTTTGGTGAGAAGGACCACGCGATCCCCCTGTCGGTGGCCGAGGAGGTGCGCCGCCGTCATGCGCAGGTGGTCGTCCACACCTATCCGGCGGGGCATGGCTTCAACTGCGACGAACGGCCGAGCTTCGATCCGGAGAGCTCCCGGCTTGCGCGGCGGCGGTCGCTGGGGTTTCTGGAGGCGGTGTTCTGAGCCTCCCTGCTCTCACGCGGGCGTGCGCACCAGGGCCGATGCCGCCCGTATTTCGTCGAGCACGGCCAGTGCCGCCGGGGACAGCATCGCCCCGTCGCGCAAGGTGATGCCGATCTGGCGCACGGTTTTCCCCAACGGGACCGGCATTTCGACCAGATCGCCCAACATGATCTCGTAATGCAGCTGGTGCGGTGAAATCGCCGTCAGCATGTCGCTGTTCTTGAGCAGGCCGCGAAGAACGGCCAGATCCCCCGTCTCCACCGAAGGGGTCGGAGGCTCGAAGGCGAGTTCACGGAACGACAGGTCGATGAGATGGCGTCCCGGCGCTTCGGGCTTCGGCAAGATCCAGCGTTGCGGCAGCAAATCCTTCAGCGATACCGGCGCTCCCAGCAGGGGGTGCCCGGCCCGGACGATGATGGCCATCCGGTCCTCGAACAGGCTTTCGGTGATCAGCCCGGTGCTGTTTGCGTTCGCGCGCAGGGCGCCGACGATGAAATCCACGTCGCCGTCGCGCAGCCCGGCCACCAGGGCTTCGTAGGGGCTTTCCACCGTCGTGACGCGGATGTTCGGATGGCGTTGCAGCGTCGCCGCGATGGCCGTCGGCAGAACATAGGTCCTGCCCAGCGGAAGCGCCCCGATGGTGATGCTGCCCCGCATGGTTCCGGCGATGGCGGCGATATCGGATTGCATGTGGCGCAGTTCGGCGACGATGCGCTTTCCGCTCGAAATGATCCTGGCGCCGACGTCGGTGGCGACCATTCCCTGTATCATGCGCTGGAAGAGCGGTTGCCCCAGCGCGCTCTCCATCCGCGCCAGGGACATGCTGGCACCGGCCTGCGACAGGCCGACATGGACGGCCGCTGCCGAGAGGTTGCGCAGTTCGGACAGGCTGATCAACAGGGTGAGGGCGCGGCCGTTGAGCAGCAGGTTGGTGACGGTGTTGCGCTCGACGGCCTGCTGCCGCTTGCCGGTGCGGCAGACCGCGTCGACGGTGCCGACGATCTCGTCGGTGATCCGCAGCGCGCGGTTGCGCACCGCTTCGCCATAGACGTTGAGCCGCATACCGCGCGGCTTGCGTTCGAACAGGGCAACGCCGAGGGTCTGCTCCAACTCGCTGATGGCACGGGCGATCGCCGACGACGCCTTGAAGATCGCCGCCGACGACTTGGCGATGGAACCCGTGTCAGCGACCGACATGAAGTCGCGGATGTGGCGCAGGCTGCTCTCGATCCTGTCCGTGGGCGGTGCGAACCCGGTCATCCGACATTCCCGAAACCATCGAACCTGTGAGCGGGAGTGGACCCGCCGCGCTACCCCGGCCCAGGGCGGGACATAACAAAATTAGCACGCTGGTTCAGAGGGTGGCAACGGCATGGCGGCATTGTGCCGCTATAATCGCCTGGCCCGCTTCAAGCTCGAAGGGATCGTCTCCGCCTTGGCCATTCCGGCCGGCTGCCTGCCGCTGCGCCCCGCGCGGGTTGAACGCTGAACCGTCATCATCGAAGAAACGCACAAAAGAACGAGGAGGAACCCATGGCACGGATCATCGGCGGCATCGCCTGTTCCCACACACCGACCATCGGCTTCGCCGTGGACGGCGACAAGCGCAACGATCCCGTCTGGGCCCCGATCTTCGAAGGCTTCGAGCCGGTCCGCCAGTGGCTGGCCGAGAAGAAGCCCGACGTTCTGTTCATGATCTTCAACGACCATGTGACGTCCTTCTTCTTCGACCATTACTCGGCCTTCACGCTGGGCATCGACACGCAGTACGGCGTCGCCGACGAGGGCGGCGGGTCGCGCGACCTGCCGCCGGTCAAGGGCCACGCCGCCCTGGCGCACCACATCGGCGCGTCGCTGATGGCCGACGAGTTCGACATGTCTTTCTACCAGGACAAGCCGTTGGACCATGGCTGCCTGTCGCCGCTGTCGGTGCTGTGCGACCGCACCGATGGCGAATGGGCGGCGTCCGTCGTGCCGCTGGCCGTGGGCGTGCTCCAGTTCCCGATCCCCTCGGCCAAGCGCTGCTACAAGCTCGGCCAAGCGTTGCGCCGGGCCATCGAGTCCTATCCGGAGGACCTGAAGGTCGCCATCGTCGCGACCGGCGGCCTGTCCCATCAGGTGCACGGCGCGCGGGCGGGCTTCAACAACACCGAATGGGACCACCAATTCCTCGACCTGTTCGAGAACGATCCGGAGGCGCTGACCCGCCTGACCATCGCCGACTACGCCGAGTTGGGCGGCGTCGAGGGGGCGGAGGTGATCATGTGGCTGATCATGCGCGGCGCGCTGTCGGCCAACGTCACCAAGGTGCACCAGTCCTACTACCTGCCGTCCATGACCGGCATCGCCACCGTGGTCTACGAGAACCGCGACCGGCCCCTGCCCAAGGACAAGGAAGCGGAGCAGCGGGCGCGCATCGGCCACCAGCTTGCCGGGGCGGAGGGCATCGCCGGCATCCATCCCTTCACCCACGCGGTCAGTGTCAAAGCCTACCGCCTCAACAAGTTCCTGCACCGGATGATCGACCCGGCGCACCGCCAGCGCTTCCTGGACGAGCCGGAAGCGGCCTTTGCCGCCGCCGGGCTGACCGAGGAGGAGAAGGAGATGGTCCGCCGCCGCGATTGGGACGCCATGATCCGCTACGGCGTCATCTTCTTCATGCTGGAGAAGCTGGGCGCGGTGGTCGGCGTCTCCAACCTGCACATCTACGCCGCCATGCGCGGCGAGACGCTGGAGCAGTTCCAGGCCACCCGCAACGCGCCGAACGCCCTCTATTCGGTGGCGGGCAAGCAGGGCATGGAAAATCTCGCCTGGGACAAGAGCAAGTGAGCCAGACTCCGATGATCATCGACATCCACGGCCATTACACCACGGCACCGAAGGCTCTGGAGGAGTGGCGCGCCCGGCAGATCGCCGGGCTGACCGACCCCTCGCAGGCGCCCAAGGCGTCGGAGCTGACGATCAGCG
>JAEYPE010000094.1 GCA_023411035.1 Pseudomonadota bacterium
CGGAGAACTTGGTCGGCAGGCCCAGCGCCTCGTCGAAGGCGTTGGTGTGCAGCGACTGGGTGCCGCCCAGCACCGCGGCCATCGCCTCGATGGTGGTGCGGATGACGTTGTTGTAGGGGTCCTGCTCCGTCAGCGACACGCCGGAGGTCTGGCAGTGGGTGCGCAGCGCCAGCGAGCGGGAGTCCTTCGGGTCGAACTTCTGCTTCATCAGGGTGGACCACAGCAGGCGCGCGGCGCGCAGCTTGGCGATCTCCATGAAGAAGTTCATGCCGATGGAGAAGAAGAAGGACAGGCGCGGCGCGAACTTGTCCACCGGCAGGCCCTTGGACATGGCCGCGCGGACATATTCCAGGCCATCGGCGATGGTGAAGGCCAACTCCTGCACCGCGGTCGCCCCGGCTTCCTGCATGTGGTAGCCGGAAATCGAGATCGAGTTGAACTTCGGCATGTTCAGCGCCGTGTACTCGATGATGTCCGCAATGATCCGCATCGAGGGTTCGGGCGGATAGATGTAGGTGTTGCGGACCATGAACTCCTTGAGGATGTCGTTCTGGATGGTGCCGCTCAGCTTGTCCTGGCTGACGCCCTGTTCTTCCGCCGCGACGATGTAGCCGGCAAGGATCGGCAGCACCGCCCCGTTCATGGTCATCGATACCGACATCTTGTCGAGCGGGATGCCGTCGAAGAGGATCTTCATGTCCTCGACGCTGTCGATGGCGACACCGGCCTTGCCCACGTCGCCGACGACGCGCGGATGGTCGCTGTCATAGCCGCGGTGGGTGGCGAGGTCGAAGGCGACCGACAGGCCCATCTGTCCGGCCTTGAGGTTCGCCTTGTAGAAGGCGTTCGACTCCTCGGCGGTGGAGAAGCCGGCGTACTGGCGGATCGTCCAGGGCTTCACCGCGTACATGGTCGCGCGCGGGCCGCGCGTGTAGGGCGGGAAGCCGGGCAGGCTTTCCAGCTCAAGCCCTTCCAGATCGCCGGCGGTGTAGAGGGCCTTGACGTCCAGCCCTTCCGGAGTCTTCCAGACCAGATCGTCGGGCGTCCCGTTGGCGCCCAGGTCCTTGGCGGCCAGGGTCTGCCAATCGGCCTGGGTCTTCTTCGGAAACTCGGACATGGAACGCCTCCTCGACACCGCGTGATTCAATAATTTGGAACGATGAATGAAATGGGGAATGCTTGCCCCCACCCCGGCCCTCCCCCGCTCAGCGAGGGAGGGTTAGGGAAAGGGACAAGCGCAACCCGTACCCTTACGCCTGCGACCGGCGGGCGACGACCTTCCAGGCGGCCTGCATGATCGCGGCACCCAGCGCGGTCTTCAGGACCGTGGCGGCCAGGAACGGCGTCAGGCCGAGAGCGACGGCCTTCTCGCCGCCGAACAGGACGGCCATCCAGGCGACGCCCGGAACGAACAGCAGGGCGTGGCCGACGGCGAGCGCCGCGACGGCCTTGACCGGGCTGCGGTCCCAGCCGCGCTCGGCCAGCCAGCCGGTGACGCCGGCGGCCAGGACGAAGCCCAGCAGGTAACCGGCGGTCGGACCCGCCATGTAGGCCGGGCCGGCGCCCGCACCGGCGAAGACCGGCAGGCCGGCAAGGCCCTCGGCCAGATACAGCAGGACCGTCGCCGTGGCGAGGCGGCTGCCGTAGGCCATGCCCAGCAGGATGACGACCATGCTCTGCATCGTCATCGGAACCGGCCAGAAGGGCACCTGCACCTTGGCCGAAGCGGCCAGCAGCAGGCTGCCCAGAACCGCCGCGGTGGCGGCGGTGAGCAGGCCGCCGCGCGGGGCGACCGTCTCAAGAAGCGAAGCGGCACGCTGCGAAAGCGTGTGTGCGTAAGCCATCGTCCTTCACCTTTCCCTTTTTGTCGGAGCCCGCATGGCTCACACGAACTCCAGGATCTTCTGATCGACCGCCAGGCTGGAGCCGGGCGTCGCGTGCACCTTGGACACCGTGCCATCCTGCGCCGCGCGCAGGATGTTTTCCATCTTCATCGCCTCGACCACGGCCAGCACTTCGCCGGCCTTGACCTCCTGCCCTTCCGACACGGCGACCGAGACGAGCAGGCCGGGCATCGGCGACAGCAGGAACTTCGACATGTCCGGCGGTGCCTTCACCGGCATCAGCGCGTCGAGCTTGGCGGCGCGCGGGGTGAGCACCTTCACCTGCGCCTGGCTGCCGGAGTGGGACAGGCGGTAGCCGACGCCCACGCGGTCCACCTGGACGCAGACATGCTGACCGTCGACGGTGCCGCGGAACAGCGGCTCGCCCAGGTTCCAGTCGCTCCACACCACGCGGTGCTTGCCCTCGAAATCGACGGTGTAGCCGATGCGCTGCGGGCTGCCGTCCACCGGACGGACGTGGACGGGGTGCTGCGTGCCGTCGATCACGACGACCCAGTCGTCGCGCACCCGGACCTTGTTGCCCGGCATCTTGCCGGTGATCTGGATGTCGCGGTCGTTCAGGCAGCGGTGGATCACGGCGGCCACGGCGACCAGGATCGCCGGGTCCTCCGGCGGCAGGTCGGAGGCGTGGAAGCCGTTCGGGTATTCCTCGGCGATGAAGTTGGTGGTCAGCCGGCCTTCGACGAAGCGCTGGTTGGCCATCAGGGAGGCGAGGAACGGAATGTTGTGGCTGACGCCGCGGATGTAATACTGGTCCAGCGCCTCGCGCATGCGGGCGATGGCGGCGTCGCGCGTCGAACCCCAGCTGCACAGCTTGGCGATCATGGGGTCGTAGAACATGGAGATCTCGCCGCCCTCGTAGACGCCGGTGTCCACGCGGACATGCGGGTCCTCCGACGGCGGGCGGTAGTGGGTCAGCCGGCCGGTGGAGGGCAGGAAGTTGCGGAAGGGGTCCTCCGCATAGACGCGGGACTCGATGGCCCAGCCGTGCAGGTGGATATCGTCCTGCTTCAGCGTCAGCTTCTCGCCCGCCGCGACGCGGATCATCAGCTCCACCAGATCGAGGCCGGTGATCAGCTCGGTGACCGGATGCTCCACCTGGAGGCGGGTGTTCATCTCCAGGAAGTAGAAGTTGCGCTCCGCGTCCACGATGAACTCGACCGTGCCGGCGGACTTGTAGTCCACGGCGCGGGCCAGGGCCACGGCCTGCTCGCCCATCGCCTTGCGGGTGGCGGCGTCGAGGAAGGGCGACGGCGCCTCTTCGATCACCTTCTGGTGGCGGCGCTGGATCGAGCATTCACGCTCGCCCAGATACAGGGCCGTGCCCTGCCCGTCCGCCAGCACCTGGATTTCGATGTGGCGCGGCTGCTGGATGTACTTCTCGACGAACACGCGGTCGTCGGCGAAGGAGGAGCGCGCCTCGTTCTGGGCCGACCGGAAGCCTTCGCGGGCCTCCTCGTCGTTCCAGGCCACGCGCATGCCCTTGCCGCCGCCGCCGGCGGACGCCTTGATCATCACCGGATAGCCGATGTCGCGGGCGATGGAGACCGCCTCGTTGTCGTCGGCGATGACGCCCAGATAGCCGGGCACCGTGTTGACGCCCGCGGCCTTGGCCAGCTTCTTGGACTCGATCTTGTCGCCCATGGCCTGGATGGCGTGGGCGTCCGGGCCGATGAAGGCGATTCCGGCGGCGGCGAGAGCCTCCTGGAATTCGCGCTTCTCGGACAGGAAGCCGTAGCCGGGATGGACGGCCTGGGCGCCGGTCTTCTTGCAGGCGTCGACGATGCGGTCGATCAGCAGGTAGCTCTGCGCCGACGGTGCGGCGCCGATGTGGACGGCCTCGTCGGCCATCTCGACATGCAGGGCGTTCTTGTCGGCATCCGAATAGACGGCAACCGTCTTGATGCCCAAGCGGCGCGCCGTGCGGATGACGCGGCAGGCGATCTCGCCGCGGTTCGCGATCAGGATCTTGGAGAACAGGGTCGTCATGGGACGGCGCGCCTTTACAGCGGGATGTTGTCGTGCTTGCGCCAGGGGTTCTGGAGCTGCTTGTTCTTCAGCATGGACAGCGCCTTGATGACGCGCCGGCGCGTGCCGTGCGGCATGATGACGTCGTCGATGTAGCCGCGCGACGCCGCCACGAACGGGTTGGCGAACTTCTGCCGGTATTCCTCGGTCCGCGCCTCGATGGCGGCGGTGTCGCCGATGTCGCCGCGGAAGATGATCTCCACGGCGCCCTTCGGCCCCATCACCGCGATTTCCGCCGACGGCCAGGCATAGTTGATGTCGCCGCGCAGATGCTTGGACGCCATCACGTCATAAGCGCCGCCGTAGGCCTTGCGCGTGATGACGGTGATCTTCGGCACGGTGGCCTCGGCATAGGCGAACAGCAGCTTGGCGCCGTGCTTGATGATGCCGCCGTATTCCTGCGACGTGCCGGGCATGAAGCCGGGGACGTCCACCAGGGTCAGGATCGGAATCTCGAAGGCGTCGCAGAAGCGCACGAAGCGCGCGGCCTTCTTGGAGCTGTCGATGTCCAGGCAGCCGGCCAGCACCATCGGCTGGTTGGCGACGATGCCGACCGTGGTGCCGTTCATGCGGCCGAAGCCGATGATGATGTTCTTGGCGTAGTCCGGCTGAAGCTCGAAGAAGTCGCCCTCGTCGACCGTCTTGAGGATCAGCTCCTTCATGTCGTAGGGCTTGTTCGGGTTCTCCGGCACCAGCGTGTCGAGCGACAGGTCGTCGCGGTCGATCGGGTCGGTGCAGGGACGCTCCGGCGCCCGCTCGCGGTTGGAGGCCGGCAGGAAGTCGATGAAGCGGCGGAGCTGGAGCAGCGCCTCCACATCGTTCTCGAAGGCCATGTCGGCGACCCCGGACTTGCTGGAGTGCGTGACCGCGCCGCCCAGTTCCTCCGCCGTCACCACCTCGTGCGTGACCGTCTTCACCACGTCCGGGCCGGTCACGAACATGTAGGAGCTGTCCTTCACCATGAAGATGAAGTCGGTCATGGCCGGCGAATACACCGCACCGCCCGCGCACGGCCCCATGATCAGGGAAATCTGCGGGATGACGCCCGAAGCGTTGACGTTGCGCTGGAACACCTCGGCATAGCCGCCGAGCGAGGCCACGCCTTCCTGGATGCGCGCGCCGCCGGAATCGTTCAGGCCGATGACCGGCGCGCCGACCTTCAGCGCCTGATCCATGATCTTGCAGATCTTCTCGGCGTGCGCTTCCGACAGCGAACCGCCGAAGACGGTGAAGTCCTGGCTGAAGACGAAGACCAGACGCCCGTTCACCGTGCCGTGGCCGGTGACCACGCCGTCACCGGGAACCTTCTGGCCTTCCATGCCGAAGTCGTTGCAGCGGTGCTGCACGAACATGTCGAACTCCTCGAACGAGCCTTCGTCGAGGAAAAGTTCGATGCGCTCGCGCGCGGTCAGCTTGCCCTTGGCATGCTGGGAGGCGATGCGCTTTTCACCGCCGCCCAGCCGCGCCCCGGCGCGCATGGCGTCCAACTTGGCCAGAATCTCTTGCATCAGGCGTATCCCACTTATGCGAGCGGCGGAGGAGCTTGCGAACCCTGTGGCAGCGGTCCCCTCGCCGGAACGCCTGGATTATTCACAGGATTCGCAAGAGGGCAATTGGCCGGGCGGGAAAAATGTGCGAAGTTGCGAACATATTTGCAAACACAGGGCATAGTTTGCCAAGATTGCGAATATGCTCTTTGGTATAACCCTCGGGTGATAGGCGGGTCCATGCAGAAGCTCTTCCTCGGCTACAAGCTGCGTCGCCTGCGCGAACAGCGCGGGCTGACCCAGGCGGCGCTGGCCAAAACGCTGGACCTGTCGCCGAGCTACCTGAACCAGATCGAAAACAACCAGCGTCCGCTGACCCTGCCGGTCCTGCTGAAGATCTCCGCCGTGTTCGAGGTGGACCTGTCCAATTTCGTGGAGGACGAGGACAGCCGTCTGGTCGCCGACCTGCGCGAGGCCCTGGCCGACCCCCTGTTCGCCGGCGCGCCTCTGACGAACGCGGAACTGCGCAGCGCCGTAGGCTCCAGCCCGGAGCTGGCCCGCCGCGTGCTGAGCCTGCACCAAGCCTATCAGAAGCTGCACGAACGGGTGCAGTCGCTGGCCGACAGCCTGTCGAATCAGGAACAGAGCGACGCCTTCGCCGGGCCTCAGTTTCCCTACGAAGAGGTCCGCGACTATTTCCACTACTGCAACAACTACATCGGTTCGCTGGACGAGGCGGCGGAAAAGCTGTGGGACACCGAGAAGATCCACTCCGGCGCCCTGCTGAACGAGTTGGCCGCCTATCTGAAGCGGCGGCACGACGTGCGGGTGAAGATCGTGGCCGACGATGGCGAGACGGCCATGCGCAGCTATGACGGCAGCACCGGCACGCTGCGCCTGTCGGCCTTGCTGAACGGCCCCAGCCGCGCCTTCCACATGGCGCACCAGATCGCGCTGCTGGGCTTCGGCGACGTGATCGAGGAACTGGTCGCCCAGGCCAAATTTTCCAGCGAGGACGCCAAATCCATCTGCCGTGTCGGGCTTGCGAACTATTTCGCGGGCGCTCTGGTCCTACCCTACCGCGCCTTCGCCGCCCAAGCCCGCGCGCTGCGCCACGACGTGGAGCAGTTGCAAAGCCGCTTCGGCGCCAGCTTCGAACAGGTCTGCCACCGGCTGTCCACCCTGCAAAGGCCGGGGGCGCGTGGGTTGCCCTTCTACTTCGTCCGGGTGGACATGGCCGGAAACATCACCAAGCGCCATTCGGCCACGCGCTTCCATTTCGCGCGCTTCGGCGGCGCCTGCCCGCTGTGGAACGTGCACGAGGCCTTCGCCCAGCCTGGCAAGATCCTGGTGCAGTTCGCCACGATGCCCGACCGCAGCACCTACATCGGCATCGCCCGCACGGTGAGCAAGCGCGGTGGCGCCTATCTGAAGCCGTCGCGCCAGTTCGCCGTGGGGCTGGGCTGCGAGGCCAGCCACGCGAACGAGATCGTCTACGCCGCCGGCATCGACACCTCCAACGAGGCCGCCGCCGTGCCGATCGGCGTGAACTGCCGTATCTGCGAGCGCACCGACTGCCAGCAACGCGCCTTCCCGCCGATCGGCAGCCAGTTGTCGGTGAACGAGCACCACCGCAGCTTCGTCCCCTACCTCTTCACGCAGGAAGGACGGCCCATCGACAAGGTATGAGCAAGACGCCGGGAGATCAGACCCGGTCTTTCACCGCCCCGATCAGGAATTCCCTGTTCCCTTCGGGGCCGGTGATCGGGCTTTCGGTGACGTCGAGCACGCGCCAGCCCGGCAGAGCGTCCAGCCACGCGCGGATGCGGTCGCAGACCTCCTGGTGCAGTTCCGGCTCGCGCACCACGCCGCCCTTGCCGACGCGGCCCTTGCCCACCTCGAACTGCGGCTTGATGAGCGCCACCAGCCGTCCGCCCGGCACGACCAGGGCCAGCGCCGCCGGAAGCACAACCTCCAGCCCGATGAAACTGGCGTCGCACACCACGATGTCCACGGGGTCCGGAATCTCGGCGGCGGTCAGGTGGCGGGCGTTGGTCTTTTCCAGCACCACCACGCGCGGGTCGTTGCGCAGCTTCCAGGCCAACTGCCCATGCCCGACGTCCACCGCATAGACCTTGGCGGCGCCACGGGTGAGCAGCACGTCGGTGAAGCCGCCGGTCGAAGCACCCACGTCGATGGCGGTCAGGCCGCTCGGGTCGATGCTGAAGACGTCCAGCCCCTTCACCAGCTTCAGCCCGCCGCGCGACACCCAGGGATGGTCCTGCCCCTTCACCGACAGCGGCGCCTCCTCGGCGATCTGGTCGCCGGCCTTGTCGATGCGCTTCGTGTCGGAATAGACCAGCCCGGCCAGGATCAGCGCCTGCGCCTTGGCCCGGCTTTCGGCCAGCCCACGCTCCACCAGCGCCACATCCACACGCACCCGCGCCATCTCACAACTCCCCCGTCCAAGTGGGTGGATGCATGGCGCAGGACGCCGCGTTCGGCAAGGGGCGATGAACGGTCACAAGCGAAGGACTGTCAGAAAGGCAGATCAAGAACGAATCGCACACCGGGAGCGTTCGGTTCCGCGCGCAGCTTGCCCTTCAATTGACCGGCGAAGGCTCGCGCCACCTTCATGCCCAGCGAGTCGGCCCGCGCCACCTCGAAACCCGGCGGCAGGCCGCGCCCATGGTCGGCGACGGTCAGGCGGTGCCCGCCACCTTCCTCCCACGGCACGAGGCTGACCTCGATATCCCCGGGGGTGGCCGGCGCGTAAGCGTATCTGATGGCGTTGCCGACCAGTTCGTTGACGATGAGGGCGAGCGGAATCACCGAATCCACCGGAAGCATTGCCCGCTCCACCGTCACGGCAATGCGCCGTTCCGGCCCGCCGGCCGCGAAGTGGCTTTCCATCTCCCGGCAGGCGTCGCTCAGATAGGCCCCGAAATCGACAAGGCTGCCACGGGCGGCGGCGTGGACGCGCTGGTGCGCCTGGGTCACCGTGCCGATGCGGCTGCACGCCTCCTGAAAGGCGCGGCGCATCTCCGGGTCCTTGGCCGACAGGGTCTGAAGCGTCAACAGGCTGGAGACGAGTTGGAGCGTGTTCTTGACCCGATGGCTGACCTCCCGCGCGTGATGATTGGCGGTCTCGCTCGACTCGGCTTCGGCGGGATGCAGGGTGACCAGCAGGGATGGCCCGCCATCCAGAGCGGTCAGACTCAGCTCCCAGGACAGTTCCTCCGGCCCCGCGATCCGCAGCCGAGCTCCCTCGCCGTTGCGCAGCGCCTCGGCAAGCCGGTCTGCGGAATCCACCGGAAAGCGGTCCGTCAACCGTTGCCCCAGATCCAGGCCGAGCGCGCGCATGGTGGCGTTGGCGTAGAGGCAACGAAAGGACGCGCCGTCGAACACCGCCGTCGGCGTCGGGGACGCCTCGACGATGGACCGGAACATCGCGGGGCCGACCTGGGCCGGAGCGCCATTCCCGTTGGATGCGCGCCCAGCGCCCGCTGCAAACACCTGAGGCATGTCAGACAACACCCAGCCCCGCCGGATTCGTTAATTATCTTTTGTTTGCGAATTGTAAGACAGCGGTTCCAGCCACACCAGAGAAAGCGCCCCGCCCAACCTTAGGCCAATGGCATTAGCTCTTTCGTCCAGGGCCTATGGGACGGGGCGTTCATTCAGGGATCAGGCCCGCACCGCCGCCGCTTCGATCCCCAGCGCCTGAAGGGCGGTGGCGACGATGTGGCGGGCGGCCAGCCCGGCTTCCTCATACTGCTTGGCCGGGCTGTCATGGTCGAGGAAGCGGTCGGGCAGGACCATCGGGCGGATCTTCAGCCCGCCATCCAGCAGGCCCGCCGTCGCCAGATGGTGCAGCACGAAGCTGCCGAAGCCGCCGACCGAGCCCTCCTCGACGGTGATCAGCACCTCATGCTCCAGCGCCAGCCGGCGCACCAGCTCCTCGTCCAGCGGCTTGGCGAAGCGGGCGTCGGCCACCGTGGTGGACAGGCCCCGCGCGCCCAGCTCCGCCGCCGCCTTGCGCGCCTCGGCCAGACGGGTGCCGTAGCTGAGG
>JAEYPE010000255.1 GCA_023411035.1 Pseudomonadota bacterium
GCATGGACGAGGTGATCTTCGAAGAGTTCAAGGGCACCGGCAACTCGGAGATCGTGCTGGACCGCAAGCTCTCCGACAAGCGCACCTTCCCGGCCATCGACATCTCCAAGTCGGGCACCCGCAAGGAAGAGCTTCTGGTGGACAAGGGCACCATCTCCAAGATGTGGATTCTGCGCCGCATCCTGATGCCGATGGGCGTGACCGACGCGGTGGACTTCCTGGTGGACAAGCTGAAGCACACCAAGTCGAACTCGGAATTCTTCGAGTCCATGAATCAGTAGTCTGGGAGCCGGTCAGTCCGTGCTCCTGCTCCCCCGCCCGGTCCAAGGGTGGGGGAGGGCATGAAAAAAGGCGGGAGGCCCTGTTGGAGCCTCCCGCCTTTTTTGTTCGGCCCGAAGCCGTCCGACCTCGTGACCGGATCAGAACGGCGACTGCGGCGCCTCTTCCGACGGAGCCTGCTGGCCGGCGGTCTGGCGGCGGTACAGGTCCACGAAATCGATCGGGTTGATCATCAGCGGCGGGAAGCCGCCGTCCTGGGTGCAGCCGGCCACGATGGCGCGGGCGAAGGGGAACAGCATGCGCGGCGCCTCGATCAGCAGCACCGGGCGGTGATGCTCCTGCGGCAGGCCCGGAAGCTGGAACAGACCGCCGTAGGCGACCTCGACCAGGAAGGCGGTCGCCTCGGCCTGCTTGGCCTCGCAGTGCAGCTTCAGCACGACCTCGTAGACGTCCTCGCCCATCGGCTGAACCTGGACATCCACGCCGATGTTGACCTGCGGCTGCGGCTGGCCGGGCAGCAGGCTCTGCGGGGCGTTCGGGTTCTCGAAGGACAGGTCCTTCACGTACTGCGCCAGCACATGCATCGGCAGCGAGGTGGTGGCTTCTTGATCTTGGCCGTTGGTCTGCTGATCGGACATGAACAACTCCTGGCCGCGGGGCGGCATCACGATGGAATGGTCTTCAAGACCCGCTGGCTAGCACGGATTTGCTGGCTCCACAAAGTGAAACCGGCGTGCTTCACCCGCGGTCGTTGCGGTAGGGCGAACCGGGCGGTGCCCAGCGGGAGTCGCCAAGCTGCGGCGTATCGTCCGCTCCGTTGCGGTCCCCCGGTCCGGCGCCGCCGGGGCGGCCGGCATCCGGATCGACCTCCTGGTATTCGACGTCGATCACGCCCGGCGGCGGGCGGTTGCGCGGGCCGTTGGGATCGCCGCTGCTCCAGGTGTGGCCGCCCATGCGGCCGTGCATCTGGAAGGAGCCCGATCCCTTCAGTCTTTCGAACAGCCAGCGGCCCAGGGCGTTGCGGACCGGACGCACGAACAGCAGAAGCCCGACGATGTCGGTCAGGAATCCGGGGATGATCAGCAGAAGCCCGGCGACGACGACGCAGAACCCTTCGAACACCGCGCCGACCGGGCTTTCGCCCCGTTCCGCCGCCTCCTGTGCGCGCTTCAGGACGGACAATCCCTGCCAGCGGATCAGCACGGACCCGAGGATGACGGACAGGATCACCAGCCCGATCGTGGGGCCGACGCCGATCCAGTCGCCGACCACGATGAAGGTCGCGATCTCCGCGATCGGCAGCAGAAGGAACAGAAACAGTGGATTCATGGCCGTCCTTGCTCTTTCAACCCCAAGGGCCTATCTAGACCTGGGTACGCCACCCGATCTTTGGTTGGAAGGATATCTCCGGCACGGGTCATCGGGTGGAATCCTCGGCGGAGTCGTTGAGCGGGGTTCTGACCGCTGTGCCGTTCCGGTACACTTAATGCTCACCCGCCGGAGGGTCCAGTAGCGGATCAAGCGGGGCCGGTGATTTCGGGGCCGGCCTTCAGTCACCCGGAAGGATGGATGATGGGAGATGGGTTTGTGTTCGTCGAGATCCTGATCTTCGCGATGATCGCGGCGTTTCTCGTATACCGGCTGCGCAGCGTGCTCGGCCGCCGCACCGGTGAGGAACGGCAGCGGCCCAATCCCTTCACGGCCCGTCCCAACAACCAGCCCGACAACGTGGTTCCGCTGCCGAACCGCGCCGAGCGGCCCGTGCCCAACGCCGCCCCGTCGCCGGACGAGCCGGTGTCGCTGGCCGCCGCGCTGGACCAGATCAAGGCCGCCGACCCCAGCTTCGATGAAAAGTATTTCCTCCAGGGCGCCCGCGGCGCCTTCCAGATGATCGTCGAAGCCTTCGCCAAGGGCGACACGGCGACGCTGCGCCCGCTGCTGTCGGACGAGGTGTACGACAACTTCGCCCGCGCGGTGCGCGAGCGCCAGTCGGCGGGCGAGACGCTGGACACCCGCATCGAGCGCATCGCCGACGCCGACGTCGTGGAAGCCCGCCTGGACGGCCGCACCGCCCTGGTCACGGTGAAGTTCGTGTCGGAACAGATGAACGTCGTGCGCGACAGCGCCGGCGCCGTGGTGGACGGCGATCCGAACGCCGTGGTGGAGGCCGTGGACGTCTGGACCTTCGCCCGCAACACCCGCGCCGGCGACCCGAACTGGGCGCTCGTCGAAACCCGCACCCCTCAATGACCGATCGGTTCTGATGCTCTCTCATCCGGTGGTTCGTCTCAGCGCCGCGGCAGTCCTTGCCGCGGCGTTTCTCATTGGCTGCGAGCGGAAGGAGGAGGAGGCCAAGGCCCCGCCGGCTCCCCCGCCCGAAAAGCTGGTTCTCACCCCCGTCGCCTTCACGTCGCTTCCCGGCTGGAGCGTGGACCGCGTGGCGGAGGCCGTGCCGGCCTTCCAGCGCTCCTGCGATAAGGTGAAGGCGCTGGCCGCCGACCGCTCCATCGGGCCGGACGGGGTGGGAGGCAAGGCGTCCGACTGGCATGGCCCCTGCGCCGAACTCGCCAAGCTGCCGCCGGGCGACGACGCGGCGGCCCGCGCCTATTTCGAGACGTGGTTCACCCCTTACGCCGCGGCCAACAACGCCGAGCGGCGCGGCCTCTTCACCGGCTACTACGAGGTGGAGCTGAAGGGCAACCGGACGCCGGACCCGGCCTATCCGGTGCCACTCTACAAGCGTCCCGCCGATCTGGTGATGGTCGACCTGGGCGAGTTCGCCGACCGCTGGAGGGGGGAACGCATCGCCGGGCGCGTCACCGGAGGCCGCCTGAAGCCCTTCGAGGACCGCGCGGCCATCGAAGCCGGGGCGTTGAGCGGGAAAGGACTGGAGCTGGTGTGGCTTCAGGACCCCATCGCCACCTTCTTCCTGCATATCCAGGGGTCGGGCCGCGTCAGCTTCCCGGACGGGACGGAGACGCGCGTCGGCTACGCCGCCCAGAACGGCCACAAATACGTCGCCATCGGGCGGGAACTGATCGACCGCGGCGTTTTGAAGCGGGAGGAGGTGTCGCTCCAGACCATCCGCGCCTGGCTCCAGGCCAATCCCGGCGAGGCGGCGGCGCTGATGAACAAGAATCCGTCCTATGTCTTCTTCCAGGAACTGAAGGGGGAGGGGCCGAACGGCGCCCAGAACGTCGCCCTGACGCCGGGGCGCAGCCTCGCCATCGATTCCAAGTTCCTGCCCTATGGCGTTCCGGTCTGGCTGGACGCGGAAGACCCCATGGACGCCCAAGCGCGGCTGCGCCGCCTGCTGATCGCCCAGGACACCGGCGGCGCCATCCGTGGCCCGGTCCGCGGCGACGTCTTCTGGGGCCATGGGCAGGAGGCGGAGGAGAAGGCCGGCGTGATGAAGAGCGCCGGGGAATATTACATCCTGCTGCCGAAGACGGTCGCTCCGTCGAGTTGATCCACACGCAAGCCCCCTCTCTTCAGAGGGGCGAGGGGAAAAAAGAAAAGGCGCCGAGGGCTTCCCCGGCGCCTTTCATGTTTCACGTGGATCGTGGCATCACCCTTTGGTGATCAATGGGCCTTGACGATCATCGGACCCAGGCGGCGTCCGGCGAAGACGTGGATGTGGAGATGCGGAACCTCCTGGTTCGCGTCCTCGCCGCAGTTGGACAGGATGCGGTAGCCGGGCTCCGCGGCACCGGCGCTGCGGGCGACCTCGCCGACCGCGCGGAACAGGCCGGCGATCTCCGCCTCCGTCGCGCGGGCGGTGAAGTCGTCCATATCGACATAGGCGCCCTTCGGGACCACCAGGATGTGCGTCGGGGCCTGCGGATTGATGTCGTGAAAGGCCAGAGCGTGCTCGGTCTCCAGAACCTTCTTGCAGGGGATCTCGCCGCGCAGGATACGGGCGAAGATGTTGTTCGGATCGTAGGTCTTGGCCATCGCGTCTGTTCCCTTCCGCCTTGCTCTTTAAGCCTTGCGCGCCTTCTTCTCGGCGATGCCGCTGGTGCCCTCGCGCTGGGCCAGCTTCTCCCACACCTCGGCGGGTTCCAGCCCGGCGTCGGCCCACAGCACCATCAGGTGATAGAGCAGGTCCGCCGATTCCGAGGCCATGGCCGCCTTGTCGCCGCGCACCGCCTCGATGACGGTTTCCACCGCCTCTTCCCCCACCTTCTGGGCGATCTTGGCGGTGCCGCGGTGGAACAGCTTGGCGGTGTAGGAGGTTTCCGGATCGGCGCCCTTGCGCGACTGCACGGTCGCGTAGAGCCGGTCCAGAACCTCTGCGTTGATGGGGGTCTTGTCCTCAGACATGCGCCGTCTCCGCCACGCGGGCCGGACGCACCGGGATGCCGGCGGCGGCCAGCGCCGCCTTGGCCTGCCCGATGGTGTAGGTGCCGAAATGGAAGATGGAGGCCGCCAGAACCGCCGTGGCGTGGCCTTCGCGGATGCCCTCCACCAAATGGTCCAGGGTGCCGACGCCGCCCGACGCGATGACCGGAATGCGCAGGGAATCCGCCACCTTGCGGGTGAGCGCGAGGTCGAAGCCGCTCTTGGTGCCGTCGCGGTCCATGGAGGTCAGCAGGATTTCGCCCGCGCCGTAGGACTCCATGCGCTTGGCCCATTCCACCGCGTCGATGCCGGTGGCCTTGCGTCCGCCGTGGGTGAAGATCTCCCAGCGGCCCGGCTCCACCTGCTTGGCGTCGATGGCGACGACGATGCACTGGGCGCCGAACTTCTCCGCCGCCTCCTGCACGAATTCGGGGCGGTGGATGGCCGCGGTGTTGATCGACACCTTGTCGGCGCCGGCCAGCAGCAGCTTGCGGATGTCCTCCACCGTGCGCACGCCGCCACCGACGGTCAGCGGCATGAACACCTGCTCCGCGGTGCGGCGCACCACGTCGTAGATGGTGTCGCGGTTCTCGTGGCTGGCCGTGATGTCCAGGAAGGTCAGCTCGTCCGCCCCTTCGCGGTCATAGACGCGGGCCTGCTCCACGGGGTCGCCGGCGTCCACCAGATCGACGAAGTTGACCCCCTTGACGACCCGCCCGTCCTTCACGTCCAGGCAGGGGATGACGCGCATCTTCAGCATCAGCCGGCCTTTCCGGAAGCAGGAGCGGACAGCAGGTCCAGCGCCGCCTTCGGCTCGATGCGCCCGTCGTAGAGGGCACGGCCGCAGATGACGCCCTGGATACCCGTGTGCTCCTCCTTCTTCAGGGCGACGAGATCGTCGATGGAGGACACGCCGCCCGACGCGATCACCGGCGTGGTCAGGTGGAAGGCGAGGTCGGAGGTCGCCTCCACGTTCACGCCGCCCATCGCGCCGTCGCGGTTGATGTCGGTGTAGATGATGGCGGCGACGCCGCTGTCCTCGAACTTCAGCGCCAGATCCAGCGCCTTGATGGACGAGGTTTCGGCCCAGCCGGCGACGGCCACATAACCCTCGCGGGCGTCGATGCCCACGGCGACCTTGCCGGGGAACTCCCTGCAGGCTTCGCGGACCAGCTCCGGCTCGCGCAGGGCGACGGTGCCCAGGATGACGCGGCTGACGCCCTTTTCCAGCCACATGGCGATGGTCTTCAGGTCGCGGATGCCGCCGCCCAGCTGCACCGGGACGGTCACGGCGCCCAGGATGCTTTCCACCGCCTTGCCGTTGACCGGCTTGCCTTCGAAGGCGCCGTTCAGGTCCACCAGATGCAGCCATTCGAAGCCCTGGCTTTGGAACAGGCGGGCCTGGGCGGCGGGTTCGGTGTTGAACACGGTCGCCTGGCTCATCTCGCCGCGCAGCAGCCGGACGCAGGCACCGTCTTTCAGGTCGATGGCGGGATAGATGATCATCGCGGTGTCTCGTCCTATAGCGTGTCGGGGGTGAGGTCTTTCACATAGAAGTGTCCGGCCAGCCTTTTGCCGTCCACCAGCGCATAGAAGGGATGCGTGCCCCAGCGCTTGAAGCCCAGATCCTCGTAGAGCGCGATGGCCGCGGTCTGGGTCTCGCGCACGTCCAGGTTCAGAACGCGGAAGCCCGCCGCCCGTGCCGCTTCCTCCACCGCCACGGTCAGGCGGCGGGCGAGGCCGTGGCCGCGCGCCCAGGGGGCGACGAAGCTGGTGGTCAGGGTGGCGGCGTGGGCCTGCGCCTCGTTGTTGCGGGCGGGCTTCACCAGCTGGGCAGACCCGGCGATCACGCCGTCCAGCCGGCACACGAACAGCGTGCGCTCCGGCACCACCAGAACGCCCTTCCAATAGCGTTCCATGATCTCGCGGGCGGGCGGTTCGACCCAGCCGAAGCCGCCGCCCGCCTTGATCGCGTCGTCGGCGGCGTCGCACAGGTCGTGCAGGTCGCCGGTTTTCAGGGTCTCGATGCGTTCGACCGTGACGTCGGCCATGGTCAGACCCGCCAGGTCAGGAAGTTGGCGACCAGGGCGAGGCCCGTCTCCTGGCTCTTTTCCGGGTGGAACTGGGTGCCGACCAGATTGTCGCGCCCGACCACCGCGGCGAAGGGGCCGCCGTAATCGGCGCTGGCGATCACGTCCTCGGGCCGCTCCACGGCGAAGCGGTAGGAGTGGACGAAATAGGCGTGCGCCCGCTCCGGCAGTCCGGCCAGAACCGGGTGGGTGCGGCGCACCTCCAGCTCGTTCCAGCCCATGTGCGGAATCTTCAGCGTCGGATCGGCGGGCTCCAGCTTCACCACCTCGCCCTTGATCCAGCCGAGGCCCTCCGTCACGCCGTATTCGCGCCCGCGCTCCGCCATCAGTTGCATGCCGACGCAGATGCCCAGGAAGGGGCGGCCCTTGACATGCACCACCTCCTCCAGCGCGTCGAGCATGCCGGGGACCTCCGACAGGCCGCGCTTGCAGTCGGCGAAGGCGCCCACGCCCGGCAGGACGACGCGGTCGGCCTTGCGCACGGCGTCGGCGTCGGAGGTCACCAGGACCTGGAAGGAGGCATGGGACTCCGCCGCCGCGCGCTCCAGAGCCTTGGCGGCGGAACGCAGGTTGCCGGAGCCGTAATCGATCAGCGCAACGGTTTCCATGAAACGAGAACCTTCAGCAGAGAACCGGCATTGCCGCCGAAGCAGGCGTTCTGGAACCGCGGCAGCCGGCTTTTAGAGGGAACCGCCCAGCGTTCCCTTGGTGGAGGGCACGGCGTCGCGCTTGCGCGGGTCGATCTCGATCCCGGCCCGCAGCGCGCGGGCGAGCGCCTTGTAGCAGCTTTCCACGATGTGGTGGTTGTTCTCGCCATAGAGGCATTCGACGTGCAGCGTCACGCCCGCGGCCATGGCGAAAGCCTGGAACCACTCGCGGAACAGCTCCGTGTCCATGTCGCCGATCTTGTCGCGGCTGAAGGACACCTTCCAGATCAGGTAGGGCCGGTTGGAGAAGTCCAGCGCGACGCGGGTCAGCGTCTCGTCCATGGGGACATAGGCGTGGCCGTAGCGCTGGATGCCCTTGCGGTCGCCCAGCGCCTTCGCCACCGCCTGGCCGATGGCGATGCCGCTGTCCTCGGTCGTGTGATGGGCGTCGATGTGCAGGTCGCCTTCCGCCGCCACCGTCAGGTCCATCAGGCTGTGGCGCGACAGCTGCTCCAGCATGTGGTCGAGGAAGCCGACCCCGGTCCTGACGTCATAGACGCCGGTGCCGTCCAGATTCACGGCAACCCTGATCCGGGTTTCGGTGGTGTTCCGCTCGATCGAGGCGCGGCGGGCGCCATTGGCAAGGCTCTGGTCCATGAGTCCGGGTTTTATCAGGAAGCAGGCGGGCGCGCCAGTGGCGCAGCCTCCGAAAACGCCTATGACCCGCTGGCCCGTTGCCGCATAATGCGTGTGTGTAGGCATCGCCGCACACGCTCAACGCGCATAATGGGATATGTCGCCGGACATGCCGCCGCCCGGACGTCTTTTCCTGGTCCTCGGTGCCCTGCTGACGCTGGCCGCCTGCACCGGCGGGGATCTGCCGCTGACCCGCGCCGCGCCGCCGGTCGCCCGCGGTTCGACGGAGCCGGTCCGTTTCGACGGCCTCTCGCTCGGCTCCATGCGGCGGGGCATGCTGACCGGGCGCTATGTCTGGGCGCTGGAATGCTGGCCGCCCTATGAGGACGTCTATTGGACCAGCGGGCGCAGCCTGCACCAGAACGCCACCTTCCAGGAACGCTTCGGGGAGGTGCTGGCCGACGCGGGCTATGACGTGGCTGGTTTCCTGGGCAGCGAGTACGAGGCGGATTTCGACCGCAGACGCGCCCGCTACATCGTGCGGGGCGACCTGCGTGCGGTGAACAACGACCTGTGCCGCCGCCGGAGCTGGCTGACGGGCCGGGACGAGGGCGTGTCGGGCACCGGCAGCGTACGGGTGGAGTGGACGGTTTATGACGCCGCGACGGGCCGCCTCGTCCACCGCGTCACCACCACCGGGGTGGCCCGCAAGGATTCCGGTGTGCCGCAGGGCGACGTTCTGCTGATCGAGGATGCCTTCGGCACGGCGGTGGAGGCGCTGGGCGCCGACCCCGGCTTCCGCGCCACCGTGTCGCGGGGCGGGGCGGTAGCGTCAAGTGGCTTGGGGGGAGTGTCAAGTGGGCCGCCCGTAGTGTCAAGTGGCCCGGTGGGAGCGTCAAGTGCGGTGCCGGATGTGTCAAGTACGGTGCCGGATGTGTCAACCGTCATGGTCAACCCCGGCGGTGCGTCCGCCGGGGCTGCGCCGTTTCTGGAGGAAACCCGCCGCCCGACGCTGATTCTGCGCGTTCCGGACCCGCTCCAGGGCTACGCCGACGACCCCGCCACCCGCGTGGCCGCCGCCGCCGTGCGCGTCGGGCCGGAGGAGCGCAAGGGAAGGGGGATCGTGCTGGGGGAGCTGGACGGCCAATCCGTCCTGTTGACGCTCGACGCCGGTCTTGACGCAACGGTCACCGTCACCCCGTCCCGTGGGGTGGTGCTGGACGGGACCGTGCTGGCGCGCGACCGCATGGGCGGGATCGCCCTGGTCCGCGTGCCGGCGCGGCTTCGCGCCGCACCGCTGCGGCTGGACGGCCCGGCGGTCAGCGAGCCGGTGACGGCGGTGCTGGACCGCGGCGGCGACGCGGCGGCGGGCATCCTCGCGGCGAGGCGCAACGATCCGGACGCCGCGCCGGGGGTGGAGGCGACGCTGCTCCAGGCCGACCTGTCCGGGCCGGACCCGGCGCCGGGCGACCCGCTGGTGGACGAGGCGGGGAACCTGCTGGGCGTCGCCCGGCCCACCGGCTTGCGTTCCGGGTCCGGACACGGCCTGTCGGTCTTCGTTCCGGTGACGGAGGCGCTGGCCCGCATGGGGGTGGAGGTGACGCACGCCGTTCCGCACCCGCTGCCGCAGCCATCGTCAGCGCGTAATAGGCCCGCCTATGACGCCGGACTTGACGGGACCCGCCGTCCCCCCACATAGACCCGTGTTCCGATGTGCCTGTCATCGGCCGGACCCGCGTCGGGCCGCTCGGGCACGGGCGCCTCTCCTTCGAACACGGTCCCGATGACTTCCCACGATCCCATCCAGTGGCACGGCACCACCATCCTCTCGGTCCGCAAGAACGGGCAGGTGGTGATCGCCGGTGACGGCCAGGTGTCTGTCGGCCAGACGGTCATGAAATCGAACGCCCGCAAGGTGCGCTGGCTTGCCGGCGGCACGGTGATGGGCGGCTTCGCCGGCGCCACCGCCGATGCGCTGACCCTGTTCGAACGGCTGGAGACCAAGCTGGAGAAGCATCCCGGCCAGCTTCTGCGCGCCTGCGTGGAAATGGCCAAGGATTGGCGCACCGACCGTTACCTGCGCCGGCTGGAAGCCATGATGGCCGTGGCCGATCGCAACGTCAGCCTGATCCTGACCGGCAACGGCGACGTGCTGGAGCCGGAGGACGGGCTGATCGGCATCGGGTCCGGCGGCGCCTATGCCCTGTCGGCGGCGCGCGCGCTGATCGACGTCGATGGTCTGGACGCGGAGGCCGTGGCCCGCAAGGCGATGAAGATCGCCGCCGGCATCTGCGTCTACACCAACGAGAACGTCACGCTCGAAAAGCTCTAACCCTCATACCGGGTCCCCTGCCATGTCCGCCTCCAGTTCCGCCCCCAGCATCGCCGCCGCCGCCACCGCCTTCAGCCCGCGTGAGATCGTCTCCGAACTCGACCGCTACATCGTCGGCCAGCACGAGGCCAAGCGCGCGGTCGCCATCGCGCTGCGCAACCGCTGGCGCCGCCAGCAGCTCCCCGAGGGGCTGCGGGAGGAGGTGCTGCCGAAGAACATC
Source organism: Pseudomonadota bacterium (assembly GCA_023411035.1). Taxonomy (GTDB): domain Bacteria; phylum Pseudomonadota; class Alphaproteobacteria; order Azospirillales; family Azospirillaceae; genus Azospirillum. The sequence continues at coordinate 10,546 of JAEYPE010000255.1, forward strand.
CTGATGATCGGCCCGACCGGCGTCGGCAAGACGGAGATCGCCCGCCGTCTGGCGAAGCTGGCCCAGGCGCCCTTCCTGAAGGTGGAGGCGACCAAGTTCACCGAGGTCGGCTATGTCGGCCGCGACGTGGAGCAGATCGTCCGCGATCTGGTGGAGGCCGCCATCGGCCTGACCAAGGAGCGGCTGCGCAAGGAGGTTGCCGCCAAGGCCGAGCTGCGCGCCGAGGAGCGCGTGGTGGACGCGCTCTGCGGCGAGAACGCCAGCCCGGAGACGCGGCAGAAGTTCCGCAAGATGCTGCGCGAAGGCACGCTGAACGACCGCGAGATCGAAATCCAGGTGGCCGACACCGGGGCCGGCGGCCTGCCGACCTTCGACATCCCCGGCATGCCGGGCGCCCAGATGGGCATGCTCAACCTGAACGACATCTTCGGCAAGGCGCTGGGCACACGCACCAAATCCCGGCGGATGACCGTCGCCGAGAGCTACAACGTTCTGATGGCGGAAGAATCCGACAAGCTGCTTGACCAGGAAAAGGTCGTTTCGGAAGCAATCCAAGCGGTGGAGCAGAATGGCATCGTCTTCCTGGATGAGATCGACAAGATCTCCGCCCGCTCCGACTACAAGGGCGGCGCCGACGTCAGCCGCGAGGGCGTGCAGCGCGACCTGCTGCCGCTGATCGAGGGCACGACCGTCAGCACCAAGCACGGCGCGGTGAAGACCGACCACATCCTGTTCATCGCGTCGGGCGCCTTCCACCTGTCCAAGCCGTCCGACCTGCTGCCGGAGCTTCAGGGCCGCCTGCCGATCCGCGTGGAACTGAAGGCGCTGGAGCAGGAGGATTTCCGCCGCATCCTGACCGAGCCGGAAGCCAGCCTGATCAAGCAGTACAAGGCGCTGCTGAAGACGGAGGAGGTCGATCTCGTCTTCACCGACGACGCCATCGACGAGCTGGCCCGCCTCGCCGCGGAGATCAACGCGACGGTGGAGAACATCGGCGCGCGGCGCCTGCACACCGTGCTGGAACGGCTG
>JAEYPE010000090.1 GCA_023411035.1 Pseudomonadota bacterium
GCGGCCGGCGCGCTCCGGAATGCGGGTCACGACCAGTTCGGCGATGATCTCGTCGATGGTGCCGGCGGTGCTGTCCACCGGGAAGGTGATGTTCTTCTCGCCCAGCGAGCGGTAGCGCTTGCCGTCCCTGGCGAAGTACAGCGGGACGATGGGAATCCCCTCGCGCTTGGAGTAGCGCCAGATGTCCAGTTCCGTCCAATGCAGCAGCGGGTGGATGCGGACGTGGGTGCCTTCCTCGAACCGGGTCTTGTAATGGTCCCAGAACTCCGCCGGCTGGTCCTTCACGTCCCAGTCGCCTTCCAGCGAGCGGGGAGAGAAGACGCGCTCCTTGGCGCGGGTCGCCTGCTCGTCGCGGCGGATGCCGACCATGACCCCCTGATACTTGCCGGTGCGGAGCAGGTTCTTCAGCCCCTCCGTCTTGCGGGCGGCGGCGCGGGTCAGCGGCGGCAGGGTCTGATCCATCTCCTCTTCCGGCGGGCACTGCTCCACCCGCAGGTCGAGGTCCCACTCACCGGCGATGCGGTCGCGGAAGTCGTAGACCTCCTGAAGCTCCATCGCGGTGTCGAGCTGGACGACCGGGAACGGAACACGCCCGAAGAACGCCTTGCGGCAGAGCCAGAGCAGGACGTTGCTGTCCTTTCCGATCGACCACAGCAGAGCCAGCTTGTCGATGCGGTTGTAGGCCTCGCGGAGGATGTAGATGCTCTGGCTCTCAAGGTAATCGAGATCGGCGGTCATTGTGCGGTTCCGGTCTTTTTGAAGGTGTGAATGCCGCATTCGGTCTTGGCGGTTCCGGCCCAGCGGCCCGACCGCGGGTCCGCACCGGGAGCGACACGCTCGGTGCAGGTGAAACAGCCGATGGACAGGAAGCCGTCGGCCTCAAGCGGATGGCGCGGCAGGTTGCGCCGCGCGAATTCCTGGTCGATCCGCTCGCGGTCCCAATGGGCGAGCGGGTTGACCTTGACGCGGCCCGTGCCCTCTTCCTCCTCGAACAGGGGAAGGGCGGCGCGCGTGGCGGCCTGGAACCGCTTGCGCCCGGTCACCCAGGCGTCGAAGCCGCCCAGCGCGCGGTCCAGCGGAACCGTCTTGCGCAGATGGCAGCAGGCGTCATGCGAGCGGGTGAACAGCAGGCCGTCGGCATCCTCCGCCGCCAGATCCTCGCCGGTCGGGCCGATGGTGCGGACGCCGGTCAGGCCGAGCGTGGCGACCAGCGTATCGCGGTAGCGCAGCGTTTCCCCGAACAGCTTCCCCGTGTTGACGAAGAGCACGGGGAAGGACGGGTCGGCCTCCGCCGCCATGGCGAGCAGAACCGCGGATTCCGTTCCGAAGGACGAAACCACAGCGATGCGGCCGTCGAACTCATCGCGCAGCAGGGCGTTCAGGAGCACCGCCCCTTCCAGCCGCCCGTACCGTTCGGCCAGTTCCGCCACGCGGTCGGATTTCACAGCCTGAGCAAACCCATCGAGCATGGCCTGTTTGCCTACTCTAATAGTGGAGTATTTGATCTGAATTGCACATTAACACCCGCTTCGCCGCGTTGCAATGCATATACATTGTCTACTTGTATTATAGGCTTATGATGGTTTGTGAAATATGTTGATTGCACCCCAGCATCGCGCTTAAATGCGCCCATGATGCCAATTCACGATATCAAGAGTGTGCTTTTCGGGTGGAGACGGTGATCCCGGTCGCCCTCGATCCCGCGCATGTGCGTATCGCGCTTGCCGGCCAGGGACCGCTGGCGAAGCGCCGCCTTGCCCAGTTGCTGGAGGGCGGCGCGGCACCGGCGGTCTATTCCCCGGAACCGGATGGGGAATTGGCCACGCTGGCGGGGCACCGCCTGCGCCGCGCCCTGCCCTCGCCCGCCGATTTGGACGGCGTGCAGGTGTTGTTCGTCGTGGGAATCGACGGCGATGCGGCGGAAGCGCTGGCCCGTCAGGCGCGGCAACGGAACATTCTGGTGAATGTCGAGGATGTGGTTCCGCTCTGTGATTTCCACGCGCCTTCTGTGATAAGGCGCGGCGACCTTCTTCTGACCGTATCCACCGGCGGCAAGAGCCCGGCCCTGGCCCAGGTCCTCCGTGAACGGCTGGAGACGCTGTTCTCGCCCGCCTGGGCGGAGCGTCTGGCCGAACTTGCCGTGCTCCGCGACCGCCTGCGCGCCGCGGGCGCCAAGGGACCCGAGGTGCTGCGTGCCTGCCGGGACCTGATCGCCGTCAAAGGATGGCTGCCATGATCTCTTCCCATATTTCGTCGCGTCTGCCCGCCTTCGAACCTGGAAGCGTCTGGCTGGCCGGAGCCGGTCCCGGCGATCCGGGCCTGCTGACCCTGCTGGCCGCCAAGGCGCTGGCCGAGGCCGACGCCATCGTCCACGACGCTCTGGTCGGCGGCGGCATCCTGGATTTCGCCAACCCCGACGCCCTTCTGGTGGACATGGGCAAGCGCGCCGGACATCCCTCCCCCAAGCAGGAGGCGATCAACGCGCGGCTGGTGGAGTTGGCGCGGGAAGGCCGGCGGGTGCTGCGGCTGAAGGGCGGCGATCCCTTCGTCTTCGGACGCGGCGGGGAGGAGTGCCTTGCGCTGGCCGAGGCGGAGATCCCCTTCCGCGTGGTGCCGGGAGTGACCGCGGGCATCGGCGGGCTGGCCTATGCCGGCATTCCGGTGACGCATCGCGGCTTCGGCACCACGGCGACCTTCGTCACCGGGCACGACAAGGCCGGCGGGCTGCCCGCCGATCTGGACTGGGACGTTCTGGCGCGGATGCCCGGCGCGCTGGTCTTCTACATGGCGCTGGGCACCATCGGCACCATCGCGGAGCGGCTGGCGGCCGCCGGCAAGCCGCCGATGACCCCGGTCGCCATCGTATCGAGCGCCAGCACCGAGGCGCAGAGCGTCGTCGAGACCAATCTTGCCCATTGCGCGCGGGACGTCGTGCGGCTACAGGCCAAGCGCCCCGCGATCGTCGTGGTCGGCGAGGTCGTGCGGCTGCGCGCCCTGATCGGCGCGTGGCAGCAGACCACCGGCCAAAGCCCGTCCACCATCGCCGTGTCGGCGTGAAGTTTCGTGTCAGGAGTTGAAGGCATGGCGTTGAACGATAAGTCGCGGAACGAGGCGGTGCTGAAAGCCATCACCGCGAACCGCCTGCGCGATGGCGAAGTGATCTTCCTCGCCCCCGGCCCCGGCGTTGCCTGGGTGGAGCGGCTGGAGGACGCCGCCCTGTTCGAGGACGCGGCCACCGCCGACGCCGCTCTGACCGCCGCCAAGGCACAGGCCGAGGACGAGCGGTTCGCCGTGGACGTCTACGCCTTCGAGCTGCGCATCGCGGACGGGCAGCGGGTGCCGGTCAAGACGCGGGAGCGCATCCGGGCGCTCGGCCCCACCGTCCGCATCGATCTCGGCAAGCAGGCTGCGGCCTGAACCGGGCGGCCAATTTCCTGAAAAGGGCGAGTTCCATGAACCACATCGCGCCCGGCCGCAACGCCGGGGTCTACAGCTACGATGACATCGACCGCCGCTTCGTCGCGGAGCGCGTGGAGCAGTTCCGCGCCCAGGTCGCCCGCCGCCTGTCCGGAGAACTGACGGAGGAGGAGTTCAAGCCCCTGCGGCTGATGAACGGCCTCTATCTCCAGCTTCACGCCTACATGCTGCGCATCGCCGTCCCCTACGGCGTCCTGACCTCGCGGCAGTTGCGCAAGCTGGCCGAGATCGGGCGGAAGTACGACAAGGGCTACGGCCACTTCACCACCCGCCAGAATCTCCAGTTCAACTGGATCAAGCTGGAGGACACCCCGGCCATCCTGCATGAGCTGGCCGAGGTGGACATGCACGCGCTGCAGACCAGCGGCAACTGCGTGCGCAACGTCACCACCGACCAGTTCGTCGGCGCGGCGCGGGACGAGGTGGTGGACGGGCGCGTCTATGCCGAAATCCTGCGGCAGTGGACGACCCTCCACCCCGAATTCACCTATCTGCCGCGCAAGTTCAAGATCGCCATCATGGGGTCCGACGCGGACCGCGCGGCCATCCGTGTCCATGACGTGGGCGTCTTCGCCAAGCGCAACGAGCGGGGCGAGGTCGGCTTCACCTTCTATGTCGGCGGCGGTCTGGGCCGTTCCCCCTTCATCGGCAAGCTGATCCGCGACTGGGTGCCGGAGGAGGATTTCGTCGCCTATCTGGAAGCCATCCTGCGCGTCTACAACCAGTATGGCCGGCGCGACAACATCTACAAGGCGCGCATCAAGATCCTCGTCCACGAGCTGGGCCAGGAGAGGTTCACGCAGGAGGTCGAGGAGGAGTTCGCGCGGCTGCGCGGCCCGAAATACCGCCTCGCGCCCGAGATCGTCGAGGAGATCCGCCGCCGCTTCGGCGGTCCGTCCTTCGAGACGCTGGCCGACGAGCCGGAGTCCTTCCAGGCCGCCAAGGCCGCGAACCCGGATTTCGCCCGCTGGGTGGCGGTCAACGTCATCGCCCACAAGGTCCCCGGCTACGCCGCCGCCACCATCTCCCTGAAGCCCGCCGGCGGCATCCCCGGCGACGCCACGTCGGAGCAGATGGAACTGGTCGCCGATCTGGCCGACGCGCACAGCTTCGGCGAACTCCGCGTCAGCCACGCGCAGAATCTTGTCCTCGCCCACATCCGCCAGGACGAGCTGTTCGCCCTGTGGACGGCGCTGGAGGCCAACGGGCTGGGCACGCCGAACGCCGGGCTGATCGGCGACATCATCGCCTGCCCCGGCCTGGATTACTGCGCGCTGGCCAACGCCCGCTCCATCCCGCTGGCCCAAGCCATCTCGGCCCGCTTCGCCGACCCGGCGCGCCAGCAGGCCATCGGCGAGCTGGGCATCAAGATCAGCGGCTGCATCAACGCCTGCGGCCACCACCATGTGGGCGCCATCGGCATCCTGGGCGTGGATAAGAAGGGCGAGGAATTCTATCAGATCACCGTGGGCGGCGACCCGACCCTGACCACGGCGATCGGCGACATCCTCGGCCCGGCGGTGACCGCCGACGAGACGGTGGACGCCATCGAAGCCATCGTCGAGGTCTATCTGTCCAACCGGCACGACGGGGAGCGCTTCATCGACACGCTGAAGCGCGTCGGCCACGGCCCGTTCAAGGAGAGAGTCTATGCCGCTCATTAAGGACGGCCGCATCGTCGATGACGAATGGGTCCAGGTCGCGGACGGCGATCCGGTGCCCTCCGACCGCCCCGCCATCGTCACCTTCGAGCGCTGGCAGGCGGAGCGCGCGAGCTTCGACGGGCGCAACGCGGCGCTGGGCCTGCGGGTGAAGAGCGGGACTCTGGCGCCGGCCATCGCCGCGGATCTGGACCGCTTCGCCCTGGTGGCGATCGAGTTCCCGAAGTTCCGCGACGGGCGCGGCTTCTCCACCGCCCGCGAGCTGCGGGAGCGTTATGGCTATGAGGGTGAGATCCGGGCGGTCGGGCACGTCATTCCCGACCAGTACCGGTTCCTGGTCCGCACCGGATTCACGTCCGCCGAGGCGCCGGAGCACACCAAGCCGGAAAGCTGGGCGCACGCCCTGACGGAGATCACCGTCGCCTTCCAGCCCTCGCTGGACGACGCGCAGCCGCTGTCTCTCCTGCGCCGCCGCCTGGGAGCCTGACAACTGGATGCCTGACCGTTCCGCCGCGCCCGTGTCCCGATAAGGGAGCGGGCGCGGCGTTTCCGGCGGTTCGGCTCACAGCGCGGTGAAGACCCAGAACAGCCCCGCCGCCGCCGCGGCAACAACGGCGACCGACACCCCGGCCACCGACCACCGCAGCCGGGCCTCGCGCCGTTCGACTTCCCGGCGCTTCCTCAGCAGGTATTGTTGCTCGGGGCCAAGAAAGGCTCCCGGATCGCCGTCCAGCGCGGCGGCGCGCTTCGCCACGTTCCGGCTGCGCGCCGCGGGATGCGTGCGAAGCTGGGGCCGTGCCGCCCGCCCTTCCAGAACCATCGATTCGCCCGCCGGAGGGCGCCCCGCCCCCGAACGGCCCCGCCCCACCTTCCTGGATGCCTTGCGTCTTTTGCTTGCCATGCCCCTCACCTCACCATCGGCCTGCGGAGCATAGCGGCCCCGGCCCGCTTATCCAGCCCCGGATGGCGGTGGTCCAGCAAAGTCACATGGCGCATGTTCCGCGCCGCTGCCGACAGCTTGTGCAATCGAATCAATTTTGCGGCGGCCTGATTTTAATCCCACATAAATGCGAACCGCAGGCCGGAAAAATCCGATCAACATCGACCACAAGGGCCATCAAAATCCGTACTATGTGGCATCGCGCCGATGCACCCAGGGTTTTCGCATGCCACATGACGTACCGCTTATCGCTACAATCGCCATCGCATTCGGGTTGGCTTTCATCTTCGGCTACATCGCCGACCGCATTCGTTTGCCTCCTCTCGTCGGCTATCTGGTCGCCGGCATCATCGTCGGCCCTTTCACGCCGGGCTTCGTCGCCGATGGCGGTCTGGCCACGCAATTGGCCGAAATCGGCGTCATTCTTCTGATGTTCGGCGTCGGGCTTCATTTCTCGCCATCGGACCTTCTGGCGGTCCGCAAAATCGCGATTCCCGGTGCGGTCGGCCAGATCGGCCTCGCCACCGCGCTGGGCGTCGGGCTGGCGTGGCTCTGGGGCTGGAGTCTCGGCGCCGGCCTCGTGCTGGGCCTCAGCCTGTCGGTGGCGAGCACGGTCGTGCTGCTGAAGGCCCTGGAAGAGCGCGACATGCTGAACACCGCCGAGGGGCGCGTGGCGGTGGGCTGGCTGATCGTCGAGGATCTCGCGATGGTCCTGGCGCTCGTCCTGCTGCCGGCCCTGGCGGAGGTTCTGGGCGGCCACGCGCCGGGCGCCGCGGGCGACCATGGAGCCGGCTCGGACGGGCCGATCTGGCTGACGCTGGCCATCACGCTGGGCAAGGTGGCGGCCTTCTCCGCCCTGGCGATCCTGCTCGGCCCGCGGATCGTTCCGGTGATCCTGACCAACGTCGCGCGCACCGGCTCGCGGGAACTGTTCACCCTGTCCGTTCTCGCCATCGCGCTCGGCGTCGCCTATGGCTCGGCGGTGCTGTTCGGGGTGTCCTTCGCGCTCGGCGCCTTCTTCGCCGGCGTGGTGCTGAACGAATCGCGTTTCAGCCACAAGGCGGCCACCGACTCGATGCCGTTGCAGGACGCCTTCGCCGTTCTGTTCTTCGTGTCGGTCGGCATGCTGTTCGACCCTTCGATCCTGCTGCGCGATCCGCTGGCGGTCATCGCCGTCGTGGCGCTGATCGTGGTGGGCAAGTCGCTGATCGCCTTCGGCATCGTGATCCTGCTGCGTTTCCCGGTGGGCATGGGCCTGGCGGTGTCGGCCAGCCTCGCGCAGATCGGCGAGTTCTCCTTCATCCTCGTCGGGCTCGGCATGTCGCTCGGTCTGCTGCCGCCGGAGGGGCGCGACCTCGTGCTGGCCGGCGCGCTGCTGTCGATCACGCTCAACCCGGCGGTCTTCATGGCGGTCGGCGCGCTGCGCAAGCGTCTCCAGGCCAAGCGGGCCGCCGGCGTGCCGCCCTACGGCTGGGAGCAGTTCGAGCAGCTTCAGAGCAGCCTTGCCGACGCCCGCCACCAGGCGGAAGAGCGGGAGAAGGAGCACAGCCTGCAAATCCAGGAGCTGACCAAGACCTTCCCGGTGCTGTCTCTTCTGGACGCGCATGAGCAGGAACGGCTGGTGATGCTGTTCCGGTCGAAGTCGGTGGTTCCCGGCGAGCGGATCATCCGCAAGGGCGACCGCGCCAACGCCATGTACTTCATCTCTTCCGGTGCCGTGGAGGTGCTGACGGACGACCAGACCATCCGCCTGGGCGCCGGCACCATGTTCGGCGAGATGGCCCTGCTGAGCGGCGAACGGCGGAACGCGGACGTCGCCGCGGTCGATTACTGCCAGCTTCAGGTTCTCGACCGGCGCGACTTCAACCAGTTCACGGCCCGGCATCCGGCGCTGCGCACGGCCCTGATCGACATGGCCGCGCAGCGGCGCAAGATGAACCACGACGACACCACCGACGAAAACGCCTCCGCGCCATCGGAGACCGCTGCCTGAGCGGGACTGTTTTCATTCGTCCAGGCAGCCCGCGCCCCAGAAGGAGCGGTCGGGCATAGCAGCGGGGAGCTTCACGGTCTCCCCGCACTGCGCCGAAAGTCCTCCCTCATCCCACCGCCGCGAGAATTCGGGTGAGTTCCACCGCCGTCTTGACGCCCATCTTTTCGAAGACATGGGCGCGGTGAACCTCGACGGTCCGCATGCTGATGCCCAACTCGTCGGCGATGACCTTGTTCAATTTCCCGGCGACCACCAGTTTCATCACCTGCCGTTCGCGCTGGGTCAAGGTCGCCAGCCGGGCGGCCACGCCGGCCTGCCCCGCCTGCCGTTCCCGCTCCCCGGCGTCGAAGGCCAGCGCCTCGATCACCCGGTCCACAAGGTCGTTGTCGTTGAAGGGCTTCTCCACGAAGTCGCGGGCGCCCTTCTTCAGCGCCGAAACGGCGATGGGCACGTCGCCATGGCCGGTCAGGAACAGCACGGGCATCCGGCAGCCCATGGCGCTCAGCCGGTCGAACAGCTCCAGCCCGCTCATCCCCTCCATGCGGATGTCCAGCAGCAGGCAACCGGCCATGGCGGGGTCGTAGTCGGCCAGGAACGCCTCCGCCGAAGGCCAGGAGACCACCGGCACGTTGCGCGACTGGAACAGCCAGCCCAGAGCGTCGCGGATCGCCTCGTCGTCATCGACGATGTGCAGCTTCGGCTCACGCATATTCCGCACTCATACCCTGGGATTGGTCGCCGCCCGTCCCGGACGGTTCGGACAGGACCGGCAGCGAGAAAAGGAACACGGTGCCGCCCTCCGGAGCGGGCTCGAACCACAGGCGTCCCTGATGGTGTTCGATGATGGACCGGCAGATGTTCAGGCCCATGCCCATGCCCTCGGTCTTTGTGGTGAAGAAGGGGGAGAACAGTTTTTCCGCATTTTCGGGAGAAATGCCACAACCGCGGTCCCGTATGCTCGTCAGAAGCGCACCGTCCACCGCCCGCACCGTGATGTTCAGCCAGCGCCGGTCGCGCCGGGTCGCCGCCATCGCCTCGATTCCGTTGCGCATCAGGTTCACCACCACCTGTTGCAGCAGGATTCGGTCGGCCATCACCGCCGGCAGGCCGACGCCCATCTCCAGCACCAGCCTCACCCCCTGCTGGCGGGCGTCGGCGTCCATCAGCGCCACGCAATCCTCCAGCACCTGCGCCAGACAGCAGGGAGCGACGTTCGGTTCGCTCTTGCGCACGAAATCGTGAATCCGGCGGATGATCTGGCCGGCGCGCTTGGCCTGCCCGGCCAGCTTGTCGAGCGCCGTCGCCAGTTCGTCCGGCCGGATGCTGCCGGCCTGAAGGCGGTTGAGGCAGCCGGTGCAATAGCTGGCGATGGCCGACAGCGGCTGGTTCAGCTCATGCGCCAGGGTGGAGGCCATTTCGCCCATGGTGATGAGGCGCGCCGTCTGCTGGAGCCGCTCCTGCTGCTGGCGGGCCAGTTCCTCCGCCCGCTTGCGCTCGGTGATGTCGAGAACGGAGCCCATCCAGCCGGTGTGGCGCCCGTTGGCGTCGATCAGCGGCGCCTCGTAGATCAGCGCGTCGAACCGCTCGCCATCGGCCCGGCGGAACCGCAGCTCGAACCCGTTGGGCGGCGCGTTGCCCGCCAGAACGGCGCGGAAGACCTCTTCCGTGTGCGCCAGATCCTCGGGCAGCCAATAGGGCATGACCGGCCCGGCCCCCACCAGTTCCTCCGCCGACCAGCCGACCATGCGGCAGAAGGCCGGGTTCACGTAAATGATGCGCCCTTCCAGATCGCGGGCGCGCATGCCGACGGTCAGGCTGTCCTCCATCGCCTTGCGGAAGGCGTGCTCGGCGCGCAACGCCTCTTCCGCCCGAATGCGCCGGGCAATGTGGCGGCGCACCGCCCACAGGCTCCACAGGGCCGATACGGTCAGCGCGAAAATCGCGGCGATCAGGATGTTCCGTCCGACGTTGCCGGACACCTGATGCAGCGTGGCGACCAGGGTCAGGCCGTGTCCCGGCGGATCGAAGGGCACGATGTGGCTGCGCCGTGGCTCCGGCATCGCGATGCGCGACTTCGCCCCCAGAACGGCGCCGTAGGGGTCGATCACCTCAAGCTGGTAGCGCTGGGCGAACCACCAGGGGACGTGGTGGGTCAACAGGGCGTCGATGGACAGAACGCCGGCCAGGGCACCGGCGAACTCCTGCCCTTGAAAGATGGGGATGACGATTTCGAAGGCGGTGTCCGCCCCGCCCAGCCGGTAGGGCGCGGAAAAGATGCGCCGCCCCGAGGAGCGGGCGATCAGGAAGGCGTCGGTGCGCGGGCTGGGGCCGAAGGCGTCGTCCGTGGCCGGATCGTGATCCGCCGGCGGCTCCGACAGCACCGGCCGTCCCTGCGGGTCCAGCCGCACCACCCGCTGGATGCCCGGGTTGGCGGTGACGACGTGACGCGCCATGGCCGTGAAGGTCGCCGACGTGGCGCCGTCGCGCCCCAGCGATTCGGCCAGATGCTGCAACTTCTCCTCGTCGGAGGTGAGCTGGAAGTGCAGGTTCTGCTCCACCCACAGCACGTCCTTGATGAGGGTGAGCGTCTCCTCCTCCCGCTCGCTGCGGTGGAGAACCCACAGGAAGACGCCGAACAGAAGCACCACCAGCGCCATCGCGACGATGGGCATGGCTTGCACCGGGCCGCGGTGGCCCAGGCCGGACGCGGGGTTTCCCGCCCCGGTTTTGGAAGTGCCGTTCGTCACGGATGGCGGGTGGATGGACACGGCGGGCGGGTCGCCTCGTTCACAGCTACGGATTTCCACAATAGCGGGAGGGGAGAAATTATCGAACAATGAAGGAACATAAAAGGCCGGACTATCAGTATATCCGACAACAAGCGGAGGATGACCCCTATGAAGTTCGTTTCGCTGCTGTGCGCCACCGTCGCCGCCGGCTGCATGATGGCCGCCACCGCCGCCACCGCGCAGGAACCGATCGTCATCAAGTTCAGCCACGTCGTCGCTCCGGAAACCCCGAAGGGCAAGGGTGCCGAGAGGTTCAAGGAACTGGCTGAGCAGCGCACCGGCGGCAAGGTGAAGGTCGAGGTCTACCCGAACAGCCAGCTCTACAAGGACAAGGAGGAACTGGAAGCCCTGCAGCTCGGCGCCGTGCAGATGCTGGCCCCGTCGCTGGCCAAGTTCGGCCCGCTGGGCGCCAAGGAATTCGAGATTTTCGACCTGCCCTACATCTTCCCCTGCAAGGCCGCCCTGGTGAAGGTCACCACCGGCCAGATCGGCAAGCAGCTCTTCCAGAAACTGGAGACCAAGGGCATCACCGGTCTGGCCTATTGGGACAACGGCTTCAAGATCATGAGCGCCAACAAGCCGCTGCACGCCACGACGGACTTCAAGGGCCTGAAGATGCGCATCCAGTCGTCGAAGGTGCTGGACGCGCAGATGCGCGCTCTCGGCTCCCTGCCGCAGGTGATGGCCTTCTCGGAGGTCTATCAAGCGTTGCAGACCGGCGTCGTGGACGGCACTGAGAACCCGCCGTCCAACATGTACACCCAGAAGATGCACGAGGTGCAGAGCCACGCCACGCTCTCCAACCACGGCTATCTGGGCTATGCGGTCATCGTGAACAAGAAGTTCTGGGACGGCCTGCCGGCCGACGTCCGCACCCAGCTCGACAGCGCGATGAAGGACGCGTCCGAATACGCCAACAACATCGCCCAGGAAGAGAACGACAAGGCGCTGGAGGCCATGAAGGCCGCCGGCAAGACCAAGTTCTACGAACTGACCAAGGAAGAGCGCGCGTCGTGGCGCCAGGCCATGATTCCGGTCCACGAGGACATGGCGTCGCGCGTCGGCAAGGAACTGCTGGCCAGCATTAAGGCCGAGACCGACGCCGCCAAGTGCGAGTAACCGACACGCGTAAGTAACCAAGCCTAAGCGACCGGGCGGCACCGCCGCCCGGTCCAATCAAGCAGAACGAAAGCACGGCCTCAGGCAAGCGCCCGCGCAACCGACGCGGCTGCTTCCTCCTGCGCGCGGAGCCCCCATGCCCATGAAAATCCTAGACCATCTGGAGGAGATTATTATCGCCTTCCTGATGGCCGCGGCGACGACGATCATCTTCGTCTCCGTCGTCCACCGTTACGCTTCCGGCTACCCCATCATCCAGGACTATATCCTGCATTGGAATCTGGCCTGGGCGCAGGAACTGTGCATCTACATGTTCGTCTGGATGGCGAAGTTCGGCGCCGCCTATGGCGTCCGGACCGGCATCCATGTGGGGGTGGACGTCGTCATCAACAAGCTGTCCAGCCCGATGCGGTCGAAATTCATCGTGTTCGGCCTGCTGGCCGGCGCCCTGTTCACGGGCGTCGTCGGCACGATGGGCTCCACCTTCGTCTGGCACATGTCGGACACCGAGCAGGTCTCGGCGGACCTGGAATGGCCGATGTGGATCATCTATCTGGCGATCCCGCTCGGCTCCTACCTGATGTGCTTCCGCTTCCTTCAGGTGATGGTGAACTTCCTGCGCACCGGCGAACTGCCGCACCACGACCATGGCCATGTCGAAGGTCTGGAGGAGGACACCACCGACCCGCAGCGCGCCGCCCAGGACGTGAACTGGTTCGAAATGGACGACAACCTGCACCCGCAAGACATCGCCCATCATGAAGGCCGCAAGCCCGACAACGGCACGGCCACCGGCAACACGGCCACTGGCAAGGGACCGAAGGAGAACGACCGATGAACGCCGCCATCATCTTCGGCCTTCTGCTGGTTCTGATGCTCACCGGCATGCCGATCTCAATCTCGCTCGGCCTGACGGTTCTGACCTTTCTCTTCACCATGACCACCGTGCCGATCGAGGCCGTGGCGCTGAAGCTGTTCACCGGCATCGAGAAGTTCGAGATCATGGCGATCCCGTTCTTCATCCTGGCCGGCAACTTCCTGACGCACGGCGGCGTGGCGCGGCGCATGATCAACTTCGCCACGGCGATGGTCGGCCACTGGCACGGCGGCCTCGGCCTTGCCGGCGTGATGGGCTGCGCCCTGTTCGCGGCGGTGTCCGGCTCCAGCCCGGCGACGGTGGTGGCCATCGGCTCCATCGTGCTTCCGGCGATGGTGGCCCAGGGCTTCCCGAAGCAGTTCGGCGCCGGCATCATCACCACCTCGGGCGCGCTGGGCATTCTGATCCCGCCCTCCATCGTGATGGTGATGTATTCCGTCGCCACCAGCGGCAGCCCGCACGCCGCGTCGGTCGGCCAACTGTTCATGGCGGGCGTCATTCCCGGCCTGATGCTGGCCTTCATCCTGGGCGGCGTCACCTGGTACCGCGCGCGCAAGTTCGGCTATCCGCGCCTGCCGAAGGCCAGCCTGGGTCAGCGCCTGAAGGCTCTGCGTGAGGCGATCTGGGGCCTGCTGCTGATCGTCATCGTCATCGGCGGCATCTATTCCGGCGTCTTCACGCCGACCGAAGCCGCGGCGATGAGCGCCGTCTACGCCTTCATCATCGCGGTGTTCGTCTACAAGGACATGCCGTTGCGCGGCGTGCCGAAGGTGCTGCTGTCCTCGGCCAGCATGTCGGCGATGCTTCTCTACATCATCACGAACGCGGTGCTGTTCTCGTTCGTGCTGACGTCGGAGAACATCCCGCAGGGCATCGCCGACTGGATCGTCGGCCAGGGGCTGGGGGTGATCGCCTTCCTGCTGGTGACCAACCTGCTGCTTCTGATGGCCGGCAACTTCATGGAGCCGTCGTCCATCGTGCTGATCATGGCGCCGATCCTGTTCCCGGTCGCCATCAAGCTGGGCATCGACCCCGTGCATTTCGGCATCATGATGGTGGTGAACATGGAGGTCGGCATGTGCCACCCGCCGGTGGGCCTGAATCTCTACGTCGCGTCGGGCATCACCAAGATGGGCATCACCGAACTGACCGTGGCCGTCTGGCCGTGGCTGCTGGCGATGCTGGGCTTCCTGGTGGTGGTCACCTACATTCCGATCATCTCCACCTGGCTGCCGCGCGCGCTGGGGATGATGTAATCCCCCGCATGACAAAAACCCCTCGCCGGACCGCTTCGGCGAGGGGCTTTCTTTCTGGCGGAGCCGGACCCGTACAGCCGGGTTCCGTCACGCCTTCTTGACGAACTCCGACTTCAGGTTCATCGCGCCGATGCCGTCGATCTTGCAGGCGATGTTGTGCCCATCGGCCCCGTCCACCAGACGGATGTTCTTCACCTTGGTCCCGCCCTTGACGACCAGGGACGAGCCCTTGACCTTCAGATCCTTGATGACGGTCACCGAATCGCCGTCGCTGAGAAGGTTTCCGTTGGCGTCCCGCACCCCCTCCGCCGCAGCGTCCGCGCCATCGCCATCGGCGGCTTGCGGGTTCCACTCATGAGCGCATTCGGGGCAGATCCACAGCAGGCCGTCCTCGTAGACATGCTCGGAGCCGCATTTCGGGCACTTCAATCCGCCATCCATAATCCCATCATCCATCGTCAGTCTCGCCGTTCGGGAGCGGCATCCTAGTGCGGTGCGGCGCAAACCGGAAACGCAAGTTTCCGGCGGCGGGCGCTTCCACCCGCCATCCTTGCCTTTCATGCCGGTGGGGTGGCTATGCCGCCTTGATCGAGGTGAGGAACCTCTGCACCTCGTCGCGCAGTTCGACGAAGCGCGACTGAAGGGTCTGGGCGACCTCTACCGACTGGCGGGCCGCCTTCGCCACCTCCGCCGAGGCGCCGGAGGCGACCGCGATGCTGCGGGTCACGGTGTCGGCATCGCCCGCCACGGTGCGGACCTTCTCGGCGATTTCGCCAGTCGCGGCCAACTGGTGCTCTACCGCGGACGCGATTTCAGACGAACGCTGGCCGAGCTGGCCGATGGTTTCGGTGATCGCCCCGATGGCGGAAACGGTTTCCTGGGTCACCGACTGGATGGCCCCGATCTGGGCGGCGATCTCCTCCGTCGCCTTGGCGGTCTGGCTGGCGAGATTCTTGACCTCGCTCGCCACCACGGCGAATCCCTTGCCGGCCTCCCCCGCCCGCGCCGCCTCGATGGTGGCGTTCAGCGCCAGCAGGTTGGTCTGCCCGGCGATGGAGGTGATGAGATTGGTGATCTCGCCGATCTTGGCCGCGCCGGCGGCCAGAGCCTCCACCGTCTTGCGGCTGGCATCGGCGCGGTCGATGGCCTGGGCGGAGATGGCGACCGACTGCTTCACGCTTTCGGCGATGGAGCGGATCGACTGGGTGAGCTGCTCCGCCGCGGCGCTGGCGGTGTGCACGGTGCGGCTTGTTTCGTCGGCCGCACCGGCCACCGAGGCGTTGCACTGGTCGGCGCGCAGCGCGCTCTCCAGCATGCTGCCGGCGCTGCCCTTCATTTGCGAGGCGGCGGTGGAGGCTTCCCCGACCGTCGTCTGGACCGACCGGTCGAAGGCGGCGGCCAGGCGGCTCAGCCGCTCGCCCCGATCCGCCTCCTCCGCCTGCCGGGCCAGCTTTTCGGCTTCGAGCTGCTGCCGGTGCTGGGCGTTCTGGCGCAGCATGTCGATGGTGCGGGCCATGGCGCCCATTTCGTCGCGGCGGTCCAGGGCGGGCACGGCGACCGCGTAGTCTCCGTCGGCCAGCCGCCCGACCATGGCGGTGATCCGCATCAGCGGGCGCGTGATGGCCGACACGACGAGGTAGAGCGCCGCCATGATGGCGAGGAAGGCGACCGCCCCGACCGCGATCTGCGTCACCGCGTCGGCGGTCACGCGCGCCTCCACCCGGTCCGTGCGCAGACGCAGGACGAATTCGCCGATGGTCTTGCGTTGCCCGGCCTGCCCTCCGACGATGGGCTTCACCACCTCGATGAAGCCCTTCGCTGCCTTGGTGTCGCCGACCTCGGCCACCACCTTGGCCTTGTCGTCGCGCACCTGGGCGCCGAGGAAATCGGGGTCGGAGGACGGCGCCTTGGCGACCTCGCGCACCTGCTCGGTGTCGAAATCGTAGAGCGGGATGGCCGCCGCGCGGGCCTGGAGCGAGGCCACCATGTCGGCGCGGGCCGCCAGCGTTTCCTTCGCCTGATTGGCCGAGCCATGCACGCCCCAGGCGATGGCCAGCACCTGATAAACCAGAAGCACGCCGCCGATCAGAAGCAGCGCCCGCAGGCGCAGCCCCAAACCACCGCCCTCATTCCCGCTCGACGCCCCGTTGTCCGTCATGATCCGCCCTTTTCCTTGCTGAAGGGCCGCCCTGCTGGACGACCGGCACCCCACCCCGCCTGCGGCCGGGGCGTTACCGGGTTGCCTTGAACCCGGCTTCGAGCTTCGCGAGGACCGCCTCGGCGTCGGGCGTCTTCTTCGACACGACGATGTAGACATCCAGGCTCTGGACCGGCGTCGCCTTCAGCTCCGGAAGCGTCTTCCCGCCCAGCGCCTGCTGCATCGGCAGGGAGTATTGCAACAGCGCCGGGGCGCGCCCCGCCTGGAGAAGCTGGAGCGCCTGATCGGCGGTGCGCGCGTCGACCAGTTGCACCTTGTTGGCCGGGTCCTCCATCCAGGCGCGCCAGCCGCCATAGGAATAGCCGTTCAGCGCGATCACGGCCTTGCCCGACAGATCCTCCTTCGCCTTCACCGCCGGGGCTTCCCCGATGCCGTAGGCGTTCAGCTCGATCCTGGCGATGGGGTCGGCGCTGACCAGCGCGGCGCCCTCGAATTCCTTGACCGTGCGGATGCCCAGGAAAATGTTGAACTCGCCTTCCGCGATGCCGGAGAAGAGGCGGCGGGCCGGAGCCGATTCGGCGGTGTAGGCGATGCCGGCGGCCTTGGCGGCCTTGTCGAAGGCTTCGATCAGGCTGCCCTTCGCAGCCCCGCCATCCGTCTGGGTGTAGGGCGGAAACTCCACATAGCCCAGCCTCACGCCGTCCGCCCGCGCCGTGGCGATCCCCGGACCGGCCATACCGGCGATGGCACCGATCATGGCCCCGATCAGAGTGCCGAACACCCCGGCCCGCAGAGTCCGCCGGGTGCCTCTGGCAACATTTGCGATCATGCGGCTTCCCCTTGCTGTGTCGCACCGTGCTTCTTGCGGCGCAAACAACTCTTTATGAGAGCATTTTCAGCAAAACATACATCTTTTTGCGGCGCATGACCACAAGGATAGGGCTGCAAAGCTGAAATCCTGTTTCAGTCCTTAAACAGTCCAGACCGATTGCGGAAAGCCCGTCACCGGACATAAGCTGCCCATGGCTTTACCCGCGCAGAGGAGTCCTGCCGTGACTTCCGTCTTCCTGCCGACCGCCTGCCCGCACGATTGTCCCAGCACCTGCGCTCTCGAAGTGGAACGGCTGGCGCCGGACCGCATCGGCAAGGTGCGGGGGGCCGCCGCCAACA
The DNA here is from genome assembly GCA_023411035.1 of Pseudomonadota bacterium. Taxonomy (GTDB): domain Bacteria; phylum Pseudomonadota; class Alphaproteobacteria; order Azospirillales; family Azospirillaceae; genus Azospirillum. Next base: position 17,441 of record JAEYPE010000090.1, read on the forward strand.
GCTACACGGCGGGCGTCATCTGCGCGAAGGTCAGCCGCTACGCGGAGCGCGCTCATTCCCCCGACCGCCTGAAGACGCCGCTGCTGCGCACCGGCCCGAAGGGGTCCGGCCAATGGGCTGAGATCGGCTGGGACGAGGCGCTGGACCGCATCGCCGACGCCTTCCTCGATGCGGAGCGCCGCCACGGCCCGGAAGCGGTCTGGCCCTACTTCTCATCCGGCACCATGGGGCTGGTGCAGCGCGGCGCCATCCAGCGGCTGCGCCATGCCAAGGGCTATTCGCGGCAGGTCAGCACGGTGTGCGACATGCCGGCCAACATGGGCTGGCTGGCCGGCCACGGCGACATCCGCGGCGCCGACCCGCGCGAGATGGCGGACAGCGACCTGGTCGTCAACTGGGGCGGCAACCCGGTGGCGACCCAGGTCAATGTGATGACCCACGTCAGCCGCGCCCGCAAGGGCCGCGGGGCGAAGCTGGTCACCATCGACCCCTACCGCACCGGCACGGCGGAGGCGTCGGACATCCACCTGATGCTGCGCCCCGGCACCGACGGCGCCCTGGCCTGCGCGGTGATGCACGTCCTGTTCCGCGAAGGTCTGGCCGACCGCGCCTATCTCGACCGCTACGCCGCCGGTGCGGAGCGGCTGGAGGCGCATCTCGCCACCCGCACCCCGGAATGGGCGGCGGCGATCACCGGCCTGACGGTGGAGGAGATCACCGGATTCGCCCGCCTCTACGGGGTCACCAGGCGCAGCTACCTGCGGCTGGGCTACGGGCTGACGCGCGGTCGCAACGGGGCGGCGCAGATGCACGCGGCATCCTGCCTGCCGGTGGTCACCGGGGCCTGGGCGCACAGGGGCGGCGGGGCGCTCTACTGCTCCTTCGACATCTATCACATCGACCGCACCCTGTCGGAAGGGCTGGACCGGCTGGACACGTCGGTGCGCGGCTTCGACCATCCGCGCATCGGCGCGGTGCTGACGGGAGAGGACATCGCGAGCGGCCCGCCCGTCACCGCCATGCTGATCCAGAACACCAACCCGGCGGCGATCTGCCCGGACAGCGCCCGCGTCCGCCGGGGTTTCCTGCGCGACGACCTGTTCGTGGCGGTGCACGAGCAATTCATGACCGACACGGCGCAACTGGCCGACATCGTCATCCCCGCCACCACCTTCCTGGAGCATGACGACCTCTACCGCGGCGGCGGCCAGATGCACATCCTGATCGGCCGCAAGGTGATCGAGCCGCAGTACGAGGCGCGCGAGAATCACTGGGTGATCTCCGAACTGGCCTGCCGCGTCGGCGCCGAGCATCCGGGCTTCGGCATGAGCGCGCTGGAGATCATCGATTCCATGCTGAAGACCTCCGGCCTGACCGACGCCACCACCCTGACCGACCGGCGCTGGATCGACGCCCAGCCGGATTTCGAGACCTCGCATTTCCTGAACGGCTTCGCCTTTCCGGACGGGCGGTTCCGCTTCGCGCCGGATTGGGCGGCGCTCGGCCCCTACGGCGCCGGGCAGTTGCCGGAGTTGCCGGACCACATGGCGCCGGGCCGCCCGGCGGACGCGGAGCATCCGTTCCGCCTCGTCACCGCCCCGGCCCGGCAATTCCTGAACTCCAGCTTCACCGAGACGGTGACCGCCCAGCGCCGCGAAGGCCGCCCCACCGCCCTGATCCATCCGGAGGACGCGGCGGACCTCGCCCTGGCCGAAGGCGATGCCGTGCGCATCGGCAACGGGCAGGGCAGCGTCGTCGTCCACGCCAAGCCCTTCGCCGGTGTCCCGCGCGGGGTGGTGATCGTGGAGGGCATCTGGCCCAACGGCGCCTTCGCGGAGGGGATCGGGATCAACACCCTGACCTCGCCCGAACCGATTCCCCCGGCGGGCGGTGCGGCCTTCCACGATACGGCGGTGTGGCTGCGCGCGGCGTGAGGCGGGCATGGCAAACCATCACCAGACATGATCCAACCCATCTGAACAAATCGTTTTTCACGATAGCCGGACTGTCCTAGCCTTCCTCCCCGGAACATCAATGGCGGAGGGCGGCGCGATGCCGGTTCACACCATCCTGACGCAGCGGCTGGGCCTGTCCTGTCCCATCGTCCAGGCCCCGATGGCCGGGGGCGCCGACACGGCGGACCTCGTGGCCGCGGTGGGCGAGGCGGGCGGCATCGGCTTCATCGGTGCGGCCTATCTGACCCCGGACCAGATCGCGGAGCGGGCACGGGCGATCCGCGCCCGGACCTCCCGCTCCTTCGGGATCAACCTGTTCGCTCCTCTCCCCCCGCCCGCCACACCGGACGCCGCCGACATGGACGCGGCGGTCGCCCGGATCGCGCGTTATCACGCCGACCTCGGCCTGCCCGCCCCCGGCACCCCGTCCCTGGGCACCGATGGCTTCGCCGCCCAACTGGCGGTGGCGCTGGACAGCGGTGCTTCGGCCTTCAGCTTCACCTTCGGCATCCCGCCCGCCGACGCGCTGGCCGCCATCAAGGCGCGGGGCATGTTCCTGATGGGCACGGCGACCAGCGTGGAGGAAGCCATCGCCCTGGAGCGGGCGGGCATGGACGCCGTGATCGCCCAGGGCGCCGAGGCCGGCGGCCACCGCGGCAGCTTCGCCACCGGTCCGGAGGAGGTGGATTTCGCCGCCGGTCTGGTCGGGACGATGGCGCTCGTTCCGCAGATCGTGGACGCGGTGGGGGTGCCGGTGGTGGCCTCCGGCGGCATCATGGACGGACGCGGCATCGCGGCGGCTTTGGCGCTGGGCGCCAGCGGGGTGCAGATGGGCACCGCCTTCCTGACCTGCGCGGAGGCCGGCATTCCGGAGGCGCACAAGCAGGCGATCCTCGCCGCCCGCGAAACCCGGACGCGCGTGACCCGCGCCTTTTCGGGCCGTCCGGCGCGCGGCATCGTCAACCGGGTCATGGAGGACATCCCGGACGGCGCCGCCCTTCCCTTCCCTCTCCAGAACACGCTGACCCGCCCGATGCGCACCGCCGCCGCCCAGCAGGGCCGGGCGGAATTCCTGTCGCTGTGGGCCGGACAGGGCGTCCGTCTGGCGCGGCGGCAGACGGCGGCGGAGTTGATGGCGCGGCTGGTGGGCGAAACCGATGCCGCGGTTCGGCGCCTGACGGCCTGATGGCTGGCGGTTATACCGCCACCGTCCCTTCTTCTGCACAGACGCGGTTCCGCCCGCCGCGCTTGGCGGTATAAAGCGCCTCGTCCGCGCGACGCATCAGGACCGACAGGTCCTCGCCCGGCCGGTATTCCGCCGCTCCGATCGACAGCGTGACCGAGCCGTAGTTGGCGTTGCGCGTCCGGTTGATGATCTGCCGCGACCCCACGGAGGCGCGAAGCTGCTCCGCCAGCGTCACCGCGTTCGCAAGTTCCGTGCGGGGCAGGATGACGCTGAATTCCTCCCCACCGTAGCGGGCAACGGTGTCGCGCCCCTTGACGCCTTCGGTCAGCACCTTGGCGACCAGCTTCAGCACATGGTCGCCCACCAGATGGCCGTGTGTGTCGTTGAAGCGCTTGAAGTGGTCGATGTCCACCATCAGCAGAGTCAGCGGCATGCCGGTCTTCACCGCCGCGTCGGCAGCGTCGGCCAGCGCCTGATCGAAGCCGCGGCGGTTGGCGATGCCGGTCAGCCCGTCGGTCATGGCCTCCCGCCGCGCCGTATCCAGCACGACCCGCATTTCGGCCAACTGCTGGCTCGATTCCAGAAGCTGGCCTTGCAGACGGGTCTGGCGGTCCACGATGGAGGTCGTCTCCGCTGCGATGGCCGCCACCATGGCACGCAGTTCGTCCAGGGTCAGCGGCTGGTCCAGTTCCCCCCGGAAGCCGGCCAGCGCCTGCCCGTAGCGGTCCGTCTCCGACCCCACGCTGCCCAACTGGTCCAGAATGCGGCCAAGCGCGGCGCGCGCCCGCTCCGACGTCTCGCGGACGGCCTGGGCCTCGGCGTCCAGCGTGAAGAAGCGCTTGTACAGGTCGTCACAATGGCTCTGCGTCAGGCTGGAACCGTCGCGCTGCGCCAGTTCGATGGCGCGCGTCAGGTCGGGATTCTGCCCGCCGAAATAGGCATACCAGAGGGTGAAATTCTCCGGATTCGGCAACAGGCTGTTGGCGACGATCCGATTCATGGCGCGGTCCGCAAGGGCCCGCGCCTTCTCGAAATCCTCATCGCCCGCCATGTCCGGTGCCTCTCCGCTGCTTCGAGGAGGAATAGCTACCGCAGAGGTAGAGAGGCGGGCAAGAAACTTTCTAAAATTGAAACCAAATTGCTCGCTTTTGGGAATTTACTTGCGGAGCAATCAGTTGCACTGACCCACGGAATTCTCGGCACAGACCGTCGTGCCGTCAACCCAGGTGGCGCCCGACAGATCGGCGTGCCGCAGGTCCGCTCCGCCCAGCCGCGCGCCGGTGAAATCGGCCTTTTGCAGGATGGCGTTCACCAGCTTGGCATTGCGCAGGTCCGCTTCCTTCAGCGACGCGCCGGTCAGGTCGGCGCGGGTGAAATCGGACTCGATCAGGCGGGCGCGGTCCAGCTTCACCCCCGGCATGGTGGCGCTGAAGAACTTCGCCCGATAGCCGTCGGTATCCGTCAGGTCCGCGTCCTTCAGCGTGGCCCGCTGGAAGGTGGCGTCGCGCAGCATCGCCCCGGAGAGCTTCGCGCCCGACAGATCGCGCCCGTCGAAATAGCAGCGGCGCCAGTTCGCCTTCGGCTGCGCCGGATCGGTGCAATCGGCCAGAGCGGTGGAGGGAGCCAGGGTGGTGCCCAGGAAGGTGGCAAGTACCGCGAAGGCGGCGAAAATTGTCGTCTTCATGCGCCAAGAGATAGGGAGGCGCAGGCCGAATGACAAAGGGTCCCGCACGACAAATGGCAGCGGCGTAGGGTCACGCCCCCTTCGGCGCCCGCAATCCGACCGCCCGCCCCGCCTGCGGCGGCACGGGCAGAGCCGCATGCCCGGCCGCGGTGCGGGCCAGCCGCTCCGCCGTTTCCGGGGCCAGGGGAACCGACCGGCGCTCCGCCAGATCCACATGGACCAGCACGAATTCCGCCGTGGCGGCGAGGAAGCCATCCTCCTCGTGGCGCATTTCATGGAACAGGTGCAGCCGCTTG
>JAEYPE010000005.1 GCA_023411035.1 Pseudomonadota bacterium
GCGGGGGCGGTATGGGGGGGGGCGGCGGCCCCCCGGGGGCGCGCCCCCGCGGCGATGATGGATTTCAAGCTCATGATGTCTTTCTTCCTCCCACAGTGTTGTCGCATTGCGCCCCGGCCATGGCCGGGGGCCGTGTCATGGCCTCGGAGCCGTCCCATGGATCAGCCGCCGAGATAGGCTTCCTTCAGGCGCGGGTCGGTCAGCAGGTCGGCAGCCGGGCCGGACAGGACGATGTGGCCGTTTTCCAGCACATAGCCCCGATCCGACATGGCGAGCGAATGCTTCACGTTCTGTTCGACCAGCAGGATGGTGATGCCGGTTTCCTTGATGCTGCGGACCAGCTTGAAGACGACATCGACCATGATCGGGGCGAGCCCCAGCGTCGGCTCGTCGAACATGATCGCGCGCGGCTTCGCCATCAGCGCGCGGCCGATGGCGCACATCTGCTGCTCGCCACCGCTCATCGACCCGGCGAGCTGGCCGGAGCGTTCCCTCAGCCGGGGCATCAGGTCGAAGACCTTCTCCAGACTCTCCGCGCGGTGGGCGCGGGCGTGCGGAGCGAAGGCGCCGAGTTCCAGATTTTCCCGCACCGTCATGAAGGGGAACAGTCGCCTCCCCTCCGGCACCTGGACCAGACCGTTCCGGGCGATCGCGTGCGGCGGCAGGGAACCGATGTCCTTGTCGAAGAAGGTCACGCGCCCGTACCGCTCGACCGTGCCGGAGATGGCGTTCAGCAGCGTGGTCTTTCCCGCCGCGTTGGCGCCGACGACGGAGACCACCTCGCCTTCCCGGACGTCCAGGTCGATTCCATGGAGCGATTGGATCTCTCCATAGAAGGCGTCGAGATTTCTAACCGTGAGCACCGAAGTCCTCCCCCAGATAGGCTTGGATCACCGCCTTGTCGTTCAGCACCTCGGCCGGCAGCCCCTCGGCCAGCTTGCTGCCGTGGTTCATGACCACGATCCGGTCGCTGACCGCCGTGATGACCCGCATCAGGTGTTCGATGATCAGGATGCTGATGCCGTTCGCGCGGATGGCCTCGATCAGCACGATGGCCTTTTCCACCTCGGATGGATTGAGGCCCGCCATGACCTCGTCCAGCAGCAGCACCTTCGGCCGGGTCGCCAGCGCGCGGGAGATTTCCAGGCGCTTGCGGCCGGGCAGCGGCAGGCTCGCGGCCGGCACGTCGCGGCGGTCGGCCAGCCCGGTCAGGACCAGCGCCTCCTCGGCGATGCGGCGAGCCTCGGCGATGTTGTGCGTCTGGTTGATCGCGCCGACCACCACGTTGTCGAGCACCGACAGCCCGCCGAACGGCTTCACGATCTGATAGGTGCGGGCCAGCCCGGCGCGGCAGACCTGGTTCGCCTTCAGGCCGGTGATGCTCCTGCCTTCCAACAGGACCTGCCCCTCCGTCGGCGGAAAGGCCCCGGCGATGCAATTGAACAGCGTGGTCTTGCCGGCCCCGTTGGGACCGATCAGGCCGACGATCTCGCCCTTGTTGATGGTGAGATGGACGTCGTTGACGGCGCGGAGGCCGCCGAACTGCTTGCTGATACCCCGGACTTCAAGCATGGCGGCTCTCCTCGCGGACCGGACGGCGACGGGTGGACCCGCCGAACACCCCGCGCAGACGCCGGGCGGTGGCGCGCGGCTCGCGGATGGCGCTCATCAGACCTTGCGGCATGGCGATGACCATCACGATGAGGAGCGCTCCGTAGACGAGCAGGTACAGGCCCTGGAGGCTGCCGGCGAACTCCGCGCGGAGATACTCGCTGAGCGGAACGATGAGTATCGCGCCCAGGATGGGACCCAGTGGCGTGCCCATGCCGCCGATGATGGCGATCAGCGCGATCTCCACCGAGAAGCCGATGCTGAGCACGGTGGAGGGCTCGATCAGAAGGATGTAGTTGGCGTAGAGCGTGCCGGCGATGGCGCTGAGGAAGGCCGACAGACCGATGGAGAACAGCTTGGCCCGCACGGTGTCGACGCCCAGCGCCTCGGCCGCGTCCTCGTTCTCGCGCATGGCTGCCAGGGCGTAGCCGATCCAGGAGCGCTCCAGCACGTAGGTGATGAGGAGCACGATCAGAAGCGCCGCCATCATGATGTAGACGTACCAGAGCCGGTCGGAAAACATCATGTTGGCAAAGCTCGGGTCGAACGGCAGGGACAGCCCTTCCGCCCCGCCGGTGAAGGAGCGCCAGTTGACGATGGCGATGCGCAGCACCTCGGCGAAGGCGATGGAGGCCAGCGCGAAGAACGGACCTTGAAGGCGCAGGGTCAGCGCGCCGATCAGCGTCGCGAAGGCCACGGCGGCGGCGGCCCCGACGAACATGCCGATCCAGGGCGACAGGCCGAAATGCATGTAGAGCAGCGTCGATCCGTAGGCGCCAAGCCCGAAGAACGCCGCATGGCCCAGCGAGAACTGTCCGGCATAGCCGCCGGCGATGTTCCAGGCGGCGGCGGCCAGCGCCCAGAACAGGATCTTCCAGATGAAGTGCAGCGTGTAGGAATCGGCGGCGACCAAAGGCAGCGCCACCAGGGCCGCGACCATCGCCAGGGACAGCAGCAGGCCCTTGCGCGTCGGCCAGTAGGGAGCCAGGAGGGACGTCAGCGTCATGGGTCAGGCCCCCAGCTTTTCGGAGCCGCGCTGGCCGAACAGTCCGGCGGGACGGAACAGCAACACAGCCAGGAAGACGAGAAAATAAGCCATCTGGCGCATCTCGGAGCCGATGAAGAAACCGCTCAGCGTCTCGATCAGGCCGATCGCCAGACCGCCGATCAGAGCGCCCGCGATGCTGCCCAGACCACCGAGCACGACCACCACGAAGGCGATCAGCACGAGGTTGATGCCGACCGTCGGATAGACCGGGAACATCGGCGCCAGCAGGGCGCCGGTCAGCCCGGCGCAGGCGGTGCCGAGACCGAAGGTGAACAGGTCGACCCCCTTCACGTCGATGCTCATCAGCGACGCCGACCGCCGGTCCTGCGCGACCGCGCGCATCGCCTTGCCGGTGTAGGAGGTCTTCAGGAACACATAGATGACGGCGACCACCGCCATTGCGACCGCGAAGGCGATCAGCAGCGGCGCCGGCAGGGCGATCTCGCCGATCCGCAGCACCTTGCCGGAGAACACCGACGCGGTGGTGCGGAAATCGCCGCCGAAGATCATCAGCGTGACGTTCTGCAGGACCAGCCCCAGCCCGACGGTGGCGAAGATCTGCGCCACCTGCGGCGCGCCCTGGATCGGCCGGATGATCGCCCAGGACAGGAACAGGCCGAACAGGAACATCAGCGGCGTCACGATCAGCAGGACGAGGTAGGAGTCCAGACCGCTCCAGCTGTTCAGCACATAGGTCAGGTACATGCCGACCATGACGAAGTCGCCATGGGCGAAGTTCTTGATGCGGGACACCCCGAAGATCAGCGTCAGTCCGATCGAGATCAGCGCGTAGATGCCGCCGAGCAGGAGGCCCGACACCACAAGCTGGACGATGATGGCCGACATGGCGTCACCCCCCTGCCGGAGCCTGGGACGGCGCCGGGCCGTAGGACACCGACCTCACCCGCATGTCCGCCGTGACCTTGCCCTCGTCGTTCCGGCTCTGCGCCATCTCCACGGCACCGTCGGCGGAGCGGCGGACCCAAAGGCTGGCGCGGGAGTCCCAGAAGACCGGGCGCAGGTAACGCACCTCGACGTCGAAGGCGGTCGGCGGGCGCTCGTCCGCCAGGACGGACAGCAGCCAGACCGCCGACATGATCCCCTGGGCCAGCGGGGCGCGGAACCCGTGGCGGCGCGCGAACTCCTCGTCGAAGTGGATTTCGTTCCCGACATCCTGAGAGAAAATGCGGACCTTGTCGGGCGTCACCTGCTTCTCACGCAGCAGGGTCCAGCCATCGGCCGGAAGCTCGGCCCGTCGCGGCATCGGCGGTGCGTCGCCGGAATCCTGCGCCGTCTGTCCCGGCGGATCGGCGAGGAGGCCGGTCAACTCGGTCTCGATGCAGACGCGGCCTTCGCTGTCGGTCAGGCGGTAGAGTTCGGTGACGCTGTGGCCCTTTCGCACCTTGTGCAGGTCGCGGACCCAACCGGTCACGGTCAGCGGTTCCCCGACCCTGGAAGGCCGGAACTGGCGATAGACCTGCGAGAAGAACACGTAGCCGTCGATGTCGAGACCGCTGGCGACCATCGAGTCGAAGCAGTCCAGCCCGAACAGGCCGGCTTCGTACTGGTCGCCGTAAAGAGCGGGATCGACGTCGGCCGAGGTCAGGCGTTCGCTCTGATAAGCCGCAGAATGGGCGACGCTGCGCAACGGGTATTCGAATCCCGACGGCGCCCAGCGCGCGCGTCCGGCGTGCGGCGACCTGTTCGTCGCGTTGTCCATGGTCCTCCCCTCAATCCCAATTCATGATTGTTGAGTGGATAATCTGATTCAGGGATCGACGTGTCAACTTCAAAGACGCTTATTCGACCCCAAAGTCGAAACAATGCCTCTGGGGTCGATCAGGGCTTGATCGGAACGCCCGGTTGTGTTCCAAGGGAAGGACACTGGTGAAACGGGTTGCGACACATCGCGAAGGCTGAGGCAACGGACGACATGGCACGCTGGAACAAATCTGTCCTCAACCCTGAGCAGCAGAGAAACCTCAAGCTTGAGGTCCTTTACCAAGTCGCCGCCGCTGCTTTCCGTCGCAACGGCTATCACGGAACGTCTCTTGTCGATATCGCGGAGACTTTGGGAGTATCCAAAGCCACACTCTATTATTACGTCAAGAACAAGCAGGATCTTCTCTTTCAATGCCATTTGGCGGCGGCCGATCAGGCGCTGGCGACAATCTGCACTGACCCGTCGCTGAATGGACTTGAGCAATTGCGACTCAGCCTTGTCGCTTACATCATCTCGATCATCGGCGATGACAGCTTCAGCGTCGTCATACTGGAAGAGCGGTCGCTCAGCGACGACCAGTTGCGGGTGGTGATCGAAAAGCGAGATGCCTTCGAGCGCCGCTTGCAGGACGTCGTGCGCACCGGGGTAACGGATGGCAGCATCCTGCGCTGCGATCCGAAATTCGCCGTCTTCTCCGTTCTGGGTGCTGCAAACTGGGTAACGAAATGGTATCGGCCCGGAGGAGCCTGGACCATCGGCGAGATCGCGGAGGCGTCGGCGTCTCTCCTGTGCCGCGGGCTGGCTGCCGGGCCCGTGCAGGGCTATCCGGGCAATCGGCTGTACGGCGACCAACAGTAACTGTAGCGGGCTGAGAGGTTCTGTTGCAAAGCCGGAGGTTGGGTGAACGTCGTTCCAGTTTTAGCGCCTTCAGGCAGCAACACCGGACAGGTGTGGCCTTGCTCAACGATATTGTCGAGATATTTGGTTTGCCGCAGCTTGGCGAAGCGCCAGAGTTCGCCATCCTTCTTCATCGCCTTGGTTGCGCGGGTTGACCGTATGGGCTTGTTTGAGCGCCTTGCGGAAGAAACGGAGCGCGCTCGCGGCATCACGCTTGACGCTGAGCAGGAAGTCGATCGTCTGCCCGCGCCCATCGACGGCACGGTACAGGTAGGTCCACCGGCCCGCCAGGAGCCGGTGGTCTGGCGCAAATGCGGGCGAACCCGCTTGTCCAACTCCGGGGTATAGGCCTGGCTCCAGCGGTACAACGTCGTGTGATCGACCATGACGTCGCGGTCGGCCAGCATGCGTTCGAGATCGCGGTAGCTGATCGGGAACCGCAGATACCAGCGCACCACCCACAGGATCACCTCCGCCGTGAACCGCCGACCCTTGAACGGGCTCCTTTCACCGTGCATCACCCCGCCGCATACGTTGCATCAGAGCCGCTATGCCCTTGCTACAGGACGATTTTTCCGGTGAAAAAGGTCAACGATGGTGGCAACGGCGAACCACTGACTTGGCAAATCGCCACATTATCCGGCAACGGTCAGGCTGACGGAGCCCCGCGCATTCCCATGGTGACGTCGCTTTCGCTTTAGGTTCGGTATTTTCGTATTGCGCTCCCATTATCCCTCGTTTAGCGTTGCAAGTGAAACAAGATCGCGCGCCGCAACGACGGACGCACCATAGGGGGAGGGGCGAATGGTCGAGGTCTACGACCTTGCCATTGTTGGGGGCGGCATCAACGGCTGCGGCATCGCCCGTGACGCGGCCGGACGCGGGTGTTCCGTCTACCTGTGCGAACAGAACGACCTTGGCTCCGGCACCTCGTCGGCCTCGACGAAGCTGATCCACGGCGGTCTGCGCTACCTGGAATATTACGAATTCCGGCTGGTCCGCGAATCGCTTCAGGAACGCGAGGTTCTGTGGCGGATGGCGCCGCACATCATCCGGCCGCTGCGCTTCGTGCTGCCGCATCTGCCGGGGCTGCGTCCGTCCTGGTTCCTGCGCCTTGGCCTGTTCCTCTACGACCATCTCGGTGGGCGGGAGCGGCTGCCCGGCACGCGCGGGCTCGACCTGCGCAGCGACCCGGCGGGCATGTCATTGAAGCCGGGTTTCGCTCGCGCTTTCGAATATTCGGATTGCTGGGTCGACGACGCGCGTTTGGTGGTCCTGAACGCGCAGGACGCGGCGCGGATGGGCGCCGCCATCCACACCCGCACCCGCTTCATCGGGGCGGTGCGCAGCGGCGGCCTGTGGACCGTGACGGTGGAGGACGGGCAGAGCGGCCAACGCCTCTCGCTCCGCGCCCGCGCTTTGGTCAACGCTGCCGGGCCGTGGGTGGCCGACGTGCTCGACCAGGGCGTGCACGGCCGCGTCGATGCGCGCATCCGTCTCGTCCAGGGGTCGCACATCGTCGTGCCGAAGCTGTTCGATCATGACCGCTGCTACATCTTCCAGAATGCCGACAAGCGCATCGTCTTCGCCATCCCGTACGAGCGCGACTTCACCCTGATCGGCACCACCGACAAAGACTATGAGGGCGACCCGGCCCACGTCCGCGCCTCGGACGAGGAGATCGCCTACCTCTGCGCCGCCGCCGGGGAGTATTTCGCCAAGCCCGTCCGGCCGTCCGACGTGGTGTGGACCTATTCCGGCGTCCGGCCGCTCTACGACGACGGCGCGTCCCAGGCGCAGGCGGCGACGCGCGACTATGTGCTGGCGCTGGACGCGCCGGACGGAGCGCCGCCGCTGCTCAGCGTCTTCGGCGGCAAGATCACCACCTACCGCCGGCTGGCCGACGCCGTCGTCGCCAAGCTGGCCCCGCATCTCCCGAAACTCGCCCCGGAACGTGCCGGGGCCAATGGCTGGTCCAGCGCGGGGGCGCTGCCCGGCGGCGACTTCCCGGCGGACGGGTTCGAGGTTCTGGCCGGGGATCTGCGCGCCCGATACCCTTTCCTGGCGGCGGATCACGTCCGGCGGCTGGCGCGCGCCTACGGCACGAAGACACCCGCGATCCTGGACGGGGCCAAGCGCGCCGAGGATCTGGGACGCGACTTCGGGGCGACGCTGACCGAGGCCGAGGTCCGCTACCTGATGCGCGAGGAATGGGCGCAGACCGCCGCCGACGTGGCATGGCGCCGCTCCAAGCTTGGGCTGCGGCTGAGCGCCGAGCATCTGCGGGCGTTGGACGAGTTCATGGCCGAGCGGACCAGCGAAGCGCGCGCTTCGAAAGCGGCGGTGTAAGGGGGGCGAATCGGTGACCCTGGTTCTGGATCAGGTCAGCAGGCATGTCGGCGGCAACGTCCACATCGGGAACATGCCGCTGACGCTGGAACCCTATCTCGACCACACGCCGCCGCACCTGTCCGGCGGGCAGCAGCAGCGCACCGCCATCGCCCGCGCGCTGGTCAAGGACGCCCAACTGGTCCTGCCGGACGAACCGCTGGCGAACCTCGACGACAAGCGGCGCGAGGAATTGCGGGGGGAGCTGCCGAAGATTTTCAGGGCATCCGGCGCCGTCCTCGTCGACGCGACGACCGAACCGACCGAGGTGCTGCCGCTGCGCTGCAACACGGCGATGCTGTGGGAAGGGCGGCTGGCGCCGTTCGGGCGGACGCCCGGCGTGCGGGCCGAACGGCCGGACGACCAACACGCCATCGGCTTCCGTGCCGATCACCCGTACCTGACCCGGCCCGATCCGGAGGCCATCTCGCTGACCGGCACGCCGAAATGGCGCATGGCTCCGTCGCCCGAGGGCGCCTACTGGAAGGACGGCATGAAGCTGGGCTATCAGGGCGCCGGTTCCTGGACCCTGTGGAAATCCACGCCGGTGGACCGCCGCAAGGCGGCGTGGCTCTACGCCCGGTTCGCCATCGCGAAGTCCGTCAGCCTGATCGGGTTCTACCGGCCCCCGACGCGGGTGCAGTGGACGCCGACCGGCGTGAACATTCCGGACTATGAAGCTGGTGCAGCTCTGGTGGCAGAACATCGACGACGCCTCCTCCGGCTCCAAGACGCCGCAGGCGGCGACCCAGGACTCCGTGCTGGAGCGTCTGGAGCGGTCGGGCGTGCAGGGCGAATGCGGGCCGAAGCTGAACAAGAAGGAATCCGCGGAGTCCTGGTACGCCAAGGCCGAAAAGAACGGCACCACCGCACCCCGCAACGGAAGCTGGCGAGCGAGAAGCCGAAGGGCGAAACGGTGGACTATGGCGAGCTGATCAAGTCCTGGCCGGCCAGCCCACCGAAAAAGGCGGCCATGGCTCGGCGACCTTGATTCCCTCTCCCCGGAGAGGAGAAAGTTAAGGTGAGGGGTTCGGCAAACGCCACCCCCCTGTCCCCCGAAATCCCCCACACCCCGACCCTCTCCCCTCCGGGGAGACGGAGAAAAGGAAACGCTATGCCCGAAGCCGGCCACGTCCTTGCCATCGACCAGGGCACCACCTCCACCCGCGCCATCGTCTTCGACCGGCAGGGCGTTCCCGCCGGGGTGGCCCGGCGCGAGTTCGCGCAGCACTATCCCGCCG
>JAEYPE010000061.1 GCA_023411035.1 Pseudomonadota bacterium
CGGACGATCGCACCGCAACCGCCACCCACGAAGACGAGGACCGTCGGCAACCACATCGATGCCTCCTATGCTCTCGCCAGCGCCACGCCGGTGACGACGGCCAGAAGGCCCGCAACGACCGTGACGACGAGATAGACGACCGCAAGCCCATGCCGCCCGGCCCCCGCCATCTTCACCGCATCCAGTTGCATCGTGCTGAAGGTGGTGTAGCCACCCAGGACACCCGTCAGCACGAGGGACGAGATGACGTCGCCGTAGCGATGCTCCCAGCCCAGCGCGAGCAACGCGGAGATGTAGGCGATCAGGAAGGCACCCGTGACGTTGATGACGAAGGTGCCGACCTTGAAGGAGGAGCCGGCGGCCCACCCGTCGATGATCCGGCCGATCTGCCAGCGCAGCAGGGAGCCGATCCCGCCGCCCAGGCCAACCCACAGTATGTCGACTGCATCCATCGGCGGCGCCTCCTGGGCTGGCGGTGAGGGAAAGCGGTGCCTTGGCGGGGCCGTCAGCTGAAGAAATGGAGTTGGGCCAGGGCGATGCGCTGTGCCGGCTCGATCGTCGCGTGCGTGCCGTCGACGGTCACGGCGAAGGTTTCCGGGTTGACCTCGATCGTCGGCAGGGCGGTGTTGCGCACCATCGAGCCCTTTGTGATCGTGCGCGTGCCGCAGACCGGAATGACCTGCGACTGCAGCTGGTAGCGGTCCACGATCCCGTCCTCGTAGCCGGCCCGCGAGGTGAAGGTCACACGGGTTTTGGGAAGGGCCGAGCCCATCGCGCCGAACATCGGCCGGTAGACCACCGGCTGCGGCGTCGGCAGCGAGGCGTTGGGATCGCCCATCAGCGCCCAGGAGATCATGCCGCCCTTGATGACCATCTTCGGCTTGGCGCCGAAGAAGTCCGGCGACCAGAGCACGAGATCGGCCATCTTGCCGACTTCGACCGAGCCGATGACCTGGGAAACGCCCTGCGCGATGGCGGGATTGATGGTGACCTTGGCGACGAAGCGCAGGACACGCTGGTTGTCGTTGTCGGAACTGTCGCCGCTGTAGGCGCCGCGGCGCTGCTTCATCAGGTCGGCGGTCTGGATGGCGCGCGCCCAGCATTCGCCGACGCGGCCCATCGCCTGGCTGTCGCTGGAGATGATCGAGATCGCGCCCAGATCGTGCAGCACATTCTCGGCGGCGATCGTCTCGACGCGCACGCGGCTTTCGGCGAAGGCGACGTCGGTCGGGATCTTCGGGCTGAGATTGTGGCAGATCATCGTCATGTCGAACAACTCGGCCTGCGAGTTGATGCCGAAGGGCAGCGTCGGGTTGGTCGAGCTCGGCAGGACGTTCGACAGTCCCGCCACGCGGATGATGTCCGGGGCATGGCCGCCGCCCGCACCTTCCGTATGGTAGGTGTGGATCGTGCGCCCTTCGAAGGCGGCGATCGTGTTCTCGACGAAACCGGATTCGTTCAGCGTGTCGGTGTGGATGCAGACCTGCACGTCGTATCTGTCGGCGACCGACAGGGTCGATCGGATCGCCGCCGGCGTGCTGCCCCAATCCTCGTGGATCTTCAGCCCCATCGCGCCGGCGCGGATCTGTTCCTCCACCGGGAGCGCGGTGGATACGTTGCCCTTGCCCAGAACGCCCGCGTTCACCGGCCAGGCATCGAAGGACCGGAGCATCATTTCGATGTTCCAGGTGCCCGGCGTGATGGTGGTGCCGTTGGTGCCGTCGGTCGGACCGACACCCCCGCCGAACAGCGTGGTGATGCCGTTTGACAGCGCCGCCGTGGCCTGCTGCGGCGAGATGAAGTGGACGTGAGCGTCGATGCCGCCGGCCGTCAGGATGAGGTGCTCGCCCGAGATCGCATCCGTGCCCGCCCCGAGCGCGAGGCCCGGCGTGACGCCCGGCATGGTCGACGGATTGCCGGCCTTGCCGATGCCGCAGATCAGCCCGTTCTTGATGCCGACATCCGCCTTGACGACGCCCTGGATGGCATCGACGATGGTGACGTTGGTGATGACCAGATCGGGACAGCCGGCCTCGCTGGTGAGCGCGTTGTCATACCCCATGCCGTCGCGCAACGTCTTGCCGCCGCCATAGACCGCCTCTTCGCCATAGACGCGAAGATCCTTCTCGATCTCAATGTAGAGATCGGTGTCGCTCAGCCGGATCTTGTCGCCGGTCGTCGGCCCGTAGAGGTCCGCATATTGCTGCCTCGAGATCTTGGCCATCCCAGAACTCCATTCATTGATTTCTGCAGCGCGTCACGGCTTGTTCTTGAATCCATAGCGTTTGGCGCGTTCGAGAGCGTCCGTGAGGCGCGGGCGGTAATCGTCGTAGCTCTCGTCGCCGGCCCAGCCATCGACGAGGCCGTTGAAACCGACCACCCGCTGCTTGCCCTGATAGGGAACGAGCACGACCTCCTTCTCGTCGCCCGGTTCGAAGCGTA
Source organism: Pseudomonadota bacterium (assembly GCA_023411035.1). Taxonomy (GTDB): domain Bacteria; phylum Pseudomonadota; class Alphaproteobacteria; order Azospirillales; family Azospirillaceae; genus Azospirillum. The sequence goes on from JAEYPE010000061.1 coordinate 2,443, forward strand.
CGGCGGTGGTGGCGGGAATGTTGAGCCGCTTGCCGAAAGCCTTTTCCCGGTCGAATTCGAGCGAGGCGTTCACCTCGAAGAAGTGGAAGTGCGACCCCACCTGGATCGGGCGATCCCCGGTATTGCGGACCTTCAGCGAGGTGGTCGGATAACCCGCGTTGATTTCGATATCGTCCTTGGCAAGCACGAGTCCTCCAACAGGAGCCTTCATGGAGTTGTTGCTCATGATGTTGCCTTTCAGAGACTTTTACTTGATTGGACTATGGACGGTGACGAGACGACTGCCGTCCGTAAACACCGCCTCCACCTGCACATAGGGGATCATGTCCGCGACGCCTTCCATGATGTCGTTGCGGGTGATCACCTTGCTGGCGAGCTCCATGACTTCCTCGACGGTCTTGCCCGCACGCGCGCCGTCAAGCGCGGCGGCGGCAATGAGCGACACCGTTTCCGGATGGTTGAGCTTCAGCCCCTGATCCTTCCGCTTCTGCGCAACCTGAGCCAGCATGTAGATAAGGAGCTTATCAATTTCCCGTGGGGTGAAGTGCATAAGCAGCCTCCTTGTCCGCCATTCAATAAGAGATTGGCTAGCATGCCATCGCCCGGCCTGCCGAACGGTAAAGATAATAGCATTGATAACAGCGGGAAGGCCGCACACAAACTTTTCCAATCATGGGATAATTCTTATACCTGTATTTAATGAATGCGGCATTAGTCTTTGGATTTACCAGAAAACGATATTCATATGCGGTTAGTGAAATGCCACCAAATAATAGAAAACAAGAAAGGTCAATATCCACTGTTAAAACGATAAGTGTTTATATGGGTTTTTAAAAACAATTAAGCCCGATGGGTGCTTAAATTACGAAGCATACAGGGCGTTTTGCCCGGATGGAGCAGCCTGACGCGGACGGCATGCGGGGTATCTTGTGGAGCGCCCGCATCGGGTGCCGCGCACCTGGTGCCGTTGCGGCAATACCCGATGATCCGGCCCCCGACCGCCCCCCTCGAACCAAGCAATGTGCCGGTCAAGGTGAGGAGATGACGTGGTGGGCGGTCCTTTCCCCAATGCTGGTGAAAAGCGTTGTAGTCGAGGCATCGAATTCATAGGAGCGCGGCGCTGGTTCCGCGCCTTCACGCCGCCCTTCGGGCGGATGGGCACACCGCCGGCAGCCGGCACGGTTTGCCGGTGTCCTTTCTGCCGGGACAAAACCACCCCCCCCCATCCTTCCCTTTCCCGGGGCGGGGGCGGGGGGAAGCCGCATTTTTTACGAAGCATTGCCCGGAACGCCATGCCGAGATAGGAATGATAGCCTATACCTGCGCGGGGTTCCCATGTCCCCCGTTTGCCGGTTCTCCGCCCCGTTCACCGCTCTCCTCCGCCATGACGCGAGCGGCGTTGAACCGGTGAACAGGGGCCGGAAAACCGTTTCACGGCGTTTCAAACGTTCCATCAGTTCAGATGCCCGGCCCCTCTCTCCACAGGAAAGAGGGGCGCAGGCGCAAAGCTCAGAACTGATCCTCGCTCAGCGCCATCACCGTGTTGCGGGCGCTGGCGATGGTCGGCAGCAGGGCGGGGGCGGTCGCCAGAACCTGCTCGGCGTAGAAGCGCGCGACGATCAGCTTGCTTTCCAGGAAGGAGGCGTTGGCGCCGGGCTGGCGCATGCCCTCCATCGCCTTCATCGCCGACCGGGCCAGCATCCAGCCGCCGGCCACCGTACCCCACAGCTTCAGATACGCCACCGCGCCGGCCGCAGCGCCCTGCAGGTCGCCCTCCGCCTGGGTGGCGACCATCCAGTCGATGGCCTGGTCCAGCGCATCCAGCCCGGCCGACAGCTCTCTGCGGATCACCGCCAGGTCGTCACCGGGGGCGGAGCCCAGCTCCTCCACCGTCGCCCGCATGTCGGCGACGAAGGCCTTGGCCGCCGCGCCCTTGTCGCGGCCGGTCTTGCGGAAGGTCAGGTCGTTGCCGTGGATGCCGTTGGTGCCCTCGTAGATCGGGGTGATGCGGGCGTCGCGGTAATGCTGGGCCGCACCCGTCTCCTCGATAAAGCCCATGCCGCCATGGATCTGCACGCCGGTGGACGCCACCTCGCAGCCGATGTCGGTCGACCACGCCTTGACGATCGGGGTCAGCACGTCGACCCGCGCGGCCGCGGCGGCGCGCACCGCCGGGTCCTCGTGGTGGCGGGAGATGTCCAGCTGCGTGCCGGCGTAGAGCGCCAGCGCGCGGGCGGCCTCGGTCTTGGCGCGCATGTCCAGCAGCATGCGGCGCACGTCCGGGTGCTTGATGATGGCGACGCCGGAACCTTTGGGATCGGCCAGATCCTTGCTCTGCACGCGGGTCCTGGCGTAGTCGCGGGCCTGCTGGTAGGCGCGCTCGGCGATCGCCACGCCCTGGATGCCGACGCCGAGCCGGGCGTTGTTCATCATGGTGAACATGTATTCGATGCCGCGGTTCTCCTCGCCGACGAGGTAGCCGATGGCCCCGCCGTCGTCGCCAAAGGCCATCACCGCGGTCGGGCTGGCCATGATGCCCAGCTTGTGCTCCAGGCTGGCGCAGCGCAGGTCGTTGCGCTCGCCCGGCGTGCCGTCGGGCTTGGGCAGGAACTTCGGCACGATGAACAGGCTGATGCCCTTGATGCCGGCCGGGGCGTCGGGCAGGCGGGCCAGCACCAGATGGACGATGTTCTCCGTCAGGTCATGCTCGCCATAGGTGATGAAGATCTTCTGGCCGGTGATGCGGTAGCTGCCGTCCTCCGCCCGCACCGCCTTGGTCCGCACCGCGGCGAGGTCGCTGCCCGCCTGCGGCTCGGTCAGGTTCATCGTCCCGGTCCATTCGCCGGAGATCATCCGCGACAGGTAGACCGCCTTCTGCTCGTCGCTCGCATGCTCGGTCAGCAGATCCACCGCGCCCTGGGTCAGCAGCGGGCACAGGCCGAAGGACAGGTTGGCGGCCTGCCACATCTCGTTCACCGCGAAGGCGACGGTCCAGGGCAGGCCCTGCCCGCCGTATTCCGGCTCGAAGGGCAGGCTGTTCCAGCCGGCTTCGATGAACTGGCCATAGGCCTCCTTCCAGCCGGTGGCGGTGCGGACGACGCCGTTCTCCAGCTTCGCCCCCTCCTTGTCGCCCACCCGGTTCAGCGGGGCGAGCACGCCGGAGGCGAATTTGCCGGCTTCCTCCAGAATGGCATCGACCAGATCGGGGGCGGCGCTGTCGCAATGGGGCAGGGCGGCGATGGCGTCGAGGCCCACCACCTCGTTCAGGACGAAGCGCAGATCGTCGACCGGTGCGGTGTAGGTCATGGCGGGGCGATTCTCCCTCGGGAAGGATTGTTTGATTTACCTATAGGTTAACATACAGCATCGAATGTCGCCTGACGAGAGGGCGGGATGCCATGGGGGAGCAGGCTAGGCCCGCCGTGGTGCCGCATCAAGCCTTCAGCCGGTTGGCACGGTGACTGCATGAGGATAGGCGCCCCCCACCGGGGCCATCACTCGGGGATCGACCCATGACCTACGCTTCCGCCCTCGGCAATCCCAGCGACACCGCCGCCCAGCAGGCCCGCGCATCCCGCGGCCCGGCAAATGTGGAGGCCGCCGTGCGCAATGCCAGCGCCAGGACGGGGGTCGATTTTTCCTACCTCATGGAAAAAGCTGCCGTGGAGAGCGGGTACCGCACGGACATAAAGTCCTCCTCCTCCTCGGCGACCGGACTCTACCAGTTCATCGACAGCACATGGCTGCAGACGATGAAGCAGCATGGCGCCGACCACGGCTATGCCAGATACGCCAACGCCATCCAGACCCGCGGCGACGGCCGACCCTATGTCGCCGATCCGGCGATGAAGAAGGAGATCCTGGAGCTGCGCAAGGATCCGACCGCCTCGGCCCTGATGGCGGCGGAATTCACCCGCGGCAACAAGGAGCATCTGGAGGAGACGGTCGGCGGCAGGATCGGCTCGACCGAGCTGTACATGGCGCATTTCCTGGGAGCCGGCGGGGCGTCGAAGTTCCTGAACGCGATGCAGGAGAATCCCGGCCGCACCGCGCGCGACGTCTTCCCCGACGCGGCGGCGGCCAACAAGAACGTCTTCTACGACAAGGCCACCGGAAAGCCGAAGTCGCTGAAGGAGATCTACGACCGCTTCGCCAACAAGTTCTCGGAGAACCCGCTGGCCAGCTTCGCCCCGGCCCAGGCGGCGACCGACGCGGTGCGCAGGCAGGACATGCCGGACGGCTTCACCACCCAGGTGCCGATGGCCCCGGCCAAGTCGCTGAACGGCACGCCGCTGTCGATCTATCAGGTGCTGGCGCTGAACGCGCTGGAGACGCCGGACGAGGTCGACAGCGTCGGCGGCCGCCCGGCCCGCCTGCGCGACAAGGAGAACCGCCGCATGCGCGATGAGCCGGTGCGGACCGACCAGACGGCGGGCAACGGCGTCGCCATGGGCTTCGGCCTGGGGCTCGGCCGGATCGTCGGGTCTGAATCGGCGACGCCGGTCGCCACCGCAACCGCGGGCGCCGCCGGCAAGGATGCGGCCGCCAAGGCGGCTTGAGCCGGGCTGCCGGGTGGCCGGCGGGGCGAATTGCCCTACGCTGGCGCTTTGACTTGAGGGCCGGATGGGTGCAAGGTCGCGCCGTTTTTTGGCGCTCACCCCTCAGGACCGATCATGAGCAACCAGCAGCCCGCCGTCACCTTCGAGGAAATCCGCGCGCTCGTGCGCAACCTGCCCGGCCCCGACCTGGAGGCCGGCACCGCGGCCCTCCAGCGCGAACGGCAGCTGACCAAGCCGGCGGGTTCGCTCGGCCGGCTGGAGGAGATCGCGCAGTGGATGGCGACCTGGCAGGGCCAGCACCCGGCCGAGGTTCGCCGCCCGCGCGTCGCCGTCTTCGCCGGCAACCACGGCGTGGCCGCCCGCGGCGTCTCGGCCTATCCGGCCGAGGTGACGGCGCAGATGGTCGCCAACTTCCAGAACGGCGGCGCCGCGCTCAACCAGCTCTGCGAGGTGGCCGACGCCGACCTGCGCGTCTACGAGCTGGACCTGGAGAACCCGACCGCCGACTTCACCCAGGGCCCGGCCATGGGCGAGGAGGAATGCTGCCGGACCATGGCCTACGGCATGATGGCGGTGGAGATGGGCGTCCAGCTGCTGGCGCTGGGCGAGATGGGCATCGCCAACTCGACCGCGGCGGCGGCGATGTGCCTCGCCATGTTCGGCGGCGAGGCGGCCGACTGGACCGGCCGCGGCACCGGCATCGACGACGCCGGGCTGGCCCGCAAGATCGCCGCGGTGGAGGCCGGCGTCGCCGCCAATCCGCAGGCCAAGGACGATCCGTTCGAGGCGCTGCGCTGCCTGGGCGGCTACGAGTTCGCCGCCATCGCCGGCGCCATCCTGGCGGCCCGCGTCGCCCGCGTGCCGGTTCTGCTCGACGGCTTCGCCTGCACCGCCGCCGCCGCCGTGCTGTTCAAGGCCGACCGCCGCGCGCTCGACCACTGCATGGTCGCCCACCGTTCGGTCGAGCCGGGGCACGCCCGCCTGATGCAGGCCATCGGCAAGGAGCCGCTGCTCGATCTGGGCATGCGGCTGGGCGAGGGCTCCGGCGCGGCGCTGGCGATCAACATCGTGAAGTCGGCCGTCGTCTGCCACGCCGGCATGGCGACCTTCGCCGACGCGGGCGTCAGCACGCAGGGGTGATCGGGAGAGAGGGATGCCGTGGGGGCGGCTTTCGCCCTCACAGCATCCCGTCAGCCAGATCGCTGATCGCCGCCGACAGGAACAGGTCCAGCATCACCAGCCCCGCGGCGGCCAGCCCGGACAGCGACAGGGCGGTGCGCAGGACGAACCACTGGTAGGTCAGCATCGCCATGATGACGCCGAAGACCAGCGCTTCGGCCATCCCGGACGGCAGCAGGCCGCTGGCCGACAGGACGATGGCCGGCAGGTAGATCGCCATCTGCACCACCGCCGACCAGTTGTAGGCGGTCAGTGCGCCGGGATAGAGCTGCTCCTTGCCCATCAGGGACGATATGCGGAACAGGGCGAGCGGGAAGGCGGTCCAGCTGACGACATAGGCGATGCCCTCCACCGTCACCAGCTGCAGCACCGGGGTGGCGTCCAGCTGGTCCCACAGGCGGATCGCCAGCAGCAGCGCATAGGCGGGCAGCACCACCAGCGCCGCGTAGAAGGAGTTCAGCGCCCCCTCGGGCGTGCGGTCGAAGAACTCCATCCCCGTCCGGTCGAAGCGGGCCAGCCGCCAGGCGCCGGTCAGCGCGGACAGGATGGCGGGGGTGGTCAGCGGCATCGCGGTGTCCCGGTTGGCGGCCTCACCCGGCAAGGCGCGCGAACACGCCCTTCAGGATGGCCTCGTAGATGTCCGTCAGCCGGCGGAGATCCTCCACCGGACAGTATTCGTCGACCTTGTGCATGGTCTGGCCGACCAGCCCGAACTCCACCACCGGGCAGACATTCTTGATGAAGCGGGCGTCCGACGTGCCGCCGGTGGTCGAGTATTCCGGCCGGCGCCCGGTCACGCCCTCCACCGCCTCGGCCACCAGCTCGGTCAGTGGGCCGGGCGGGGTGACGAAGCTGTCGCCTGAGCAGTAGACCTCCAGCTCATAGGCGCCGCCGACGGCGTCGAAGGTGCGGCGCAGCCACGCCTCGATGCCGGCCGGGGTGTGGGCGTCGTTGAAGCGGATGTTGAAGGTCGCCTTGCCCTGGGCCGGGATGACGTTGGTCGCCGTGTTGTCGACGTCGATGGTGGTCAGCGCCAGGGTGGAGGGCTGGAAATGCGCCGTGCCCCCGTCCATCGGGTGTTCGGTGATGGCGGCCAGCATGCGGACCAGCCGCGGCAGCGGGTTGTCGGCCAGATGCGGGTAGGCGACGTGGCCCTGCGCGCCGAACACGGTCAGGAAGCCGGTCAGGCTGCCGCGCCGGCCGATCTTGATCATGTCGCCCAGCGCCTTGGGATTGGTCGGCTCCCCCACCACGCAGGCGTCGATGCGCTCGCCGCGCCCGGCCATCCAGTCCAGCACCTTGCGGGTGCCGTTGATCGCCACCCCTTCCTCGTCGCCGGTGATCAGCAGGCTGATCGAACCGGCGGGCGGGCCGTCCTGCAGCCGGCGCGACACGGCGGCGACGAAGGCAGCGATGGCGCCCTTCATGTCGACCGCGCCGCGGCCGAACAGGCGTCCGCCCATCACCTCGCCGGCGAAGGGATCGACCGTCCAGCCCCTGTCCCCCGGCGGGACCACGTCGGTGTGGCCGGCAAAGCAGAAATTGGGCCCCTCGGTGCCGAGCCGGGCGTAGAGGTTCTCCACCGGCTCCGTCCCCTCCTGCTGGAAGCGCAGGCGGTGGCAGGTGAAACCCATCGGCGCCAGCGCCGCCTCCAGAACGCCCAGCGCGCCGCCGTCATGGGGCGTGACGCTGGGGCAGCGGATCAGATCCTGGGCGAGGGCGACGGGGTCGATGGTCATGCTGCTCTTTTCCAACCGGCCCGGCATCCGCCGGCCGTCATCCCCGTAAAGGTGGGGATCCGGGCGCCGCGGGCCGGAGTGCTGTGAAGCCTGCACCCCCGCCTGCGCGGGGGTGACGGTGGAATTGCTGCCGGATCAATCCCGCAGCAGGTCGTTGATCGCGGTCTTCGAGCGGGTCTTCTCGTCGACGCGCTTGATGATGACGCAGCAGTACAGGCTCGGGCCGGGGGTGCCGTCGGGCAGCGGCTTGCCGGGCAGCGAGCCGGGGACGACGACCGAATAGGCCGGGACGCGGCCCATGAAGACCTCACCGGTGTGGCGGTCGATGATCTTGGTCGAGGCGCCGATGTAGCAGCCCATGGAGATGACCGCGCCTTCCTCGACGATCACGCCCTCGACGATCTCCGACCGCGCGCCGATGAAGCAGTTGTCCTCGATGATGACCGGATCGGCCTGCAGCGGCTCCAGCACGCCGCCGATGCCGACGCCGCCCGACAGGTGGACGTTCTTGCCGATCTGGGCGCAGGACCCGACGGTGACCCAGGTGTCCACCATGGTGCCGCTGTCCACATAGGCGCCGACGTTGACGAAGCTGGGCATCAGGATGACGTTCGGCGCGACGTAGGCGGAGCGGCGCACGACCGCGCCCGGAACGGCGCGGAAGCCGGCGGCCTGGAACTGCGCTTCGGACCAGCCTTCGAACTTCGGCGGCACCTTGTCGTACCAGGAGGCGCCGCCCGGCGCGCCGGGGATCATCTCGTTGGCGTTCAGGCGGAAGGACAGCAGGACCGCCTTCTTCAGCCACTGGTTCACCACCCAGCCGGCGTCGGTCTTCTGCGCGACGCGCAGATCGCCGGAATCGAGGCCGGACAGGGCCTCCTCCACGGCGTCGCGGACGGCGCCCTTGGTCGAAACGTTCAGGGTGTCGCGGGTTTCCCACGCGGCGTTGACGGCGGATTCGAGGCTGGCGTGGCTCATGTCGGCATTCGCTGGGCTGTCTGTTCGAGGGTTCGGAACATGGGCCGCGCCGCGCCGCCTTGTCAATGTTGCCTTGTCAACGTTGCCTTGTTCTTTCAGGAGCTTCCGGCAAGGGCGGCAGCTTACCCCGCGACCTCTTCCAGCCAGGCCGGCAGGTCGTCCACGGTGTGGTCGATGTGGCTGCCGGTTCCGACTCCGTCGCCGTCGGGGCGGGACCAGTCGGCCTCGCTGCGCACCCACACTGTGGTCATGCCCATGGCGTGGGCGGGGACGAGGTTGCGGGCGATGTCCTCCACCATGCAGGCGCGGGCGGGGTCGATATCGTAATGATCCGCCAGGATGGCGTAGGGGCGCGGGTCGGGCTTGGGCACATAGCCGGCCTCCACGATGCCGAAGATGGCCTCGAAACAGCCGTCGATGCCCAGTTGCCGCGTCACGTTCTCCGCATGGCGGACGGAACCGTTGGTGTAGATGATCTTGCGCCCCGGCAGCCGGTCCAGCGCGCCCGCGAGGCTGGGGCAGGGGGACACGGGGCTGACGTCGATGTCGTGCACGTAATCCAGGAACGGCACCGGATCGATGTCGTGCTCCACCATCAGGCCGCGGAGCGTCGTTCCGTGCTCCCGGAAGAAGCGCTTCTGCATGACGCGCGCCTCGTCAAGGGTGATGCCGAAATGCTCGGCGATGAACTCGCCGATGCGCCGGTCCACCTGGGCGAACAGGTTGCAGGATGCGGGATAGAGGGTGTTGTCGAGGTCGAAGATCCAGACCCCGGTGTCGCGGAGGGAGGCAATCATGGGCTGAACAATGGGGCTTCGCCCGCCCGCCCGCAAGCGACTTCGCCGCATGCCCCGTCCCCGCTCAAGGAAGGGTTGCGGATGGGCGGCGCCCGGATCTTTTGAAGAAAGATTCGGGAAAGGAACGCATTTTTCCGATATACTCTCCATCGCGCAATCTCAGGTTCGCACCGTGTCCGCAGACCCCATATCCGACGTTCCACCGACCGACCCGAGCGGCTCCGTTCCGACGCCCACGCTCCTGGCCGCCTACCCCGGCCCGGCCATGTGGCTGGATTCCGGCCATGGGATCGCCGGGACCAACGCCGCCGCGGAAGAGCTTCTGTCCGGCGACCGCCACTGGCTGGCGGATGTCCAGGCGTGGCTGGCGGCGTGCAGCGTGGCGCCGGGCCTGCGCTCCGTTCCGGTCGAACTGCCGCGCGGCGTGATGATCGTCGAATGGGCGGCCACGCCGCTGCCCGGCGGGGAAATTCTGCTGCTGGGGCGCGACGCCACACTGGAACGGCAGCTCCGCCAGACGCTGATCGAGTCGCGCCGCCGCTATAAGGATTTGGTCGAGGTTTCCAGCGATTTTGCCTGGGAAACGGGCAGCGACGGGCGATTCGTCTTCGTCACGCCCAAGGGAGCGCTGGGTTACGGCGCCGATGCGTTGATTGGTCGCAACCCCAGGGATTTGGCGGTGAACGAATGGGGCGACCTGCCGTTGCCGTTCGACACCCGCCGCCCCGTCGATCAGGCGGAGCTGTGGCTGAAGCGGGTGGACGACCTGCCGTCCTGCTTCGTCGTGTCGGCGGTGCCGCTGTTCGGGGCGAAGGGCGAATGGGTGGGGGCGCGCGGCGTCTGCCGCGAAACGACGGAGCAGGTCCTGCGCTCCGCCGAGCTGGCGCGGGTGCGCAACCGCGAGAAGATGCTCGGCCACATCGTCCACACGCTGCGCGACCAGCTCGACGGCCAGAAGGCGCTGCGCCTCGCCGCGGCGGAAACCGCGCGCGCTCTGGGGGCGGACGGCTGCCGCATCTACCGCGCGCTGGAGACCGGCGCCCTGCGCCCCGCCGCCGATTTCGCCGCGGAAATCCCGGAGGAACTGCTGTCCGACCTGTCGCGGACCGTCCTGGAGGAGATCGCCGCCAGCGAGGACCCGCATGAAACAACCCTGGGGGCGAACCGGCTGCTGGCCGCCCGGACGGAGCACCGGCAGGCCGTCAACGGCGCCGTGGTGATCTGGCGCGGCGACGATTCCGACCCCTGGGACGAGGAGGACCGGATGCTGCTCTCCGGCGTGGCCGATCACATCGGCATCGCCCACGCGCAAATGGCCTATCAGGAACGGCTGCGCCGCCTGTCGGAGCGCGACGGGCTGACCGGCCTGTTCAACCGCCGCACCTTCTTCGAACGGCTGGAGGAGGTGCTCGGCCGCCCCGACACCGGGCCGTCCGCCCTGCTCTATGTGGACCTCGACAACTTCAAGGCAGTGAACGACCTGCACGGCCACCAGCAGGGCGACGCGGTGCTGAAGGCCATCGGCGGGCTGCTGACCGGCGGCGTCCGGCCCGGCGACCTGCCGGGGCGGCTGGGCGGGGACGAGTTCGTCCTGTGGCTGGGCCGAACCGACGAGGAGCGGGCGGTGGTCGTCGCCGAACGGCTGCTCTCCGGCATGGCCGCGCTGCGCCACCTGTCCGCCGGCCCGGACAAGCCGCTGGGCCTGTCCATCGGCATCGCCGTGCACCGGGTGGGGTACGAAACCGTGCAGGAACTGACCGACCGCGCCGACTCGGCGATGTACGACGCCAAGAAGCGCGGGAAGGGCCATTACGCCATCGCCCCGGCCCCCGAAATGGAAACCTTCCCCGCCGTGGAGGCGTCCCTATGACCGCCCGCGGCGACCGCGCCGCCCCCCCGATTCCCGATCCGGCCGATTACGAGGCGGCCAAGCAGATGGCGCGCAGCGCCGACCCGGCGGTGCGCCGCCGTGTCGCCGCGTCGCCGCAGACCCGGCCCGAGCTGCTCTATTTCCTGGCCGCCGACACGGCGCCGGAGGTCCGTCAGGCCATCGCCACCAACGCCGGAACGCCCCGGCAGGCCGACCTGATGCTGGCCCAGGACCGGGAGGTCGCGGTGCGCGGCGCCGTGGCCCAGAAGGTCGCCCGTCTGCTGCCCGACCTGTCCGCCGACCAGGCGTCGCAGATCGAGCGGCTGACGCTGGAATGCCTGGAGGCGCTGGCCCGCGACCAGGCGACGGAGGTGCGCGGCATCCTGGCGGAGGCGCTGAAGGAGTTGCCCGGCGCTCCCCACGGCGTCATCAACACGCTGGCCCGCGACGTGGAACTGTCGGTCTGCGCCCCGGTCCTGCAATTCTCGCCGATCCTGACCGACGAGGATCTGGCGGACATCATCATGCGCGGGCCGGTGGCCGGCGCCCTGTCGGCCATCGCCGGGCGCAAGTCGGTGTCGGCCTCCGTCGCCGACGCCATCGCGCGGTCCGAAGACGAGGCGGCGATGACCGCCCTGCTCGCCAACCCGTCGGCCCAGATCCGCGAGGAGACGCTGGACCGCATCCTGGACGAGGCGCCGCAGCACGAGCCCTGGCACGGCCCGCTGGTGCGCCGCCCGCGCTTGCCGGCGCGCGCCGTGGCGCGTCTGGCCAGCTTCGTCGCCGACAATCTGCTGAAGGTCCTGCGGGAGCGCACCGACCTCGACCCCGCCGCCGCCCGCGCGCTGGCCGAGGCCGTGCGGGCGCGCGTCAACCGCGGAGCCGGCGGCGGCAACGGCGGCCCATGCGCCCCCCGCGGCCTCGTCGATTTCGGGGAGGAGGAACTGGGCCATCTGCCGGGCGACAAGGACAAGGCGGCGGAACGCCCGTCCGACAAGGCGGCGCGGCTGAACAAGGAAGGCAAGCTGACGGAAAAGCTGCTGGAAGGCGCGCTGGCGGAGGGGGACCGCGCTCTCGTCCTGGCCGGGCTGGGCGAACTGGCGCAGCTTCCGATGCCCATCGTGGACCGCATCATCGGCACCCACGCTCCCCGCGCCGTCACCTCCCTGGTGTGGCGCTGCGGCCTGTCCATGCGCTTTGCCCGGCAGGTGCAATTGCGCATCGCCCAGATTCCGCCAAAAACCGCGCTTATGGCTCGGGAAGGCGTCCTCTATCCGATGTCCGACGACGAGATGCGCTGGCAACTCGCCTTCTTCGGAGTCGAAGAGAAAGAGTGACGCCGTGTCACCTCACGGACCCGTTCATGCGCGCCCTGGCTATCCTTCTGTTGTTCCTTGGACTTTCCGTTCCGGTTCTGGCCGTTCCGGCCCTGGCCGCTCCGCCGCCGGGCTCCCCGGAGGAGCGGGAGGTCGCCGCCCTGTTCGAAAGCGCCCGCACCGCCCTGGCGCAGAAGCGGGGCGCGGCGGTCGTCCCGCTGCTGTCCCGCAGGTCGCTCGAAAAGCTGGAAAGCGTGCGCAGCGCCGCCCGCAGCGGCGATGACGCCGGCCTCGCCAAGCTGGAGCCGGCGGAGAAGTTCGCCGCCATGGGGCTGCGCCGCTACGTCAGTCCGGCGGACCTGCGCCGCATGTCGCTGGGCGATCTGGCCGACCACGGCATGAAGAACGGCTGGCTCGGCCCCAACGTGATCGGCAGCAGCGGGCTTGGACCCGTACGGGTGCGGGGCGACCGCGCCTCGGCCTTGCTGATGGTGGACAACCGCCCGGCCCTGGTCCCTGCCGACTTCGTGCGCGAGGGCGGGACCTGGAAGATCGACCTGACCGGCGTCTTCATGTTCGGCAGCCAGATGCTGAAGGGCTTCGCCGCCATGTCGGGCAAGAGCGATGAAGCCTACATCCAGGACATGCTCCAGAAGCTGCCCGCCAAGCCGGCCATGATGCACCGGTAAGGCGGGCGCGAAGGGATAGCCTGACGCCGCGTTGCGCGTTACACCGCCTGCGGCGGGTTGGACCGTTGCGTCGAATCCAGGGATTGCGTTAGAGTCGCGCCGCACGCCCTAAGCGTTGGAGCCCTCATGACCGCTCCGGATGGCTGTTCCTTCGACGCGCTGGACGCGCGGCGCACCGCGTTGGACGACGCGGGTGCCGGGCTTTTCCCGTCCGCCGCGGTCGGCGCCGTCCCGGTGCGCAGCGGTCCGCAGACCATTCCCTACGCCGTTCCCTGCACCGCGGAGTTCGCCGCGGCGGTGATCCGTCTGTCCGCCGGGCGGGGGACGGATGTTTCCGCGCTCGCCGCCTCCGCGTTGCTGCTGGTGCCCGACCGGATGCCCGATCCGGGCGCGCCGGATGCCGGAGAGCGGGTGGTCCTGGAGCTGAGGCTGCCGCCGGGCCATACCGGGCCGGCGATCCGCCGGGCGCTGGCGGCGGCGCTGGCGCTGGCCGAACCCGGCTGCCGGCTGATGCCCGCCGAGGAGGCGGGGCGGCTGGAGGGGGTGGTGGAAACCCTGACCTACCGGAACAAGGCGCTGGCCCACGCGCTGGAGCGGGTGTCCTTCCGCCCGCTGGACGGCAAGCTGACGCAGGTGCGCGACGCCGCGCAGATGTTCGGCTTCGTCAACGAATGGTGCTTCGACGAGGACCGGGTGGTGAAGCGCTTCCGGGAACTGGCCCCGGTCTATCACCCGGACACCGGCGTGGTCGCCTGCCGTGATCGCATGGCCCAGTTGATCGAGGCGCGCAACCTGCTGATCAACCACGTCCGCACCGCCTACCGCTCCGGCCCCTGGACGCAGCGGCGGCCCTGAGTTCGGCCCTGGGCCGGCACCTCAGGTCCCGGTGAGGGCCGCGATTCCGATGGTGTCGGTCAGGCTGGTGCCGTCCAGCACCGTCCCGTCGAGATCCGCCCCGGTCAGGTCGGTGCCGGTCAGGTCGGCCTCGCTCAGGTTGGCGCCGCGCAGGTCCGCCCCGGCGAGGTTGGCGCCGGACAGGTTCACCTTGCGCAGGTCGGCGTTCTTCAGAACCGCCATGCCCATGCGGGCGCGCTGCAGGTTGGCGCGCCAGACATGGCTGCTGGACCCCTGGATGTGCACGGGGCCGAGCTGAGCCTCGGTCAGGTTGGCGCCGGTCAGGGTCGCGCGCTCGAAATTCACGCCGCGCAGGTCGGCCTTGGTGAAGTCCACCTTGCGCAGGTCCGACAGCGACAGGTCCGCGATGGCGAGCGAGGTGCCGGCCATCGTGGCGCCGCGCAGCGTGATGCATTGCAGGATGCCGGCGGACAGGTTGATGCCGTCCAGCTTGCGCCCCGACAGGTCGAGCGAGGAGAGGTCGGCGCGCTTGCCGTCCTTGCCCCCGCTGTCGATCCAGGCGAGGTGCAGGGTCAGTATGTTGCGCAGATCGTCGTCCGGATTCTCCAGAACCTTCGCCATCACCGCGGCGGACAGGTTGGGGGAGCGGAGCTGCGCCGCGTCCAGGATGGCGCCGATCAGGTTGGTGTTGGTGAAGTTGGCGCGCCCGATGGCGCAGCCGGTCATCACCGCGCCGGACAGCCGCGCGCCGGACAGGTTCGCCTCCGACAGGTCGGCGTCGGTCAGGTCGCAGCCCGTCAGGTTGGAGTTCGTCAGGTTCGCGCGCATGAACTTCGTGCCGCGCAGGATCGCGTCGGTCAGGTCGGTCTGCATCACGAAGGCGTTCGCCACCTTGGCCCGCGACAGGTCGGCGCCGCGGATGACCGCCGCCGTCAGTTCCGACGTCAGGACCGAATCCTCGAAATTGTGCTGCACCATCTCGCCCGAGGGGCTGTAGTGCAGCAGCGTGCCGTCGCGCAGGTCCACTTCCACCAGCATGGCTTCCGACAGGACGGCGCCGCGCAGGCAGGCCCCGCGCAGGTCGGCGCGGCGCAGGTCGGCCTTCTCCAGGTTCGCCAGCCGCAGATCGGCGGCGTAGAGGTTCGCGTTGGTCAGGTTGGCCCGCGCCAGCCGGGCGCTGAACAGCTTCGCCCCGGACAAATCGGCGTCGGACAGGTCGATCCCGGACAGGTCCAGATGGGACAGGTCGCGCATCTTCAGATTCGCGCGCACGCCGCCCGGCTGGCTTTTGCGGAAAGCCTGATGCCGGAGCAGGATGGTGTTGAGCTGACTCTGCGTCAGTTTTGTGCGCGGCGTGTTCGTTCCGAAGCCTTGCGCGGGCGGCATCAGGCAAATCCCGGGTTGGTGTCGCTGCCCACTTTAAAGGGGGAGCCGCGAAGAAAGAGTTAACGGTGGGTAACGCTTTATTCAAGTGCGCCTCGAACGCGTTCTATTGCGGGCGCTGGAATGAGGGCGGCAAAGCCCCTGGTTGTTCGAGGGGATAGTGCCCCTTCGCGGCCCGTTCGGCAAGAGGGTCGGTTGCGGCACGGTTGCAGCATGGTTGACTCTGCTCCCCGCTGTGCGTATGGTCCGCCGACCTGCATCCGTCGAGCCATCGACCGGGTACCACCGGCCTGAGTGCCGGGGACCTCCGCCAGTCCGCGAGTATCGCGCACTGGCTCGTTTGTGCTTGAGCCGATCGTGTTCGACCGGGTGGAGACCGAAACTGAGGACCGCTGACCCATGTTCGATGGCCTGACCGGACGCCTGGGCGACATCTTCGACAAGCTGCGCCGCCGCGGCGCGCTGAGCGAGGAGGACGTCAACGCCGCGCTGCGCGAGGTGCGCGTGGCGCTGCTGGAGGCTGACGTCGCCCTGCCGGTGGTCAAGCAGTTCGTCAATCAGGTCAAGGAACGCGCCGTCGGCCAGGAGGTGCTGCGCTCCATCACCCCCGGCCAGCAGGTCATCAAGATCGTCCACGACAACCTCGTGGAGATGCTGGGGCAGGGCGAGGACATCAACCTCAACGCCGCCGCCCCCGTGCCGATCCTGATGGTCGGCCTCCAGGGTTCGGGCAAGACCACCAGCACCGCCAAGATCGCGCTGCGCCTGAAGAACCGGGACCGCAAGAAGGTCCTGATGGCCTCGCTGGACGTGCGCCGTCCGGCGGCCCAGGAGCAGTTGAAGGTTCTGGGCGAGCAGACCGGCGTCGCCACCCTGCCCATCGTTCCCGGCCAGGACCCCATCGCCATCGCCCGCCGCGCCATCGAGACGGGGCGCCGCGAAGGCTACGACGTGGTCATGCTCGACACCGCCGGCCGCCTCTCCATCGACGAGGAGCTGATGGCGGAGGTCGCCGCCGTGCGCGACGCGACCAAGCCGGCGGAAACGCTGCTGGTCGCCGACGCCATGACCGGCCAGGACGCGGTGACGGTCGCCACCAACTTCAACGACAAGGTGGGCATCACCGGCATCCTGCTGACCCGCGTGGACGGCGACGCCCGCGGCGGTGCCGCCCTGTCGATGCGCCAGATCACCGGCAAGCCGATCAAGCTGCTGGGCATGGGCGAGAAGCTGGAGGCGCTGGAAGCCTTCCACCCCGACCGCATCGCCGGGCGCATCCTCGGCATGGGCGACGTGGTGTCGCTGGTCGAGAAGGCCGCCGAGACCATCGACAAGGAAGAGGCCGAGAAGCTCGCCCGCAAGATGGAGAAGGGCCAGGGCTTCGACCTCGACGACATGGCCTCCCAGCTCAAGCAGCTTCGCAAGATGGGCGGCATGTCCGGCCTGATGGGCATGCTGCCGGGCATCGGCAAGATCAAGAACCAGCTCAAGGACGCGAACATCGACGACGGGGTGATCAAGCGCCAGGAGGCGATCATCTCCTCGATGACGAAGAAGGAGCGCAAGAACCCCGAACTCATCAAGGCGTCGCGCCGCAAGCGCATCGCCGCCGGCTCCGGCACCAGCGTGCAGGAGGTGAACAAGCTGCTGAAGCAGTTCGACACCATGCGCGGGATGATGAAGCAGGTTCAGAAACTCGGGCAGAAGGGGCTGATGCGCCATGGGCTGCAAAGCCTCCTGCCCAAGAATTTCCGGGGGCCGCGTTAAGCCCCCGGCGAAAGCACCGCGCGACAAGCGCGATCACCTTCAACCGCACATCAAGCGACTACACACCAAGGAAGCGACTGTCCCATGTCCCTGAAGATCCGTCTGGCCCGTGGTGGCGCCAAGAAGCGTCCGTTCTACTCGATCGTCGTCGCCGATTCGCGCAGCCCGCGTGACGGCCGCTTCATCGAGAAGATCGGCACCTACAACCCGATGCTGCCGCGCGAGCACGAGCAGCGCATCGTCCTGGACGCCGAGCGCGCCAAGCATTGGCTGTCGGTCGGCGGCCAGCCGACGGACCGCGTCGCCCTGTTCCTGGCGAACGCCGGCCTGATCGCCAAGCCGGAAATCCGCGAGACCCCGAAGAAGTCCGCCCCGAAGGCCAAGGCGCAGGAGCGTCTGAAGGCCGAGGCCGCCGCCAAGGCCGCCGCCGAGGGCTGATAAGGACTGGCGTGCTTGCCCTCTTCTGTTTTCCCTCCCCTGCGAAGCGGGGGAGGGTCAGGGAGGGGGCGGAACGCCCCGCAAAGCACACGCTCATCCATGTCCACAAAAGTCTGTGTCGGCCAATTCGCCGGGGCGCATGGCGTCCGCGGCCTCGTGAAGGTGAAAAGCTTCACGGAGGACCCGGAAGCCGTGGCGTCCTACGGCCCCCTCTCGGACGAGCGGGGTGCCCGGCGCTACACGCTGACGCTTCAGGGCACCATGAAGGACCTGTTCCTGGTCCGCGTCGATGGCATCGCCACGCGCGAGCAGGCGCAGGAACTGACCGGTGTCCGGCTCTATGTGGACCGTTCCGCCCTGCCCGAGACGGAGGACGAGGACGAGTTCTACCACGCCGACCTGATCGGCTTGCGTGCGGAACTCGCCGACGGCACCGTCTGGGGTACGGTGAAGGCGCTGTACGACTTCGGAGCCGGTGACGTGCTGGAGATCCGCACGGAATCGGGGCCGCTGGAGATGCTGCCCTTTACCCGCGCCTGCGTTCCGGTGGTGGACGTGAAGGGAGGCCGCGTCGTGGTCGATCTTCCCGCCGTCATCGAGGCGCGCGAGGGGGAAAAAGACGGAGAGGACGCGCCGGACGGCGCGGATGACGCTGAAGACGAGGGGACCCGCCCGTGAATCACGGCGCTTCCGGTTCTCTTGCCTGGACGGTCAAGGTTCTGACGTTGTTCCCGGAGATGTTTCCGGGTCCGCTGGGGCATAGCCTCGCGGGAAAGGCGTTGGAAAATGGAGTCTGGGCGTTGGAATCAGTGGACATCCGCTCGTTCGCGCGCGATAAACACCGCTCCGTCGACGACACCCCCTTCGGCGGAGGGGCCGGCATGGTCATGCGGCCCGACGTGCTGGACGCGGCTCTGACCGCGACGGCGGGTCCTCCGGGCACTCCTGGACGCGGGCGGGCGATCTACCTGTCGCCCCGCGGACGGGTGCTGGACCAGGAGCTGGTCAAGGAGCTGGCGGCCACCCCGGTGGTCACGCTGCTCTGCGGCCGGTACGAGGGGGTGGACGAGCGGGTGCTGGACGCGCACGGCCTTGAGGAGGTCAGCCTCGGGGACTTCGTGCTGTCCGGCGGTGAAACCGCCGCCCTGTGCCTGATCGACGCCGTGGTGCGCCTGCTCCCCGGTGTCATGGGCAATGTGGAGACGGCGGGCGAGGAAAGTTTCGAACGGGGGTTGCTCGAATACCCCCACTACACCCGGCCGGCGGTCTGGACCGACGGACAGGGTGTGGAACGGTCGGTTCCGGACATCCTGTTGTCCGGCCACCACGAGAAGGTTCGCGCCTGGCGGCTCGCCGAGGCGGAGCGGATCACCCAGGCCCGGCGACCGGACCTGTGGGACCGCTACGAGGCGGGTCGGAAGGCCGAGGGTCAGATTGGGAAACGGGGTCGCCGGCGCGGCCCGAAACCGGAGTGACGGTCCGCCGCGAGGCGCACCGATGGAAAGGGGTAGTGTCATGAACCTGTTGCAGCAGCTCGAGCAGGAGCAGATCGAGAAGGCCCTCGGCGGCAAGACCATTCCGGAGTTCTCGCCGGGCGATACCGTCCGCGTGAACGTGAAGGTGGTCGAGGGCACGCGCGAGCGCGTCCAGGCTTACGAGGGCGTCGTGATCGCCCGCCGGAACGCCGGCGTGAACTCGTCCTTCACCGTCCGCAAGATCAGCTACGGCGAGGGTGTGGAGCGCGTGTTCCCGCTCTACTCCCCGCGTCTGGAGTCGATCGAGCTGGTCCGCAAGGGCGCCGTTCGCCGCGCCAAGCTGTACTATCTGCGCGACCGTCGCGGCAAGTCGGCCCGTATCGCCGAGCGCACGACCGGCCGCGGCATGAACACGAAGGCCGCCGCGGAGTAATCCGGCGCCCTTCCGTTCGGTACGCCTATACCAGCACCCGCCCGGAGCGATCCGGGCGGGTGTTCGGCGTTCGGGGAACGGTTGCGGTGGGGGGCCTACCGCGCCCGCATCGTCGTCAGGATTCCGGCCCCGATCAGCGCCACCGCGATCAGCACGCCGACCGTCAGCGGCTCGTCCATGAACAGCGCGCTCAGCAGCAGGGCGGTGACGGGGACGAGGCAGACGATCTGCCCGGCCTGGGCCGCGGGCATGGCCGTCAGCGTCTTCGCCCACCACCAGAAGCACAGCCCCGTCGCGATCAGCCAGTTGAAGGCCAGCACGGTGCCCAGCGCGGGCGTCCAATGGATGGGCCGGGCATGTTCCGCCGCCAGGGCCAGCGGGGCGGTGGCCAGCGCGCTGACGGCGATCTGCCAGAAGGTCTGCGTCCAGAAGGGCGTCCGCCAGCCGCCATGCCGCTGGCCTTGGCGGCGGTAGAAGGTGGCGCCCAGCGCCCAGCTCAGCGCGCAGGCGAGCAGCAGCCCGTTGCCCAGCAGCACCGCCGGGTCGCTCCAGTCCACCAGCGCCGGGTTGAAGAAGATGAGAACGCCCGCGAAGGTCAGAAGCGCGCCGATCACCCGTCCGCGCGTGAAGCGCTCCCCGGCCAGCAGCACGCCCAGCGGCAGCGCCCACATCTGCATGGTGTAGGCCAGCACGGCGGCCCGCCCCGGCGGCACGACCCGCAGGCCGATGGCGCTCAGGTCCAGCATCCCGGCGATCTGCAACAGCCCGACGAGGGCCAGCGGCCAGCGCTCCCCCGGCGGCGGCAGGAGGGGAAAGCGCAGCACCCGCGACAGCAGCGCCAGAACCGCCGCCGCCCCGGCGAAGCGCAGAAGACAGAAGGTCAGCGGCCCGATGTCGGACAGGGCCAGCTTCATCAGGGGCCAGTTGGCGCCCCAGAACAGAACGATCCCCGCAAGCTGCGCGTAGACCGCCGCACCCGGCCCATCGATGTGCCCGCCGCCGGTTGCGGCGCGTGGTATGGCCCGATCCGCCATAGTTCCTCCCACCCCGGATTTTGCCGCATCCTACGGCGCGGGCGGTGGCGGGAGGTCTGCGTTCCCCGTGCGGCAGCTCCGCAGGGGGCCGGGTTTACGGCGTGGCGCCGGTGGAGAAGCCGGTAAGAACCTGAATGCCGAACCAGCCGCCGATGGCGAACAGCACCAGAAGGATCATGGTGGTGGCGATGGCGATGTTGGTCTGGCGGATGCGCCGGCAACTCGGGCAGCCGGGCAGTTCGGAGGGATAAGGCCGTTCGCAGCGTTCACAGCGGACAGTGCGGTCCGTCACGGGATGACCCTTTGTCGAATGGGGCGGTGCCGGACGCTACCATAGGACCGCCCGTCCCGCCACCCGGCGGACGGGGGAGGAGAACCGCCTTTTTCCAATGCGGCAGGGCGGGCGTTTCCCAAAGCCTCAGCCTTGTCCTGATTGAAAGAGACGGCTATTGTGCCGCGCTCTTACCGCACGCTTCGTTCGTCCGGTCTGGGGTTTGCGAGAGAGAATTGCCGCGAGAGAGAGTTGCTATGTCCAAGCCGCGCACCCTGTTCGACAAGATTTGGGACAGCCACGTCGTCCACCGTCAGGACGACGGCACCTGCATCCTCTACATCGACCGCCACCTGGTCCATGAGGTGACCAGCCCGCAGGCGTTCGAGGGGCTGCGGCTTGCCGGCCGTCAGGTGCGCCGCCCGGAAGCGACCCTCGCCGTGCCCGACCACAACGTGCCGACCACCGACCGCTCCAAGGGCATCGTCGAAGAGGAAAGCCGCATCCAGGTCGAGACGCTGGACAAGAACGCGCGCGACTTCGGCGTCCGCTATTTCCCGATGGACGACGTCCGCCAAGGCATCGTGCACATCGTCGGTCCGGAGCAGGGCTTCACGCTGCCCGGCGCCACCATCGTCTGCGGTGACAGCCACACGGCCACGCACGGGGCCTTCGGCGCGCTCGCCTTCGGCATCGGCACGTCGGAGGTGGAGCATGTGCTGGCCACCCAGACCCTGCTGCAGAAGCCGGCCAAGAACATGCTGGTCCGCGTGGACGGCGAACTGCCGCCGGGCGTGACCGCCAAGGACATCGTGCTGGCGATCATCGGCAAGATCGGCACCGCCGGCGGCACCGGCCACGTCATCGAGTTCGCCGGCGAGGCCATCCGCGGCCTGTCGATGGAAGGCCGCATGACCGTCTGCAACATGGCCATCGAGGGCGGCGCCCGCGCCGGCCTGATCGCCCCGGACGAGAAGACCTTCGAGTATGTGAAGGGCCGCGCCCTGGCTCCGAAGGCCGGCGCCTGGGAGCAGGCGGTGGAGTATTGGAAGACCCTGCCGTCGGACGAGGGCGCGGTCTACGACACCACCGTCGTGCTGAACGCCGCCGACATCGTTCCGCAGGTCACCTGGGGCACCAGCCCGGAGGACGTGCTGCCGATCACTGCGACCGTGCCGAACCCGGCGGACGTGGCCGACGCCGGCAAGCGCGCCGCCGTCGAGCGCTCGCTGGCCTATATGGGCCTGGAGCCCGGCCAGAAGCTGACCGACGTGAAGGTGGACACCGTCTTCATCGGTTCCTGCACCAACGGCCGCATCGAGGATCTGCGCGCCGCCGCGGTGATCGCCCAGGGCCGCAAGGTTGCCGAGGGCGTGCGCGCCCTGGTCGTCCCCGGTTCGGGCCTCGTCAAGGAGCAGGCGGAGGAAGAGGGTCTGGACAAGATCTTCACCGAGGCCGGCTTCGAGTGGCGTGAGCCGGGCTGTTCCATGT
>JAEYPE010000092.1 GCA_023411035.1 Pseudomonadota bacterium
CTTCCGCCAAGTCACCGCCAGCGAGGCGGAGGATCGGGCCGGGCCCGGGCTACGCTATGGGAGGGCTTCGCCCGGCCCCGGCCCGATCCTTCATGGGCGCTTTTCCACCACGCCCCTGGACGTTACCAGATCGAAGAACTAGCTGATTTCTGGCTCAAGGGAACGCCGTATCGCCGCAACTTCGCCGTTGATGAAGATACAATCCGTAACAGCCTTGTGGCGAACGTGGGTGATTGTCTCGCCACTTACATGAAAGATAGGGCGATTGAGCTAGACAAAGCCGCAGACGACTGCGGTGAAGTCTTCACCTCGAAGATAAGCGCCGCACTGTTCGACTAAATATTTGCGTGCAACCCTTCATTCAGCAGGACAGTTTTGCTATAATATAGCCTCTAACGGCAAGAAATGCCCTATCCAGTCCCGTCGTCTAGGCGGGAATAATTCCCACATGACTCACCTATTAGACGATACGAAAGCACAACATGACCACGAATTTTATTCACGTCCCCTTCACGGACTATTCCGCCTATGTCAACGCCCTGTCTGCGCACGCTGCTAACGCAGTGAAGACCCGAGGGCGGCATCTGGACCGCAACGCCGTTGCCCGGTTCCCGATCTTCGCCAAGGCGTACGCTCGTAAGATCGTTACCCCCGACCTCTGGGAAGGACTGGACGGCAACGCTAAGGCTCAAGAGTTCATCGCCTCTGCGTATTTCCTGGACCATCTGGAATACCTTGGGGAGATCACTACCATCATCGCCAACGCAACGTTTGCGACCTTGTACCGCCGCGCCATCGAAGAGATTTTTCTAGCCGAACATGGGATTGACAGCGAGGAATGGTCAAACTTCCTTGCCAGCGCTATCGCACATGCACACAAGCGCCTAGACGATTTCATTCCACACTTCGACGCTGATACGCTGGCCCTGGTAGAGCGGGATAATCTTGTGGAACGGTTCAGGGATCGGGTTGAGTATACCGCCCCTGAGTTCCTGTCCGTGGAAGCGTGGGAGGCGTGCCGCGACGATGAAGAGTCGCTTGCCGAGTTCCGGGAAGCGCTTTTCCTCTACATCTTCGAAGATATGTTCGAGGCGTTCGAGGTTGCCCCGGCTGACGAGCCGTCCGCCCCGGAACCGCAGCCTACCCCCACCGAACCAACCCCCGCCCGCACCAAGGGTAAGAAAACGACTTCGCGGCGGTAAGTCTGAACCGCTGCGCCACTCAGAGGGTACACCATTCCCGGTGTACCCTCTTTTTTGTGCCCACACCCCATCGCCAGATGTACCCCGTAAAGCACTTTACGCACACCAATGCGCCGACCGATTCGCCAGCACATACGCCCGCCAGATACCCAACTCCGCAGGAATCTTGGGTACGATAGCGGCGAAATTTTGGGGTAACGTTTGGGGGAAAAGAGGGACAGGGGCGCAAGTCCAGTGTGTCGCAAACCCTTGATCTGCAACGCTTTGCGCCCCTGCCCTGTAGGTTAGTGCGGTTCAGGGAGGAATCACACCATCGGCACGCCCAACACCTCCCCCCTGCCGATTGTTCCGGGCCGATTGTTCCGGGCCGATTGTTCCGGTGCCTCTCGTGTATGCGGCGGGTGCGGCAGGCGGAACGGCGGTGGCACGCCGGAAGACACCGCGCGCCCAAGCGGACGGGTTACGGCATCGCCCGGCGGGCGATAGGACTTACCTCTTTCAAGCTATCCCGAATAACCCTTTCGTCGTCTCTCCCGATACGGCGCGAACTGCGCCATATGAACCTAAGTTTGTGACGGATCGGACGGGAACAATCGGCAAGGTCCGGGAAACGCAGCAGGCAAGCCAGCGCCCCCGGCGGTCCGCTCTGGCCGGAGGTACGGGGAAAAGACATGGATCAGAACACCCGCCACCTGATGGAACATCTGCCCTATCTGCGCCGCTACGCGCGGGCCTTGACCGGCACGCCGGCCCAGGGGGATGCCCTGGTGACGCGCACGCTGGAGTGGTACCTGAACGGGCCGAGCGGATCGGCGTCGGCTGACCTGTCGCGGGGCTCGCTGTACCGGCATCTGAACCAATTGCAGGACAGTTCCGGCGCCCGCACCGGAATGCCCGGCGCCCATCCGGTGGAGGCGGCGCTGCACAGCCTGGACGAGATGGACCGCCGGCTCTATCTGCTCGTCAACCTGGAGGATCTGCCGGTGGCCGACGCCGCCGCCGTGCTGGGAATCGCGCAGGAAGACGCGGTGGAGCGGCTGAATTTCGCCCGCGAACGGGTGCGGTCGAAGCTGACGGCGACGATCATGATCGTCGAGGACGACGCCATCATCGCCTTCGATCTGGCCGAGACGGTACGCGGCATGGGCCACACCGTCTGCGGCAACGCCGCCACGATGGACGAGGCGCTGACGCTCGCCTCCCGCCACTCGCCGACGCTGGCGCTGATGGACATCCGTCTGGCCGAGGGCGACAACGGGATCGAAGTGGCGCGGGAACTTCGCCGCCAGCGCTTCCTGCCGCTGATCTTCGTCACCGCCTTCCCCAACGAACTGGCCAGGCAGGGGCTGGAGCATCTGGGGCCGGTGATTCCGAAGCCCTTCACCCGCGAACAGATCGAACAGGCGATCACCCGCGCCGTCTTCACCCCCCACCCCGAGGAAGCCTCGCTCGCCCTCAAGCATTGACTTCCCGGAGGAGGAGGAGCCGAAGCCAGCGCTACTTGAAGACCACCGTGCGCCCGCCATTCAGCAGGACGCGGTGTTCGACATGGTAGCGGACCGCCCTGGCCAGAACGATGTTCTCGATGTCCCGCCCGATGGCCACCAGGTCGTCGGGCGTCATCGTGTGGTCGACGCGCTCCGCCTCCTGCTCGATGATCGGCCCCTCGTCCAGGTTCGAGGTGACGTAGTGGGCGGTGGCGCCGATCAGCTTCACGCCGCGGGCGTGCGCCTGATGGTACGGCTTGGCGCCCTTGAAGCTGGGCAGGAACGAGTGGTGGATGTTGATGACCCGCCCGGCCATCCGCTCACACAGGGCCGGGGACAGCACCTGCATGTAGCGGGCGAGCACGACCAGATCGACCTTCTCCTGCTCCACGATCTCCAGCAGCCGGGCCTCCTGCTGGGCCTTGGTGTCGCTGGTCAGCGGGAGGTGGTGGAAGGGAATGTTGTGCCATGCCGCAAGCTGGTAGAAGTCGCGGTGGTTGGACACGATCGCCGGGATCTCGATCGGCAGATAGCCGGTGCGGTAGCGGTACAGCAGGTCGTTCAGGCAGTGCCCGAACTTCGACACCATGATCAGCACCCGCTGGCGCCGCCCGGCGTCGTGCAGCTTCCACGTCATGCCGAAGCGCTCGGCCACCTGCTCCGCAAAGGCCGCCTGAAGTTCCGCCTGGGTCGGTCCCGAGGGAGCGGCGGAGAAATGGATTCGCAGGAAGAACAGATTGCTCCCGCGGTCGCCGAACTGCGCGCTGTCGATGATGTTGCACGACCGTTCGGCCAGGAATCCCGAAACGGCATAGACGATGCCCACCGTATCGGGGCACGAGATGGTGAGGATGTATTCGGAACCGGTGCCGGACATGCGCGCCTACCATTACGGCCTGGAAACAAGGGCGAATTCCCTAGCACGATCGCCCGCGGGATGCATCGTGCAATGTGGGAATATCGGAACAACCTTCCGGCAGCATTTGGTAAGGATTACCATGCGACAATTGGTCGTTTCGGCATTGGGCCGACCAAAGGGGCGAGCCATGGGCATGGGCGGCAAGATCATCGGCGAGTACGCCAAGGGCAAGGTTGACAAGCTGCTGACGCCGGAAGCGGCGGAAAGCACGTCACGGTACCGGATCAGACACTTCCTGGAGAACATGGAAGCGGCGATCCTGGAGGCCAATTGCGAGGTCATGGGGCGCGAGCTTCCCAACCTCGACCAGACCTCCTTCCTGCGCATGGCCGTACGGGTGGCGGAGCTGCGGGCCGACTATCTGCGGGCCGGGCTGAAGGTGGCGGATCACCGGCACCCCGACGCCGACGCCGTTGAGGAACTGGCCCGCGTCCGCCGCGCCTATGAGGAGATGCTGGCCGTCTTCGAAGCGGCGGAACGGGTGATCGAGCGGGGCTATGTGAAGCTGGGATAAGGGCTTGGAGCCAGGGCAATCGCATTTGGCGTCAAATCCCTCTTCCGCCTCTCATGCCCGGCTGCGGGCGCTGACGGCGTCAGGCGGCCTTTGGCCGCCGAGAGCCCCGAGAGGGGATGGGCAGGGCATCATACCGCAATGCGGTTTCAAAATATCGCACTGCAATGAACCTCGAAAAAACGCATGCGAATACAGAAAACCCCTTTCCTGCCATTGCGGGAAAGGGGCTCGATGCGCGGAATCGTTTGTATTCCTACAATCAGACGTCGCGGAAATGCTCCAGCTCACGCCGCAGGTCCGTGACCTCGCGCTTCAGCGCGACCATCCGACCGACATCGGGAGCCGTGCTGCGCTCTTCCTTTTCGAGTTCGTCTTCGACCTCGCGCTGCTCCTGCCGGATGATGTTGAACAAGGCTTTCCTCAACATCGCCACCTCCGAGCTTATTTTTAAAATTTTAGCGCTTTCAGCCATCATCTTCAAGGAATTCTTGGGAAGAGTCGATTCTCCATAGGTCGGTGCCGGCCTCCCATGACGATCCGCCGGGGACATTTGACGGAGTTAACCCAACCGGTCTTGACAACCCTTTTGCGCGTCACCATTGGTTAACGCTCACACCTCTTGCCCCCTTCGGGGGCGGACGCCGCCTCTCCGATCCCGGCTCGGGACTTTTGGTTTCGGCGGCCCCAAATCCTTGCGGAATCACGGGCGAATGGAACGCAGACGTCTCCTCCAATTGGCGTTGACCGTCCCCCTCGCCGGGGCTGGCGCCTTGCTGTTCCCGCCTGCCGCGGACGCCCAGACCAAGCCCCGCCCGGCGGCGCGCCCGCGCATGGTGGTGCTCGATCCCGGCCATGGCGGCATCGATCCGGGAGCCATCGGCGCCCGCGGCACTCAGGAAAAGGACATCACCCTGCACATCGCGCAGGAACTGGCGCGGCTCCTCACCCGGCAGCACCGGCTGGGCGTGCGGCTGACACGCGACGGCGACCGCTTCCTGTCTCTGGGAGAGCGGGTGGACGCCGCCCGGCAGGCGCGGGCCGACCTGTTCGTGTCCATCCACGCCGACAGCGCGCCCAACCGCGAGGCCCGCGGCCTGTCCGCCTACACGCTGTCCGAGAAAAGTTCCGATTCCTTCGCCGCGGCCCTGGCACGCAAGGAGAACGCCGTGGACCGGCTGGGCGGCGTGGACGTGAAGAATGCCAAGAAGGCCGTCAAGGAAATCCTGCTGGACCTGACGGCGCGGCACACCCGGAACGCCGCGCTGGCGGCCCGGCACGCCATCGTGAAGGGGGCGGGGAAGGACATGCTGCTGCTGGACAACCCGATGCGGTCGGCCAACTTCGCGGTGCTGAAGGCGCCGGACGTTCCGTCCGTCCTCCTGGAAACCGGATTCCTGTCAAACCCGAAGGACGAGGCGATCCTGCGCGACCCCAAGGCGCGGCAGAAAATCGCGCGCGTTCTGGCGCGCGAAATCGCCGGGCTGCTGACGCGCGCGCCCTTCGCCTAACCCAAATCCCTTCGCGCCTGCAGCGAGTGAAACATTCGTGCATCACCCCGGAACAAAACGACGATGAAGCACAACACTCCCAAGATTCCCCATTGCCAACGCACCTGCGGCATGACTTTTTCCGCCCGCCCGTTCTTTCGGCGGGCCGGGGATCGGAGGCAGAGCGTGTCGGGGTTTGGCCGCCTTTGGGCGCTGGTCGGAATGGCCGCTGTCGCGGGCCTCGCGTCTGGCTGCGCGCCCTTGGTCCTGGGCGCCGCCGGCGGCACCGCCGTGATCGCGGCCAGCGAACACCGCGGCCTGTCGGGATTCGCGTCTGACACCCAGATCAAGGCCCAGATCAACCACCTGTGGTTCCAGCACTCGATGGACCTTCACAGCCGCATCGGACTGACGGTCGATCAGGGCCGCGTTCTGCTGACCGGGCGCGCCGCCGACGCCCAGATGCGTCTGGACGCCGTGCGCCTGTGCTGGCAGGTGGAGGGCGTGACGGAAGTCATCAACGAAATCCAGGTGGACAATGATTCGGGCCTGATGGACAGCGCCCGCGACACCTGGATCAACACGCAACTGCGCACGAAGCTGACCTTCGACTCGCAGATTCACAGCCAGAACTTCAGCATCGATACCGTCAACGGCATCGTCTATCTCATGGGTCTGGCCACCCACCAGGGCGAGTTGGACCGTGTGATCGAACACGCCCGCACGCTGCCGAACGTCCAGCGTGTCGTCAACTACGCCCGCGTCCTCTAGCGCACCAGGGTTTCCGCACCGCCATGGCCATCCTGCCCGCCTTCGCCCGCCGTCTTGCCGCCTCCGCCGCCATGACTCTGCTCGTGGCGCTGGCGGCCTTCACCGTGGCGGTGGGAGGGGCCGGCAACCCGGCGGCGGCGCAGCAGCCCCAGCCGGACCAGGGTCCGGCCAACCGCCTGTTCGTCCAGGCGATGCAGACGATCCGGCAGGCGGACAACACCTACGACATCGCTGAGGAAAGCCGCCTCCTGAAGGATGCGGACCGGCTGCTGAACGAAATCGTCGTGAAGTATCCGGACAGCGCGCTGGCCGTGCAACTCGTCACCAATCAGTTCGTCGGCGATTTCGACTTCTTCGAATTCCGCTCGCGCATCCGCTCGCTGGTGTGCAACGAGCCGATGACCTCGCTCTGCTTCCTGCACCGGGTCGCCGAGATGCTGCCCCCGGTGGAAACGCCGATCACCGCCGCCCGCTGGGACTGGCTGTCGCTGGCCGTCGCCTACAACAGCATCGGCGACAGCGCACGGGCGAAGGAGATCATCGCTCCCTTCGTCAGCGCGGTGCGCCGCGGCGCCGCATCGGACGGGGCCGGGCAGGATCTGTTCGTCGCCCGCGCGCTCGCCCTGATGGGACAAAGCCAGCTTGCGCTCGACATCACCCGGCAGATCCCGGAATGCTCGACCCGCATCTACAACCTCGCCGACATCGCGAAGGCGGCGGCGTGGCGCGGCGACATGGCGCTGGCCGGTCAGCTCGCGGAGGAGGCCAAGGCCTACGCCACCGCCCGCAATTGCAATTGGGAACTCGGCCTGGTCGCCCAGACCCTGCTGCGCGCCGGCAAGGAGGGGGCGGCACGCACCCTGTTCCTGAACACGGTGGAAACGCAGTTCTCCAAGTTCCGCGAGATCAAGACCGACTGCTGCCCGCCGGAACTGGCCGTCGCCGCGGCGGAACTGGGAGACACCAATCTGGCGCTGGGCCTGCTGCGCACCGTGCAGGACGAGAATCCCTGGACCATCCCGGCGGTCCTGGGCCGGCTCGCCCGCCGCTCCGACGCCTCCGTGGCGCTCGCCTATGCCGAGCAGGTGCAGGACTTGGACATCCGCGGCGAAGCCCTGGCCGAACTGATCGAGGCGGCGCTGAAGCGCGGCGATCCGACCAGCGCCAACGAACTGATGAAGCGGCTGACCCGTCTGGTGGACGAGTCCGCCGGGCGCCGCCCCGGCCTGCTCGCCCAGAAGGCCAAGGCGGAGAAGGTGATGTACGGCGACGACCGCTGGCGCAAGAGCTTCCAGGGCTCGCTCAACGCCGCGGACCGGGCGAGCAACTTCGTCCGGCGCGACATCGGCGCCCCGCTGCTCGCCGCCCTGGTGCGGATCGAGACCGGACTGCCGATGCTCGACTGACGCCCCCGGTCAGGGCCGCACCGCCAGCACCACCAGCCCGGACACCGGCTCGCTGCTCTCGTAGCGCAGCGTGTCCTGGGCAATGCGCAGCGCGGTCAACCCCGCCGCCGTCAGGCACTCCCGCACATGGCGTTCCGTATGGGCGTAGCGGCCATGCGGGCTGACCCGGCAGGACACCCCACCCTCCTCCAGACGCTCCACCGTGAAGGCCAGCCGCCCGCCCGGACGAAGCGCCGCGGCGGCCTGTCCCAGAACCCGGCCGAGCGCCCCGAAATAGCAAAGCACGTCGGCGGCCACGATCAGGTCGTACGCCGCCGGACGGGCCTCCAGGAAAGCGCCAAGCTCCGCCTCCTCCAGCACGTCGTAGAGACCACGGGCGGCGGCGCGCTCCAGCATGCCGGGAGACAGATCCACCCCTTCCAGCCGGCGGGCATGGCCGCGCAGCAAGGGGCCGCACAGGCCGGTGCCGCAGCCGGCGTCCAGAATGTCCAGGCTTCCGTCCGCCGCGATCCCCACCCCGGCCACCGCCTCGGCCAGCAGGCCCGGTGCACGGTAGCTCAGCTCGCCCACCAACTTGGCGTCGAACTCCCCGGCGAACAGGTCGAACACCTGCCGGACATAGGCGTCGGACGCCCGCTCTTCGGCATCCAGTCCCGCGATGGCGGCGCCGATGTGGCGGGCCACGGGATGGTCCGGGTGGTCGCGCAGCCACAGCCGGGCGAAGCGCGCCGCCTCCTCCCGCCGCCCGTCCTCGTGCAGCAGATAGAGGGCGCCGGACAGGTTATCGTGGGCCTCGTCCCAATCGGGCCGCAGGGCGAGCGCCCGGCGGTAGGCGGTCGCGGACTCGGTCAGCCGCTCCCCCTCGCGCAGCAGGTTGGCGAGGTTGTTGAACGCCTCCGCATAAGCCGGTTCCTCCACCAGCGCCCGGCGGAAATGGCACTCCGCCGGCGCCGGGTCGCCGGCCGCCTTCAGGGCCGAGGCCAGATTGTAGTGGACCAGCGGATGGTCCAGCCCGCAGGCCAGCGCCTCCCGATAGGCCGCCACCGCCTCCTCCGCGCGGTCCTGGGCGCGCAGCACGTTGCCGAGGTTGTTGTGCGCCTCCGCGAAGCGCGGATTCAGCGCCAGCGTGCGGCGGTAGGCGGCCTCCGCCTCCACGGCCAGCCCGTCCGCGGCCAGGGCGTTGGCCTCCGCATAGAGGCGCATCGCCTGAGCGGCGAACCCGCCCAGCCGCCCCCCGGCACGGGCGAGGCCCGGACGCGGCGACGGGGAATGGGGCGGATCGCTCGGCTCGGTCACGGAACGGCTCCTGAATGGGAAAAGGGCTAACAGCATCTTTACCGGGAACGGGTGAACATGGCACTCCCTTCCGGCAACAGACCGGCGGACAGCCCCCGCAAACGGGGCCGGATCGGACAGACGGAAAAGGCGGATCCCATGAACCAGCGCCCCGAACAGGCTTCGCCGAAAACGTCCGACGATCTCGCCGCACGGCTGGGCCGCGCCGTCGCCCATCACCAGGCGGGCCGGTTGGCGGAGGCGGAGAAGGACTACCGCGCCGTCCTGGCGGCGGACCCGCGGCATCCCGACGCTCTGCACCTGCTCGGCGTGCTGGCGCTCCAGGCCGGGCACCCCGGCCGCGCCGTTGAACTGATCGAAGAGGCCATCCGGCAGTCGGGCGGAGTCGCCGATTACCACGACAATCTGGGAAGCGCGCTCGCCGTCCTGGACCGCCACGCCGAGGCGGCGGAAGCGCATCGCATGGCCGCCGCGCTGAACCCGCTGTCGGCCCAGCCGCGCTACAATCTGGGCAACGCCTTCCAGGCGCAGGATCTGCCGGGGCTGGCGGGGCTGGCCTTCACCGCGGCGGTGGAGCTTCAGCCGGGCTACGCCAAAGCCTGGTACAATCTGGGCAACGCCCTGCGCGCCCAGAACCGCCTTGCCGACGCCCTGCGGGCCTTCGCCCGCGCCGCGGTCCTGGCCCCCGCGATGATCGAGGCCCACACCAACCTCAGCGACGCGCTGGCCGCCGCCGGGCGGCTCGACGAGGCGCTGGCCCAGGCCCGCGCCGTGCTGCGGCTGCGGCCCGACGACCCCAAGGCCCACTACAATCTGGGCGCCCTCCTGCAACGGAAGCAAGCCTACGAAAGCGCGGAGATCGCCTACCGCGAGGCGCTGAAGCGCGCGCCCGACAACCCGATGACGCTGAACAATCTCGGCAGCGTGCTGCAAAAGCTGGGGCGCGCAGCCCAGGCCGAACAGTGCTTCCGCAAGGTGCTGAGCCAGAACCCGCATTCCGTCGAGGCCATCTACAACCTCGGCAACGCGCTTCAGGCGCAGGGGCATCTCGCCAAGGCGGAATCCTGCTATGAGGAGGCGCTGGCCCACAACCCGGACCTCGCCACCGCCAGCTACAACCTCGCCCTCATCGCCCTGCTGCATGGCCGGATGGAACGCGGCTGGGAAGGCTATGAACGGCGCTTCGCCACCGGGCAGGTCCTTCCGGATCGCCGGATCGGCGCG
The DNA here is from genome assembly GCA_023411035.1 of Pseudomonadota bacterium. Classification (GTDB taxonomy): domain Bacteria; phylum Pseudomonadota; class Alphaproteobacteria; order Azospirillales; family Azospirillaceae; genus Azospirillum. Next base: position 10,307 of record JAEYPE010000092.1, read on the forward strand.
CCCCGGTGGCAGGGCGAAGGGCTGCGCAGGCGCCGGCTGATGATCTGGCGGGAACAGGGGGTGGGGGACGAGATCATGTTCGCCTCCTGCTACGGCGACGTGATCGCCTGGGGTGGCGGGCCGGTGACCATCGAGACCGACCCGCGGCTGGTCGGCCTGTTCGCCCGCTCCTTCCCGCGCGCGACGGTGCGGGCGGAGACCATCGACGCCGAAGGGCGGGAAACGGTGGAGCCGCCGGATGTCGACCTCCAGGTGCCCGCCGGCGCCCTGCCCCGCCTGCTGCGCGGGACGCTGGCCGCTTTCGACCAGTTCGATCCCTGGCTGAAGCCCGATCCGGCCCGCCTCGCCCTGTGGCGGGAGCGGCTGGCGGCGCTGGGGCCGGGGCTGAAGGTCGGCATCGGATGGCGCAGCCAGTTGATCACGCCGGAGCGCAAGGGCGCCTACACCACGCTGGACGCCTTCGCGCCGCTGTTCGCGCTGCCGGGTGTCGTCTTCGTCAACCTGCAATATGACGAGTGCGCGGCGGAGATCGCGGAGGCGGAGGCGCGTTTCGGCGTGACCATCCACCGCTGGAGCGATCTGGACCTGAAGGACGATTTCGAGGCCGCGGCGGCGCTGACCGCCAACCTGGACCTCGTCATCTGCCCGGCCATGTCGGCGGGCGAACTGGCCGGGGCCCTGGGCGTGCCGGTCTGGCGCTTCGGGCACCGCGACTGGACGCAACTCGGACTCGGCATCCGCCCCTGGTTCCCGACGATGCGCCTGTTCCAGCCGCGTCCCGGTGAATCCTTCGAGCATGTTCTGGCCCGCATGGCCCGCTGCCTTTTCGCGATGCGGCCAGCCCCCGCCCCCGTGGTCGTCCCTCCTCCCCCTGCCGCCGATCCCGAGGTGTTGCTGAACCGCGCCATCGACCTGCACCGGGCGGGCCGGCTGGACGACGCGATGGCGGCCTACCGCGCGGTTCTCGATCTTGCGCCGCGGCACAGCGATGCGCTGCATCTGCTGGGGCTGATCCAGCATCAGACGGGCAAGCACGCGGAGGCGGACCGCCACATCACGGCGGCGCTGCGGATCGATCCGGATTTTCCCACGGCCTGGAACCATCTGGGTCTCGTCCAACAGGCACTGGACCGCCCGGACAAAGCCCTGCTCTGTTTCCGCCGCGCCATGGTCCTGCGCCCGGACTTTCCGGAGGCGATGACCCACATGGGGCTGAGCATGCACCAGCCGGAGCGGTTGGCCTCGGCCAAGCGGTGGCACCTGCGGTCCATCCGTCTCGCTCCGGCCAACCCGGCGGCCCACACCAACCTGGGCCATGCCTGCGAGGTGCAGGGGCACTTCGACAACGCCGCCGCCCACTACCGGCGCGCCCTGGCCCTGCGCCCGGAGTCCGCCGACACGCTGAACAATCTGGGGGCCCTCGCCAAGATGGCGGACCGGCCCGAATCCTGCCGGCGCTTCCTGGAGCGTGCCCTGCGGGTGGACCCCGGATTGTCCCTGGCGGCTTGGAACATGGGTCTGCTGGCGCTGGCGGACGGCGATATCGCCACCGGCTGGGCCGGTTACGGGCACCGTTTCTCCGCACGCCAGCTTCAGCGGGCGCGCCTCATTCCCCTGCCCGTCTGGAGGGGGGAGCCCCTGGAAGGACGCCGCCTGCTGGTCTGGCCGGAGCAGGGGTTGGGCGACGAGATCCTGTTCGCATCCGTCTTCGGCGACCTGGAAAACTGCGGCGGGGCTGTGGTGCTGGAATGCGACCCGCGTCTGGTGTCCCTCTATGCCCGCGCCTTCCCCTGGGCGACCGTGCGGGCGGAGTCCGTCACCGCCGATGGGCGGGAAAGCCTGAATCCGCCGGATTGCGACCTGCAAATCGCCGCCGGTTCACTCCCTGCCCTGCGGCGCGACCGGTTGGAACGCTTTCCCGTCCGCCCGGCCTTCCTGACTCCCGAACCGGAACGGGCCGCCTTCTGGCGCGCGCGGGTGGACGCGCTCGGCCCCGGCCTGAAGGTGGGCATAAGCTGGCGCAGCCAGATCGTCACAGCGCACCGAGAAGGCGCCTACACCCGCATCACCGATTGGCTGCCGCTGCTGGAGGTGCCGGGCCTGCACGTCGTCAACCTGCAATACGGCGATTGCGCCGCCGAACTGGCGTCCATCGAGCAGGACGGCATCCGCCGCGTCCACCGCTGGGACGATCTGGACCTGAAGAACGATCTGGAAGGGGTGGCCGCCCTGATCGCGGCGCTCGACCTCGTCATCCTTCCGGCCACCGCCGCCGGGGAATTGGCGGGCGCCCTGGGCGTTCCGGTCTGGCGGCTCGGCGGCCGGGACTGGACCTGGATGGGCAGCGGGGTGCGCCCCTGGTTCCCCTCCCAAAGGCTGATCGCCCCGCGTCCGGGCGACACGTCCGCCGAACTGGTCCACCGGGTTTCCAGGCTTCTGACCCGGATGGAGAGTGGCGTGCATACCTCCAAATGGGTATGACCGCGCAACGAAACGCCGCCATTCGACCTATTCCGGCAATGAACGGCAAGCGATAAGGATGTGCGGCGAATTGTCACATCCCCATCGTAAGGGGCGGTTACCCCCCGTCATCGGAGTACTAGGACAAAAGTTTGGGGTTGTTCGGCGGCTCGGATGGGTGAACACTAAGGTTTCCGGCCTGCCGGACTTGGCAGGAGCCGGGTCGATCTGACGGAGAGCAGCCCATGCACACTGATGCTCGCCTATCTTCCCTGCAGGAAAAGCACCTGCGTCTCGACCGCGCCATCCTCGACGAGGAAAAGCGCTCGTGGCCTGACGAAAGTGCCATCAAGCGTATGAAGCTTGAGAAATTACACCTCAAGGAAGAAATTGATCGCTTGGCCAGAACCAGTCGCAGGGTGAATTAACACCCTTCCGGGTCGATCCAATTCAAAAAGCCGAGAGCGACGAACAGTTCGCTCCCGGCTTTTTTTATCTGCTCTTCTTGGCGATTGGAAGGAAACCGGGACGAAGGGCGGCCAGACGGCGCGCGATGCCCGGCAGGGCGCCGGTCGCGGACAGCCCCGGCGGTGCCGGGATCAGCGCCATGGTCGGAAACCAGGGCCGCGCCCCGGTGCCGAGCGCCGTCCAATCCCCCCGCGGCCCGAACCGCCAGACCGGCACCCCCAGCGCCCCCGCCAGTTCCCCCACCGAACTGGCCGGCGTGATGACGAGGTCGAGCGCCGACATCAGGGCCGCGACGTCGTCCAGATCGTCCTTCAGGTCCAGTTCGCCCCAGCGGTGAATGGTCACCCCGAACCGGCGCTCCGCCTCGGCGATCTCGGCGGCGCAGTCGCCGTATTGAAGGGTGACGAAGCGGACCCCAGGCACCGCGAACACCGGCCCCCAATCGGCGAGCGGCGCATAAGCCCCACGGCGCTCCGCCGTCATCAGCCCGCTGCGCCACGCGATTCCCACCTTCAGGCCGGAACCGAGCGCGTCCACCCGCGCGCGCCAGAGGGCGGCCCGCTCCGGGTCGGCGGTCAGAAAGGAGGGGCGCGGCGAAAAGCGGTCCAGCCGGGGCCTCAGCCAGCGCGGCAACGATCCCATGGCGACATGCCGGTCGATGCCGGCACAGGGCGCCTCCGGGTCCGCCGGGGCCGGGCGCCACTCCGCGCGGGGAAAGGACCGGGCAAACAGCGGCACCAGCCGCCGGTCGCACTCCACCACCACGGCGCCGGCCCGCTCGATCAGCCCATCCAGGCAACCGGCGAACATGATTTCGTCGCCGATCCCCTGCTCCGCCCAGACCAGCAGGCGCAGGCCGGATGGGTCCTCCCCTTCCCAGGCGGGAACAGGGACGGCTCGGGCGGCACCGGACAGTTCGCGGGCCCGAAAGCGGGCGTCGTAGCCGGCCCAGCCCGCCGCAAGGTCGCCGCGGGCCAGATCCAGAAGGCCGAGATTGAAAGCCGCCGCCGGATGCCCCGGCTCCACCGCCAGGGCGCGGCGGCACCAGAGTTCCGCCGCGGCGTCCTGTCCCCGGTCACGCAGCAGGCGGCCCAGATTGGCCGGCGCGTCCCCTTGTCCCGGAGCCAGCGACAGTGCGCGGACCAGCGCCTGCAGCGCCCCCTCCAGCCGCCCCGCCCGGCGCAGCACCACCCCCAGGTTCAGCCAACCGTCCTCGCGGTCCGGGGCCAGCCGCAACGCGCGGCGGTGGCACGCCTCCGCCGCGTCCAGCGCGCCGAGCCGGGTCAGCACGGCGCCCCAATTGTCGTGCGCCTCGGCCAGCGCCGGATCGGCCAGTGTCGCCCGGCGGTGGGCGGCGGCGGCGGCGGGCAGATCGTGCGCCGCCTCCAGCGCGTTGCCGAGATTGGTCAGAGCCGCCGCGGCGGCGGGTTGCAGGGCAAGCGCCAGACGGAACCGACGCACCGCTTCCGGCGCCCGGCCCAGCGCCAGCAGGACGGTTCCCAGGCTCGACTGGGCGGCGGCGTAGGCGGGCATCCTGTCCAGGGCACGGGCGATGCGCCGCGCACCCTCAGCGGAGTCGCCGGTCTGGTGCGCCAGCAGTCCGGACAGATGGAGGGCGACCGGGTGGTCCACCTGCGCCTTCAGCACACGCTCGTAAAGGGGGGCCGCTTCGGCCAGCCGCCCGTCACGGTGGAGGGCGGCGGCGGTCTCCAACAGGGTATCCGGATCGTCCGGGACGGCGGGCGGCGGTTCGCCTCCGACGGGCATGAACCGACGAAGGGCCGTAGCCATCCGACCCAGGGCGGCATCCAACATCTCGCCGGGCCGTGGCTGGAACAGGCGCATCGTCGGGAACCAGGGACGGACGCCGGTGCCGAGTTGGGTCCAGTCGCGATGGCCGAACTTCCACACCGGCACGCCCAAGGCCCCGGCCAGTTCGCCCGGGGAGACGGCGGGCGTGATGACGAGGTCCAGGTTGGCGGTCAGCGCCGCCGCGGCCTCGAAATCATCCTTCAGGTCCAGATCGCTCCAGCGGTGGATGGTCACGCCGAAACGCGCCTCCGCCGCGGCGATCTCCGCCGCGCACTCGTCGTATTGCAGGTTGACGAAGACCACCCCCGGCAGCGCGAACAGCGGCGCGAAGGCGTCCAGCGTGACGTAGGCGGCCCGGCGTTCGCCCACCATCAACTGGCTGCGCCACGCGACGCCGACCTTCAGCCCCGGCCCCAACGCGGCCAGCCGCTCCCGCCACAGGGCGAGGCGGGCCGGATCGGGCACCAGCCAGGGCTGGGCCGGGAACCGCTTCCGATCGGACCGCAGAAGCCGCGGCAGGGCCCCGGCGGCGATCTGCACGTCCACGTCGCGCGGCTCCACGGTCGGCGCGCGGACGGCGGCGCCGGGGAAGGAGCGCGCGAAGAGCGACACCAGACGGCGGTCGCATTCGATCACCACATGCCCGGCGCGGCGCAAAAGATCGGGATAGCAGGAAGCGAAGAGGATTTCGTCGCCCACCCCCTGTTCCCGCCAGACCAGCAGGCGCGCGGTGGCGATGTTCTCGCCACGCCACGTCCTTGCGGCAAAGCGGCGTTCCTGCCCGCGAAACTGGGGAGTGCCGAACCGCCATTCATGCTCCGCCCAGCCGGACCGCAGATCGCCCTGCTCCAGAAGCAGAAGCGACAGATTGTAATGGGCCGTCGGCAGCGCCGGATTGGCCTGGATGGCTTGGCGGTAGGCGGCGATGGCCTCTGCCGGGCGCCGCCGCCGCGCCCAATGCATGGCGTGGTTCGCGTGCGCCTCCGCCATGTCCGGCGCGCGGTCGACGGCCCGGCGGTGGCAGGCGAAAGCCTCGTCGGTGCGCCCCAGCCGGTCGAGCGCGCTGCCGCGATGGCTCCAGGCCGCGGCTTCGTCCGGTGCGGTCGCGGTTGCACGCCGCAGCAGCCGCTCGGCCTCGGCGGGCCGGTCGGCCGTCAGGTGGAGCGCACCGAGATTCACCAGCGCCTCCACCCCCGATGGCGTCAGGGCGAGCGCCCGCCGGTGGCTCCGCTCCGCGCCGGCCCGGTCCCCGCGGTCGGCAAGCAAGTGCCCTAAATGGGTGTGCGCCACGCCGAGCGACGGACGAATCCGCAGGGCGCGCCGCGCGCAGGCTTCCGCCTCGCCGCCCTCGCCCTGCGCCCGCAGCAAGGCGGTGCGGTTGAGCCAATGCTCCGCCGCGTCCGGGCTGAGCAGCACGGCGTTGCGCTGCGTCACCAGGGCGGCATCGTGCCGGCCCATCGCCTGGCAGGCGTCGGCCAGGGCGGCGTGGGCGGCGGCGTTGCCGGGATCGGCCTTCACCGCACGGGCCAGAACCGCGGCCGCATCCGTGGGATCGCCACGGCGAAGCCGCAGAACCCCCAGAAGATGCAAGGCCACAGCGTGCTCCGGCACGGCATCCAGCGCCGTGCGGCAGAGATTCTCCGCCTCGTCCAGCGCCCCGGCGCGGTAGCGGGCGATGGCATCGGCCACCAGCGGCGCGGCATCCACGGTCGGGTGGGACAGGGCGGCTTCCGGCGGCGGCATCGACTGGCGCAGGACGCGGGCGACGCGCACCATGACGCCGTCCAACGTCTCGCCGGGCCGTGGCTGGAACAGACGCATCGTCGGGTACCAGGGGCGAACGCCGGTACCGAGCTGGGTCCAGTCGCAGGCGCCGATGCGCCAAGCCGGTACCCCCAGAGCCCCGGCGAGTTCGCCGGAGGACACGGCGGGCGCGATGGCAAGGTCGAGCGAGGCGGTCAGCGCCGCCGCGCCTTCGAAATCGTCCTTCAGATTCAGGTCGCCCCAGCGGTGGATGGTTACGCCGAACCGCTCCTCCGCCGCGGCGATCTCCGCCTCGCAGTCACCGTACTGGAGATTGACGAAGACCACCCCCGGCAACGCGAACAGCGGTGCGAAGGCGTCCAGCGTGATGTAGGCGGCCCGGCGTTCGGTCGTCATCAACTGGCTGCGCCACGCGATGCCGACCTTCAGTCCCGGCCCCAACGCGGTCAGCCGCTCCCGCCACAGGTCGAGACGGACCGGATCGGGCACCAGCCAGGGCAGGGCCAGGAAGCTCCCCAGATCCGGACGCAGAAGGCGCGGGAGATCACCGGCGGCGATCTGGGCGTCGCAGTCCGGGGGCACCAGCGTCTCCATCCCGTCGGCGGCGGTTTCCGCCCGGACGGTGGCCCAGGGGAAGGAGCGGGCGAACAGGCTGACCAGCCGGCGGTCGCACTCCAGGATCACCTGACCGATCCGCCCCGCCGCCACGCGCTCCGCCAGGGTGGGATAGCAGGAGGCGAACATCAGTTCGTCCCCCACCCCCTGCTCCCGCCAGACCAGCAGCCGGCGGACGGTCGCGGCGCCCTCCTGCCAGGGCGGTGCCGCGATGGTGCGCACCTGATAGTCCTTGGCCCGGAACCGGTCCCGGTAGGCGTCCCACCCCTCCCGCAGGTTGCCTTTGGCGAGACTGACCAAGGCGAAGTTCAGCCGTGCCGCCCCCAGCGACGGATCGATGTCGACGGCGCGGCGCAAGGTTTCCTCCGCCTCGTCCACGCGCATCGACTGCCATTGCAGCATGCCAAGATTGGCATAGGCTTCCGCGTGGCGCCCGTCGATGGACAGAGCGCGCCGATGCGCGGCTTCCGCCTCCCCGATCCGTCCCAGCAGATGAAGGGCGAGGCCCATGGCGGTGAGGGCGATGGGGCTCCGCGGCGCCAGAAGCACCGCGCGCTGGTGCAGGCGCAGCGCCCCCGGCCAGTCGTCCCAATCCTGAAGAACGTTTCCGAGGTTGGTGTAGCTGTCGGGATAGTCCGGCTGGGCGATCAGCGCCCGGCGGTACAGCGCGGCGGCGGCCTCCGCCCGGCGCGCGGCCCGGCGGGAATTGCCGAGGTTGTTCAGAGCCTTGCCGTAGTCCGGCTGAATGGTCAAGGCGCGCAGGAAGACGCGCGTGGCCTCCTCCGGCCGGCCCACCCCGTCATAGCCGGTGCCCAGGTTGTTGAAGGCCACGGCATCGGCGGGGCGCAGCGCGATGCACGTCCGCAGCGCAGCCACGGCGGCGGCATGGTCGTCCAGATCGAGCAGCGCCACGCCCAGATTGTTCCACGCCCCCGCCACCAGCGGGTCCAGGGACAGCGCCTGCCGGTAGCGGGCTACCGCCTCCGCAAGCCGTCCATCCCCTTGCAGCGCGCTGCCCAGATGGAACAGAAGCCGCGCGTCCCGCACCGGACCGGCATCCACCGCCTGGGTCAGAACCGCCGCCGCCTCGCCGAAGCCGCCCCGCTCGTTCAAGAGCGCGCCGAGTTCCCGCGCGACCTCCCAATCCGTCGGGTCGTCGGACAGCGCGCGGCGTAGGCACACGTCCGCGTCGGAATGGTTCAGAGCGCGCAGCACGAGCGCCAAATTGCGCCACGCCTCGGCGCGGTCCGGCTGCGCCTGCACCACTTGGTAGAAGCACAGGGCGGCTTCGTCCAGGCGGCCCCGGCGGCGATACAGGACCGCCAGATTGAAACGGATCGCGGTGCGTCCGGGATCGAAACTCAGCGCCTCTGCATAGGCTGCGATGGCCTCGTCGATCCGCTCCTGCGTCTGAAGGAGGAGGCCGAGATTGCCGAGGGCTTCCGCATAGCCGTCCTGGAGGGCGATGGCCCGGCGATAGGCGCGGGCCGCGTCGTCCGGATGGTTCCGGTCGGCCAGAAGATTGCCCAGGCTGTTGTAGGCCGGAGCGAAGGATGGATCGACAGCCACGGTCGCGCGGAAACACACGGTCGCCAGTGCGGCATGACCGGCCTGATAGGCGGCGATGCCGGACAGGTGGCGGGCATCGGCATGGGCCGGATCGGCGGCCAGGATGCGCCGATAAAGGTGCCGCGCCTCGTCCAGGTTCCCCGCCCGGTGGAGGGCGATGGCATCGGCCAGAAGCGCGTCCGCGGATTGGCCGCCGCGATCCTGGGCTTCCGTTTGGATCACGGTGCCGAATCGGTCGCCGCGCTGTCCGCCGCACTGTCCGCCGCGCCTTCGGCGTTGGGCGAAGCATCGGAGCCGCCCTTGAACATCTTCCGGCAAATTTTCAACGCGCGGTAATAGTTTCGCGCTTCCACCAGCCGTTCGATTTCATCGAGATCGTCGCGGCAATCCGGGCGGGCTTCGCGCGTCTCGGCCAGAATCGAAGCGAAGCGCTGCAGATTGAGCACTGCGTCTTCGGGGAAAATGTAGACGAGCTGGATGACGAAGTAGAGCTTCTTCTCGATGCAATCGATCTGTTCTTCCTTCAACACCTCGCGACCGCGGAGGAAGTTGGCGGTGTTGTAGAGAAAGAACGAGCCGGGACGGTCGCCGGCCCCGATGACCGCACCGTTGATGATGACCTTTTCGTTGGGGCGGAGAACGAACTTCAAAGGCATGAAACGGACCCGGTCCTTGTCTCGTCAGCGCGCGGCAGCGGGAAGCGCTTTCCGGAAGGCGCCGCACCAAATGGAACGGGCGGCGGCTTGCGCCGCCGCCCGCCGGGCGTGATCCTACCCGAAGTCTCAGGCTTAGAACAGACGCAGGATCGACTGCTGCGACTGGTTGGCCAGCGAGAGGGCGATGGTGCCGAGCTGCTGACGGGTCTGCAGCATCAGCAGGCTTGCGCCTTCCTCGTTCTGGTCGGCCAGCGTCAGCTTGCTCGCACCTTCCGTCAGCACGTCGCTGAACTCCTTGGTGAAGTTCTC
>JAEYPE010000104.1 GCA_023411035.1 Pseudomonadota bacterium
AAGCGGCGCCGCGCGACCGCTACGCCGAGCTGGTGGAAGCGGCGCGCGCCGACCATCTCGCCGGGCTGGGGCGGAGCCGCATCGTGGACACGGCGGCGCCGCGGAGCGACGGCCGTCTGTCGCGCGGTCCGTCCCGCAGCGCGAAGGCCGCAGCCGCAGCGCCGGAGGCGGCAAACTACGGGGAAGACTATCCACGGGTGGTGTCCAGCCAGCCGGTGGACCTCTCCCGGACGGTGCTCCAGGACACGCCGATCCCGCTCGTCCTCACACGGTCGGTGAATTCCCAGATCGACGGGCCGGTCACCGCCATGGTCGAGCGCGACGTCTACGGCGCCGACGGAAAGACCGTGGTCATCCCCGCCGGCAGCACGATGCACGGGCGCTACGAGGGCATGCGTCGGGGCGAGACGCGGCTGCGCACGGAGTTCACCCGGTTGGTGCGGGCCGTCGACCACGCGCAGTTCGACCTGCGCGCCAGCCCGGGCGTCGGCGCCGACCTGATGGGCCGGGCCGGCCTCGTGGACGATCTCAACCAGCGCGTCGCCGAGCGGTACGGCGGGGCCGTGATCGCCGGGGCGATCGAGATCGCCGGCAGCGTCATCGAGCAGCGGTTGGCACGCCAGGGCGAGGGCACGGCCGATGGCCAGACGGTGGTGGTGGCGGGTGGCCAGGCCAACCGGAACGCCCAGTCGATCGCCCGCCTGCTGCTGGAGCGGAATCTCGACCTGACCGACGTCCACATCGTTCATGGGGGCTATCAGTTCCTGGTGTCGCCGTCGGTCGATCTGTGGCTGGCCCGCCCCGGCGAGCGGTCGGCGGACCAGGCTGTGCGCACCGCCGGGGCGGGAACCACGACGGGCGCGGGCGCCGCTGCGACGACCAGGCCGGTCGCGCTGCCGCCGCCCCAGTGAGGAGAAGATCATGTCACAGCTCGTCCTGTTGCTCGCCGTCGCTGCCGCCGCCACGCTCGTCCCGTCCGCCTCCCAGGCCCAACAGCGGACGTGGTTCGGGTGCGGCGATCAGATCGTCTACGAGAGCGGCGTGGCGCTCGGGCAGTCGCGGATCGTCGAGGCCGGGCCCGGCCGCACGCTGTGGAGGACGGCGTGCCAGGCCGACGGCCGACGGTTCGAGATCCGCCGGACGAAGGCGGGCTGTTCCTGGGTTCCCGACCCGGCGCAGGGCGTCGCCCGGCGCGAGGAGCGCGAGGTGTACCGCGACGCCGCCGGCGAGGAGATCGAGGTGAAGCCCTGTTCGCTGCGCGACGGCGCCGAAACGGTGCCGCTGCGCCTCACGGTCTCCGGCTGCCGGATGCGCAACGACTTCGAGGCCGGCGTCACCATGGGGGAGTCGCGGGCGGTCTTCAGCCCTCCGGAGGACGGCGGCGGCGCAGCCCCCCGTCTGGCGCAGGCCTGCGCCGAACGCCGCGACGCGCCGCTGGTCTGGAAGCACCGCGTGGAGACGTGCACCCCGCCGAAGGAGAGTGTCGTGGCCGGCGCTCCGGCGCTGAGCTGGACGCAGGTGACCGTCGAGTCCGATCCGCCGCGGGTCATCCGGTCCTGCCAGCCGCAAGGAGGCGGAACGCTGCGCACCACGACGGAGGGATGTGCGGGGGTGTATGTTCACGATCTGGCGAGCGCCACCTCCTACGGCACCCGCCGCTGGTATCAGGTGACGGTGTCCGGGGAGGCCGGGGAAACCTTCGCTGGTTGGGTCACCCGCTGCGTCCAGAATCCGGACGAGGCCTACCAGCACCTGACCGTCAACACCGGCTGGCGCCATGACGACGCCGCGCGCACCAGCCTGCAGCTGTCGGACACGGTCGTCGACACCCCGACCGGCCGGATCGTGCTGGAGACGGGCGTGGCGCGGGAGCGGGCCCGTCCTTATGCGCTTGAGGAGGACCCGGCGCCGCGGGCGGCAGGGGCGCCGGTGACGATCGGCTGCGAGCGGTGGCAGGCGTGGCGCCGCATCGGCCTGGTCACCCGCGGCGACGGTTCGCGGATCGAGATCGACCGCGGGCCGTTGCCGGCCACCCGCGCCGCGGCCTGCGCCCCATGAGCGCCGTCCCGCCGATGAACGCCGCCCTGCGGGCCACGCTGGACCCGCTGGTGCCGCTGATCTACGGTCGCGACGACGTGGTGGAGGTCTCGCTGAACGGCCCCGGCGACCTCTGGGTCGAGATCGCCGGTCGCGGCTACGAGAAGATGGATGGAGCCGGCCTCGATCTCTCCTGGAGCCGCGACCTCTGCGATCAGCTCAAGAACCTGTTCAAGCGGCCCTACGACCCGAACCGCTTCCCTCTGCTGGCTTCACCGCTTCCCGGCGGGCACCGCCTGCAGGCCGTGCTGGGGGCGAACACGCGCAGCGGCATGGTGCTGAGCATCCGCGTTCAGCGCCACAGGAGTTTCGATTTCAGCGACTTCGGTTTGCTGCCGGGCCGGCCAGTGGAGGGCGGGGCCGCCTATCGGGCGGCGCGGTTCGACAGCGGTCATCCGATCGGGACCGTCGAGGATCTGGAGGCCGTCGTGGCGGCCGAACTGCCCGTGCTGGTGTCGGGTGGAACGAACAGCGGCAAGACCAACTTCCTGAAGCGACTGCTGCGGTGCGTCCGCTCCGACCGGCGCGTGGTGACGGTGGAGGATGTGGAGGAACTGGTGGTGGCGCAGCCAAACCAGGCCGGGCTCCTGGCGGAGGAATCGCAGACCGGGACCGCCGTCGAGCCGATGCATCTCCTGAAGGCGGTGCTCCGCCTCAACCCCAGCGTGGCGGTGCCGGGCGAACAGCAGCTCGAGAACACGCTGCCGAGCTACCGGCTGCTCAACACCGGCCACAGCGGCTGGATGTCGACCATCCACGCCGACAGCCCGCTGGACGCGCTGGAGGCGTGGCGCACGAACATGACCATGGCGCTGAAGTCGGCGGCCGCCGCCGATGCCGCGCTTCCCGTCTTGGTGCGCAAGATCGCCCGCATCGTGCAGCTCTCGGAGCAGCGCAAGGTGGTTGAGATCGTCCGACCCGCCGATCTGCCCTGGCGGGAGCTGATCGGAAGAACCGGAGGAGCGGGATGAACTGCTGTACGCCTTCTTACATCCTGGCGGACAAATAAAGGAATAATCAAATGTCAATACATGAAAACTCATACATTTCGATCGATAAATCGATTGCCCAACAAGTAGATTACCCGTATCCCACCCCAAAGCTCACGTTCGACTTCCCACCACACGTCATTGAAACCTGCATGGTCCACGGTCGCCCTTGGGTACATAGGGGTGAAACGCTGGCTCGCTTCGCGAATGAGTTTGATCTTCGCGTCATTGTGGAGCTTGGTGTCTGGCGGGGGGAAACCTTCGAACGTCTCCTGGAGCAATGCCCGGCAGCCAAGGTTTATGGTGTCGACCGCTGGGCACCCGCGCCGGAAGCAGCGGCCGGCGCGCCTGAGGATTGGGCCGAATGGCCGCACGAAGATCACTTGGCCAGGGTGCAAGCCATTGCATCCGGCCACCCCGGCCGAGCGCATGTGTTTCGCATGGAAACAGTCACCGCCGCCGCATTCTTCAACACCCGTAGTGTGGACATGGTGTTTGTCGATGCCGACCACAGCTATAACGGAGTAATCTCGGATATAGACGCTTGGCTACCAAAGATCAGATCTGGCGGGTGGATTGTTGGACACGACATCGACTGGACCACCGTTAGGGCGGCCGTACACGATCGAATTGGTTACGATCTCGAGTACGGCATGGACGCCCTGTGGGCGTGGCAAGTACCTTAACTTCAAGCCCATGTCTCTTGGAAACAGGAGAACGTGTGCGGCAAGTCTTCGGCGCCCTGACAGCATCCCCGATCCTTACTTGCCGCGGTGTGCCGCTGCCTCGAACGCCACATCCGCAATTAGCCCCATCGTCAAGGATGACAGGGCCGATTTGATGGTCGGCCAGTGATTCATGCCCGCCGCGTCCGCCGTCGCGGCAGTGCGCGTCTGGAGGACCAGACGGCGGACGCCATGCGCGACGTCCTCAACCCCAGCGTGGCGGTGCCGGGCGAACAGCAGCTCGAGAACACGCTGCCGAGCTACCGGCTGCTCAGAGCCTGACCCGAAAAGAGTTGAGTGATTTCAGTCCCTTGTGATTCGATCGATGTTGCGAAGCATGACGAATGACAAGATGACGTGGACTGAAATCACCCGAGCGCAGTATCGGCGGAAAGGATTG
>JAEYPE010000118.1 GCA_023411035.1 Pseudomonadota bacterium
AGTGGAACGACAGCTACCACGAGACGACGCTCTGCTTCACCAACAACATCCCGCAGAAGGACGGCGGCACGCACCTCGCCGGCTTCCGCGCGGCGCTGACGCGGGCGATCAACAACTACGCCAACGAATCCGGCATCGCCAAGAAGGAGAAGGTGAACCTCTCCGGCGACGACGCGCGCGAAGGGCTGACCTGCGTGCTGTCGGTGAAGGTTCCCGACCCGAAATTCTCCAGCCAGACCAAGGACAAGCTGGTTTCCTCCGAAGTCCGCCCGGTGGTCGAGGCGGTGGTGGGCGAATGCCTCGCCCAATATTTCGAGGAGCATCCGGCGGACGCCAAGCGCGTCGTCCAGAAGGTGGTGGAGGCCGCCGCCGCCCGTGAGGCCGCCCGCAAGGCGCGCGAGCTGACCCGCCGCAAGGGGGCGCTCGACATCGCCTCCCTGCCCGGCAAGCTGGCCGACTGCCAGGAGCGCGACCCGGCCCTGTCGGAACTCTTCATCGTGGAGGGCGATTCGGCGGGTGGCTCGGCCAAGCAGGGCCGTTCACGCCAGTTCCAGGCCATCCTGCCGCTGCGCGGCAAGATCCTGAACGTGGAGCGGGCACGCTTCGACAAGATGCTGTCCTCGGCGGAAATCGGCACGCTGATCGCGGCGCTGGGCACCGGCATCGGGCGCGACGAGTTCAATCCGGACAAGACGCGCTATCACAAGATCATCATCATGACCGACGCGGACGTGGACGGCAGCCACATCCGCACGCTCCTGCTGACCTTCTTCTTCCGCCAGATGCCCGAACTGATCGAGCGCGGCTATCTCTACATCGCCCAGCCGCCGCTCTACCGCATCAAGCGCGGCAACGCGAAGGAGCGGTACCTGAAGGACGACCGGGCGCTGGAGGAGTATCTGATCGAAGCGGCTCTGGGCGACCTGTCCATGCGGACCGCCGACGGCTCCCTGTTGACCGGCGACCCGCTGCGCGAACTGGTCGAGCAGGCCCGCGGCGCCCGCCAGCACATCGAGACGCTGGCCCGCAAGGCCGGCAATCTGTCGGTGGTGGAATCGGCGGCGGTGAGCGGCGCCCTTTCGGTCGCTCTGGCCCAGGACGCCGCCCTGGCGCAACAGGCCGCGGAGACGGTCGCCGCCCGGCTGAACGCGCTGGACGTGGAAGGCGGCTGGCGCGGCGAGAGCCTCCTGCCCCAGGGCGGCTACGCGCTCGTGCGGACGCGCCGTGGCGTGACCCACCGCCACCATCTGGACGCCGACCTGCTGAAGAGCGCGGAAGCCCGCAAGCTGGACGCCATCGCGGCGGACCTGAAGCGGGCCTACGCCGAACCGGGCCGCGCCTTCGAGAAGCAGAAGGAAAGCCGCAGCCTGACCGGCCCCGTCGCCCTGTTCGACACGGTGATGGAACTGGGCCGCCGCGGCGTCACGATCCAACGCTACAAGGGGCTGGGTGAGATGAACCCCGACCAGCTCTGGGAAACCACGCTGGACCCGGCCAAGCGCTCGCTCCTCCAGGTGAAGGTCAACCACGCCGATCAGGCGGAGGAGGTCTTTTCCACCCTGATGGGCGACATCGTGGAACCGCGCCGCGAATTCATCCAGGAGAACGCCTTGAAGGTCGCGAATTTGGACGTGTGACGGATGTGTGTGTCGCCTGACGCATAACCTGCGAATTCTGACACATAAACTGCGAAGGCCTCGCTTTTCGCATGTTTTTCGTCAGAATTCGCAGATCGTCCGTTGGGTAACGGTGATGATCAAGCTTCTCCGAGGGCTTCGAGGGCCGCCTCAAATGCTGCGGCGTCTCCTGATTGAATTATGACGTGAGGGATAGCTAAGGCTGCGCTGTAGCATAGCGCGGCCTCCTTGGCAGCCTGTTGGTGAGCTGATATCTCCTCGGTCGACCGGCGCGGTCTTATGCGGCCAGCATCAGCAAGGCGGCGCGTCAAAATGGCATCGGCGCTGTCTTCAAGGAAAATGATGAGGTCCGGCGATAACTTGACGAACGTAGTGGTTGGCACGACTACCACCCCTTCGTCGTTATCGATCAGACTGTGGCCTTCGAAAATAATGTGGTGGTCAGGATGTCGGCGACGTAGTTCTGAGAACGCCAACGCCAAGCGGTCTTGGTTCGCACGTATATCTGCCGCTGATGCAGTTCTCAAAATTTCAACGTCATCGACCGCGGCGACCTCTTTCAGGAGTGCACTGGCGCGAATACTGTGCACCCAGGGGTGGCCCTGGGTGAAGGCTGATACCATGGTGGTCTTCCCAACACCTGAAATTCCAAGCACGGCGACAACGCGACCGTTCATAGCTCAAATCCCAAATTGATCCTCGGACGAAGGGCTTCATATCGAGAAATATCAAGTTCGGTGATCGACTGCGGCGGGCTCCCCTTGAACGCTCGTAATTTGACGAGCTCATCAAGTTCTACAGGAGGGGCGATATGTCCGACTAGAAGGAAGTCGATCACCTTGACGGGACGCTGCGGTGAGGCCCGCCAGTCGTCAAGTTCCTTTTCAGTGAAGACAGAACGCTTCGCAGTCAAACGAATCAAATCCTCGGTCACCGTGGCATGGCTCACCTGCTCGACGATGGCCACCGTGGTGATTGACTGCGAGAACGCGTATGATTCGTTCTTAGACATATAGAAGAAAAGAAGATCGCCAGGACGTAATTTTGTGGTGTTTGCCCGGCAAAGATAGACCTTACGGATCGTGTTTCCGGGCTTGCGTCCCCGGCGATGATCAAGCATTCGGATTTCGCTGGGGAACAGCGGGAGAGGTTTGCCCTCGGCAATCTCCGGGAAAAGGCGTCTATGATAATCAGGCTGAATGGGGATACAGAACTTCCGCACGACAGGGCCATCGTGGAAGCGGGGATAGAGGCGTCGGTCTTCTTCGTATATGGAGACGGTGGGGTCAGGCAGCGGCCCTTTGACCATGACCTTCTCCATGACCCATTCGCCGCTTTTTCGTTCCGCAGTGAACTCAAAGCCGTATGAGCGAAGGAGATCGATGAGAAATTCATGCCAGGGAAAGACTGTCAGATAGACGAGGTCATACTGGTTTCTCTTCGCAAACCACAATACTTGCTTCAAAAGCAATTCACCGAATTTTTCTCCCCGGAACTCATCTCGAACCTTGAAGGTGCAGACCTTGAGGATTTTTGGGCCTGAGTGAACGGTTTTGGCCTCTGCGTGGTCTTCATCTTTGCGGATGATAATTCCCGCAATCTGGTCGCCAATCTCTAATACCCAACAATCCCGGTGCTTTAGTCGGCACCCGTCGAACCATTCGTCGAACTCTGGGTAATCTCGACGGAGACTTTCAAGAATCGGTTCTTTGGGATCGATCTCATAGGCCTTCCGTTCCTCGACATAGGGGAGCCGTACGGTCTTGGCTTGGAACGTCTGACGCAACCATTCAAGCGCCTCTTCGACCGACAATACACTGGCGCCTAGTCCGGTTCGGTCTGCTCGGCGATGGAGGCCAATGTCTTCTGTGACCAGGAAGTCGACGGCCTTCGCGTCAAGTGCGGCCAGCAATCTGACATCCGACCGATCATTGTCGCATTTCATCTCCCCAAAACGCGCGTTTAGGTCACCCTCGCACGGCAGGGGGACGCCGCGCAGTCTTGGAAATTTGGCGAGCTTGCTGATTGTTACCGTCCGGCGGGCGTCGTCCTTGTCTCTGGAGACATCGTCGTAGTTAGCACTGTCGACGAAAAGCCCGACGGCATTCTCGTGGCTAAGCCTGACCAGTTCGGCAAACGATTCCTGAACCGGCTTGGCGTCCTCAAGCCCGATGACGACGTTGGTGTCTATGAGAAGTTTGAAGCCGCTCATCGCTCAACAAGGACATATACCCCTCGTTAAGGTAACGAAAAGATTGCGGCGGCACAATCCCAAGCTCGTTCCTAAGCTCCATTATGTCGAGCTGCCGATCTAGGGTTGTTGCCCCCTCCAGCAAGATGGCAAAGCCATACTCCACTCCGGAGAAATAGGTATCGAAGGCTTGCCGCTCAATGCAGGCGGCCTCGCCATGGCTCTTCCAGATTTGCTCGATTGGCAATCGAAGAACATCTTTAATGTGGGCAAAGCCAACGACAGCTCGTACAGGGCTGCTGGAATAGATTAAGGCCGTAGCTCCGACGGCCGACGCCTCCGGAAACTTCCGCCGTAGCTCAACAGTCTTGTGACCGGTCAAAATTTTCGAGGCGTACGTCGGGCGGATGCTCACGAGGATGTCCCGCTTGAACAGCGGCATGGTGTTCATGGCATGCTCGTCCTTTACCCCTTGGCCCCATTTAATCAGCGCGTGAGTCCGGTGCCAAGCTAAAAAAGCGTGTAGAGTCAATAGCCTATGGGCCTAAGAGGTTGGATCGACAGAATACCTAATCATTCCAACTACTTCGAGAATGAGTCGGACCGATCATGATGGCACTGTCGGTAAGGGCAAGAGGGCGCGCCCCCCTGGCGTGGCGCAAAAAATGCGAGGAACAGACCCGCCAATTCTCCCCCTTGGAGCGAAGACGGGCGAGTTGACTATCTGAGCGGTCATCGTACGGCTTCGGTGGGGTTTGGTCGGCAAATAGTAGGTAGGCCGACGAAAGCACAATCACCGCCGTAGCACGTCGATCACAAGCCACAGAGAACCAGATTCCATTTAGCCGACACCACAACCAATCGATAAGTTTCGAAGGATTCATTCGGCTCCAAAATCCGGGATTCCTTGCCGCATGATCTCCTGAAGGACGGTCTGGTAGCGAGCAGGAGGCTCCCCGGCCTTCGGCCGGCGCACTGCCTTGATCTCCCCAGGCTCCGTTTCAACCAGGATGCCAACGGTCGCCAAGCCGAGCCTATTGAGGTCGTCACCGAGCCGATCGGCGAATCCGTCGATCATCATCGGGAAATAGAGCCAGAGGTGGCGGAAAAAGCTGGCTTGGTAGTCCGTCGCCGACAGCAGGTTCTGGTATTCGCGATTTTTGTCCTGCGAAATGGGAGCCGCGAGCACGAACCCGTCTACGAAGGAGATTTTCATGTCACGCCACGAAAGGGCTACCGCGTCGACACTCACCAAGCGGAAGTGGTATCGGCCATAGTAGAAGCGCGCTTCGTCGCCTCCATAGATGAGGGATGCATTTTCTTCCAGTTGGGATATTTGGCTTTTCTCTTGGACGGCCTGACTTACCGTTTTAAAGCGACGTCGGCGCCCTGGCGCGAGGCTATTTACCAAGTCATTGTATTCGTCCTTTAACTGGGAGACGGGCATTCCCCCCAGCACAACCTTCCGAACGAGGTCGAGCCCGATATTCGGATCCTTCTTATAGGTTCGGACAATCAGCTCTGCCTTACCAAAGCTTGATAGAGCCTCGGCGAGAGATACAAGTCGGCCGGCATTTGGTTTCAGAACATCACGGAGTTCGTCCTGGTGCTTCGCTTCAATGGCGCAGACGCCGCGGTATGTCTGGGCCAAACGGGAAGCCATGTTCTGGTTCGACCCGATGCGTCCGCCCAGATCCTCCCACATGGCCGCCTTCGAGGAGAATCGTTTTTGCCAATCATGGTCATCGGCGAGGTCGGCCACAATAGCAGCGACCTTACCCCAGTCAGACCTTTTTGCCGGCAGCTTGCTTAGTGTTTCGAGTCTTTCGTCGAGCATGATGGGCATGTCTGGGCTACCAATTCAATGACGTGAGCGCGGACTGTCTAACACAACTTTTTCCTTGCATCAATTTTGCAACGGTGCATATCGTTGCAAAATTTTGCAAGGCGGTTTTGCCATGACAGAGTGGAATATGCAAGGCCCAAGGGCGAGGCGCCTCCTGCGCAGGAGCATGCCCAGCACCATGGGGCGCTTCCCCAGCCTGAAGTCCGACCGGACGATTCACTGGGAGTCCCAGCTCGAGCGTGATCTCGTTCTGCTCCTGGAATTTGACCCGTCCGTCCTCGAATATCGGGAGCAGCCGCTGACAATCCAAGTCGATTTAGCCGATCGGGTTGCCCGGTATACACCGGATTTTCTTGTCCGTAAGGCACACGGTTTCCACGTCATCGAGGTCAAACCATCGAAATTCGCGAGTGAACCCGCTTGGCAGGACTTGTTCGCGAGGGCAGCGGCTTACTTCGCGGCCGAAGGCGCCCAGTACGAGGTTCTCACCGAGCACGAAATCCGGCGCCAGCCCAGACTGAGCAACGCATCCCTGTTGTTCCGTTACCAGCGTATCCCCTTAGGAGAGAACAGCCGCGAGATCGTACGGCAGACACTCGCTGGCGGCGCGCTGCCCCTCAGCAACGTCGATGCGGCTTTGCGTGCGCAGGGCAGCGCCCCCGGTGCGGTCTACGCGCTCTTGGCGCGGGGCGTGCTGGCGACCGATCTCGATCGGTCTCTGGGGCCTGACAGCCCGATCCAGCTCGCCTGAGAGGTTCCGATGACAGCCGTTAGAATTGGAGTTGGCGCACGTATCGCCCTTGATGGGCGCCTGTTTGTGGTCCGGCGCAGCCTTGGCGACGGTCACATCCAGATTGAGGCCGAGGACAATGGCGAACTGCGGAAGCTGAGCCGCCACGAGATCGCCGCCGCCATCGACCGCCGGCGAGCGTCCATCCTGAGCAATGAGGCGGCGTTTGATGTGGATGCGGCCGAGGCCAAGGCCCGCGATGTCGACTTGTCCGCGCTTCCGGAGCGCCTTCGGCGGGAAACGCAGCGCCGGCACGCCTACGTCAAAGCCGCCGATTCGCCATCGGTCCCACTGGGCGGAAGGGCTTTGATGGAGGCCTCCGCCCGGGAAGTTGCCGCCACGCTGGAGGATCCCAAACCTCCCTGCTTTCAGACCCTCTACCGCTGGCTGGAGGCCTACCGCAAGGGCGGAAGGGACATCCGGGCGCTGATCCCCTCCACGGAACGCCGAGGCAACCGCAAACTGCGTTTGCCGCAGGAGGTCCACGACGTCATCCGCCGCGTCCTCCAGGAACGCTATCTGGTAACATCGCGCCCGCGTGTCAGCGACATCGTATCCGCCGTCGAGGTTGACATTCACCGGCGAAACGACAGCCTCGCCGAGGACAAGAAGCTGCCGGTTCCGAGCTATCGGACCCTGTTGAGGGCCGTAAAGCAGATCGACCGTTACGAATTCGTGGAAGGCCGATACGGTAAGAAGGCGGCCGACCGTGACCGGCGCGTCATCGGGCCCGGTGTCGAGACGACCCGTCCGCTTGAACGCGTCGAGATCGATCACACCAAGCTCGACATCATCGTGTCCGACGACCTGTACCGTGTGCCGCTCGGGCGGCCGTGGCTCACGCTCTGCATCGACCACTACACCCGGATGCCCATCGGCTACTACATGGGCTTCATGCCGCCCGGCACGGACACGGTGCTCTTGGCGCTCCGCAACTCCATCCGGCCGAAGGACTGGGTCCGCGAGCGCTATCCCTCCATTGAGGGCGATTGGCCCTGCCATGGCGTCCCAGAGGTTCTGGTCACCGACAACGGTCCTGAATTCCACTCCGCCGACCTCGAACTGGCCGCTCTCCAGATCGGCATGGGCATCCAGCACACGAAAATGAAGGCGCCCTGGATGAAGGGCGTGGTCGAGCGGTTCTTCGGCGAGGTGAATCGCAATCTGCTCGCCGGCCGCCCAGGCACGACATTCCACTCCACGGCGGCACGGGGAGACTACGACTCGGAGGGGAATGCCGCCGTCAGCTTGGGCGAGTTGGACGAGATGCTCTGCCACTGGCTGATCGAAATCCACGGCGCCAAGGTTCACAGCGGAATTTCGGACGTTCCCCTGCGCCGCTGGCGCGAAGGCATTGAACGTTTTCCCCCCAGGCTTCCGGCCAACGCCCGCGACCTGGACATCCTGCTTGCGCGAAGCAAGGAGCACCGCCTCCACCAATCGGGCGTCCGGCTGAACGGCCTCTGGTACAACAACCCCGAACTGGCGGAACTCCGGGCCCGGTCGCAGCAAAAGATCCACGTGTCGATCAAGTTCGACCCGCAGGACATCTCGACGATTCACGTCCTCGACCCGACGACGCGGCGCTATTTCCCGGTCGATACACTGGCCATGGATTACGCCCGCGGCCTCGGCCTGTGGCAGCACAAGGCCATCCTCCGGATGACCCGCGAACGCAATGACGGCGCGGTCGACATCCGGAAGCTCGCCGAAGCCAAGGAACGGCTGCACGTCATGATCGAGGAGAGCATGGCCAAGAAGCAGCGGAACCGCGGCCGGTCGAAAGCCGCGCGATTCCTGGAGGCGGGCGGGGAGCGGCAGATCACCGGAGAAGCGAATGGGACGAAACCACCTCCCGCTCTCGCGCCTGCCGCTGCGCCTTACACCAGCCCCACGATCCACAACACGACCTGGTTCGACGATGAGGACGACACGATCGAAGTCACCTTCGACATGTCGCAGACCAACAACGCCGGAAGGGCTCACCCGTGACCGACGCCATCGCCGCCCCCGCTCATCGAGACCCTCACGCCCAAATCGAGGAAATCTTTATCGAGCACGGCCGTTTCAAAGCCGCCTACCGCCGATTCGACGAATGCAGAGCAACCTTCGGTCGGGCCGCCGAACCGGCCTGCATGCTCGTCCTCGGTCCTGCGGGGGTCGGGAAGTCGACGCTGATGAAACGCTATCTTCGCAATCACCCGGCTGAGGACACCGCGGAGGGCCTGATCATGCCGGTCCTGACGTCCACGATCCCCATGCCCGCGACCATGAAGAACATGGCGGAGAGCCTGCTCGACCGCCTCGGCGACCGGCTGGTCGACCGCGGGACGTTGGCACAGAAGACGCGGCGGCTGCGCCGGCTCATCCATGAATGCAAGGTGGAACTGATCGTTCTGGACGAGTTCCAACACTTCATCGAGCGTGACCGGGGACTCGTCATTCAGACGGTTGCTGACTGGCTCAAGAACCTCATCTCCGAAACCGGCGTGCCGGTCGTTCTCATCGGAATGCCGGATGCGCGCAAGGTGCTGCTGGCCAACGAGCAGCTGCGCCGACGGTTCAGCCATCAGCTCCACCTGGAAAAGTTCAGCTGGTCCGACGAACGGTTCCGGGAGGAATTCCGGCGCATCCTGAACGCCGTCGACGGGGCGTTGCCGTTCCGGACATCGAGCGGGCTGGCCGATATGGCCGACCGGTTCCACGCCGCCTCGTCCGGGCTGATCGCCGCGGTCATGAAGCTGATTCGTGCCGCTGCACACCGGGCCGTCGACGAGAACGTCGATCATCTCGAACGGCGCCATTTGGCACGCGCTTACGATGAGATGATCATGCCCGAAATCCAGCAACCCAACCCTTTCCTCGACGGCTGGGGTGGCCCGACGCTCGTCGAGCCCGCACCCTTTGATGCCACCTCGCCCAATCGCCATCCTCCCCGCCGCAAAGAGCGGTTGGGGCCTAATCTCAGCGCGTGACCGACATGCCTTACGACGGTAACGGCCCCCTTCTCCGCCGCCCACGCCCACAACGGGGTGAAGGGATCATGAGCCTTCTGATGCGGGTGGCCGAGGCGAACGGATGCGACAGCCCCTACTGGCTTCTCAACGCGCTCGGCTGCCCTTCCGCCGCGCTCCGGTGGCATGCGCCTCTGGCCAACCTTTCCGCCGCGCTCGCCATCGATACGGACGTGATCGAGGCGATGCGCTTTGGACCGCCGCCGCATGACCGGAAATCCAGCTATGTCCATTGCGGCCACGGAACCGTCCATAAGAGCGCGATCGACGTGGCGCGAGGCCGGTTCTGCCCGCTTTGCCTGGAGGAGGCCGGCTTCGTTCACCTGGGCTGGAGTTTGAAGCCGGTGACAGCCTGCCCGAAGCACAAGGCGCGCCTCGTCGAGCGCTGCCCCACATGCAGGAAGCCGATCACTTGGCTCCGCCCCCATCTCATGCTCTGCCGATGTGGTCAGGACCTTCGGTCCATCGTTCCCGATATGGCGGAACCCGCCTCGACCGCCCTATCCAACACCCTGCTGCGCAAGGTCGGTGGGCAGGAAGGATTGCTCACGGGCGATATCGACACCTCCGCTCCCTTCGCCGACATGGAACTCCGAGACCTCGCCGACCATGCCATGTTCCTCGGCACCTATGCGTCAGGGCGGGGCCGGGGCACCGGCCGGCACCTCATGCCGAACCTCGTCGGTGAGGCTGGCGCGGAGGTCTTCCGCCGAGTCGCTGAAATGATGAGCGACTGGCCGCGCGGGTTCTTTGCCCTACTCGACGAGGTTCGGCGCCACAGCAGCGACGGCACCACCCGCTCGGGGCTGGAGGCCGAGTTCGGCACCTTCTACATCGCCCTTTACCAGCGCCGGATGCGGGCTGCTCCGAAAATCCATGTCGTTCAGGACGCCTTCGAGGCATACCTGCACGACCATTGGGACGGTGGATTCATTGGCCCCAAGAACAAGCGAATCAATGCCTCGAACACCGGCGATGCCCGCCGGCGTCTGGTGTCGCTCGCTGAAGCGTCCCGCCTGTTGGATCTCCATCCCAAGATCCTGGAGCGGGACATCGCGGCAGGCATCCTCCCCGCGGTGGCGCGTCCAATGAACAGCCGCATGCTTTACCTGGTCGACCGCAACGAACTGGAACGGTATCGGCTGGAGCGGAACGATCTGGTGGGGATGCCTGAAGCCCGCCGGATGCTCGGGCTGGCGAAGCGGTCGTTTCTGGACCTCGTCAACGCCGAGGTGGTGAAGGCCGTCCGCGGACCGAAGGTCGACGGAACCGCACATTGGACCTTCCGGCGCCGGGAACTGATGCAGTTGGTTGACACCATGTTGCGCGACGCACCCGCATCCTCCCCAGGGACCGACCATGTTCGCTACGATATGGCCCTTCGCGCCGGCACCTACCGCGGCCTGAGCAGCGCGGATTTCATCAAGGCTGTGCTCGCCCAGCGCCTCCCCGTCGCATGTGCGGATCCCCAAAGGGTGGGTATTGGGCGGTGCTGCTTCGACCGACAAGACCTGCTGAACTTCCTGTCCGGTGATCGCGCCTCAATGAAATGGGGACTATCCGTCGAACAGGCCGCTGATCGGCTTGGCATCAAGGGTGAAGTCGCCTACCATCTTATACGGACTTCTCTCCTGCGCTCGGTTGCCATTACCGAAAACGTGAAGATGCGGGCGGTAGTACCGCATGATGCCGTTGAGGATTTCGCCACATCCTATATCTCCGCTGCGGACCTCGCCGTGCAGTACCGGACGTCATCCAAGCATTTGTGCTTGGTTCTCCGCGAACGGGGAGTCGAACCTGTAAGCGGCCCCGTCATCGACGGAGGAAGGCAGTACTTTTTTAGCAGGGTCAGACTGGACAAGCAGGACGCCCGGGCTGCCTTTGCATTGCTGGGCCGACATGTTGAAGGTCAGGCATAGAGAGATTCGCGTTATTCGCGGCATCCTCCCCTCATCAAACTGATTTTTCCCAAAGCACTGACCTAATACGTGCGAATTTCGAATATCCTCAATATCTCCAATTCGCCTTTTATGAGTCTTTGGCAGGGTCCAGAAAATAGCGGGGTTATCCTTTACACCCATTTACAAGGCAGTTCGCTGATAATGGTTAGTCCGTGGTGCGCGACAGGAGCAGACAGACCTCTATTTCGTCGTAGTCAACACGGAGCATGCCGTTCTCGTGCTCGATCAGGCCGACAGCCGTCAAAGCGGTCACATCCTCGTACACACGCTTGAAGTCCCGTCCGATGCTTCGGGCGAGCGCCCGGACACTCGGCGCCGGATGTTCGTGCAGGTGCTGCAGAATTTCGTATCGCCGGTTGGTCATTACGGACGCCAGCGACGACCACGTTAGGAATGTAACGGTGTCCTGCGGCTCGACCGTCTCGCCGCGTTCGGCGCCGTGCCAAGCGTCGGCCATACGCGCGGCAGCACCGCGCAGTCTGCCGCCCACGATGATGGACGGTCACGTCCGTCAAGGTGGTGGAAATTGGGAGGTGGTCAGGAGCGTCGTCGATCAGGCCGCCTTTGCGGCTGGTAGAGCGGTGATGGCGGGTTCGTTGGCCGGTGCGATGCCGCTCATGGTTTCG
>JAEYPE010000133.1 GCA_023411035.1 Pseudomonadota bacterium
CCATGCTGTCCTTCCAGGGCGGCATCCGCGTGCCCTCCTACACCGCCTCCAAGAGCGGCGTGGCCGGCCTCACCCGCCTGCTCGCCAACGAATGGGCGGCCAAGGGCATCAACGTCAACGCCATCGCACCGGGCTACGTCGCGACCAGCGTGACCACCGCGCTGCGCACCGACGAGCGCCGCAACGCCGAAATTCTCGCCCGCATCCCCGCCGGACGCTGGAGCGAGCCCGCCGACATGGGCGGTCCCGCGGTGTTCCTGGCCTCCGATGCGTCCGATTACGTCCATGGCACGATCTTGCCGGTGGACGGCGGCTGGCTCGCCCGCTGAAGCCATCAGCGACCAGAGGCCGCCGCCAAGAACAGGGGAAAAGAGGATGAGCACGGACGTTTTCGTGATCGACGGCGCGGTGGAGTGGCAGGACCTGGGCGCCGGCGTGCGCCGCAAGATCCTCGGCCACAACGACGCCATGATGATGGTGCGCGTGGAGTTCGAAACCGGCGCCATCGGGCCGCTGCACCGCCACCCCCACGTCCAGTGCGCCGTGGTCGAGAAGGGCTCGTTCGACGTCACCATCGAAGGCCGCACCCGGCGCCTCGGCACCGGCGACGGCTACATGGTGCCGCCCAACGCCCTGCACGGCGTCGTGGCGCTGGAGCCGGGCGTCCTGCTCGACATCTTCACGCCCCCGCGCGAGGACTTCCTCGCCTGAACCCCATCCCGCCCGGCGCGCGGGAACACGCGCCGGGCGGTTCCCGGACCGAACCGTCCAAAGCCCAAGAAGCAGCCTTTTTAGAAACGCCAGGAGGATATGCCATGCACCTTTCGACCCGCGGCGTCCGCGCCGCCCTTCTCGCCGCCTGCGCCGCCTGCACCATGCTCGCCACGCCGGTCATGGCGCGCGACTTCCGGTCCGCGGACGTGCACCCCGCCGACTACCCGACCGTCGAGGCCGTCAAGTATGTGGACAAGCTCCTGAAGGAGCGCACCGGCGGCAAGCTCGGCGTGAAGGTCTACCCGAACGGCGCGCTCGGCAACGAGAAGGACACCATCGAGCAGCTGAAGATCGGCGGGCTCGACATGATGCGCATCAACGTGGCGCCGCTGAACAACGTGGTGCCGGAGACGATGGTCACGGCCCTGCCCTTCATCTTCCGCTCCACCGAGCACATGCGCGCCGTGCTGGACGGTCCGATCGGCGACGAGATCCTGGCCGCCATGGAAAGCCAGGGCATGATCGGTCTGGCCTTCTACGACAGCGGCTCGCGCAGCATGTATTCGGCGGCCAAGCCTTTCAAGACGCTGGCCGACATGAAGGGCGCCAAGATCCGCGTCCAGCAGTCCGACCTGTTCGTCGCCATGATCCAGGCGCTGGGCGCCAACGCCACCCCGATGCCCTACGGCGAGGTCTACACCGCGCTGAAGACCGGCATCGTGGACGCGGCGGAGAACAACTACCCGTCCTACGAGTCCTCGCGCCATTTCGAGGCCGCCAAGTACTACACCCTGACCCAGCACGCCATGGCGCCGGAAGTCCTGGTCTTCTCGAAGGTCGCCTGGGACCGCCTGTCGAAGGAGGATCAGGCCGCCATCCGCAAGGCCGCCAAGGACTCCGTCCCCTACATGCGCAAGCTGTGGGACGAGCGTGAGCAGAAGTCCAAGGACGTGGTGACGGCCGCCGGCGCCCAGATCGTCGAGGTCGCGAACAAGCAGGAGTTCATCGACGCGATGGCTCCCGTCTACAAGCAGTTCGCGAACTCGCCGAAGCTGGACAGCCTCGTGAAGCGCATTCAGGACACGAAGTAAGCACAGCGGAACGCGGCGCCGCCCTTCGGCAGAAGGATGGCGCCGCGTCCTTCGAGGGGAGCCGGCGGCATGGATATCGAGCTGCAAGCAATGGACCACAGCCCCCCGCAAAGCGCGGGCCTGCTGACGCGGGTGAACGCGCGTCTGGCGCGGTCGGGGATGTGGGTGGCGATGGTCGGCCTGATGGCCATCGTGTGTGTGGTGTTCTATCAGGTCTTCGGCCGCTACGTGCTGAACGATTCGCCGACCTGGGCGGAGAGCCTGGCCATCGTGCTGGTCCTCTACGTCACACTGATCGGCGCCGCCGTCGGGGTGCGCGACGCCGGTCACATCGGCCTGGAATCCTTCCTGGTCATGCTGCCCGACGCCATCCGCCGCAAGGTCGAGATCGTCATCTACGCCCTGGTCGGCGTCTTCGGCGCCTGCATGGCCTACAACGGCTGGCTGCTCGGCAATTCCGTCGCCCCCTACTACATCCCCAACCTGCACGTCTCCGAAGCGGTCCGCTACATCCCGCTCGTGCTTTCCGGCGTCCTCATCGTGCTCTTCGCCATCGAGCACGTCATCGCCATCATCCGCGGCGAGGAGGTCGCACCGTCATGGAACTGACCATCCTTGCCGTCACCTTTTTCGGCTTCCTCGTCCTCGGCATCCCGGTCGCCTTCGCCATCGGCCTGTCGGCGCTCTGCACCATCCTCTACGAGGGCCTGCCCGTCGCCGTCATCTTCCAGCAGATGATGTCGGGGATGAACGTCTTCTCCTTCCTCGCCATCCCCTTCTTCGTCTTCTCCGGCGAGCTGATGCTCCACGGCGGCGTCGCCGACAAGATCGTCTCTGCCGCAAAGAACATGGTCGGCCACATCCGCGGCGGCCTGGGCATGTCCAACGTGGTCGCCTGCACGCTGTTCGGCGGCGTCGCCGGCTCCCCGGTCGCCGACGTCTCGGCGATGGGTGCCGTGATGATCCCGATGATGAAGCGCGAGGGCTACCACGCCGACTACGCGGTCAACGTCACCACCCACGCGGCTCTCGTCGGCGCGCTGATGCCGACCAGCCACAACATGATCATCTACGCGCTGGCCGCCGGCGGCAAAGCCTCCATCGGCGCGCTGATCGCGGCGGGCATCGTTCCGGCCATCCTGCTGATGGTCTGCAACCTCGGCGCCGCCTACTACGTCGCGGTGCGCCGCGGCTACCCCGCCGGCACCTTCCCCGGCTGGCACATCCTGGGCCGCTCCTTCGCCGCCGCAGCACCCGGCCTGCTGATCGTCGTGATCATCCTGGCCGGCATCACGTCCGGCGTCTTCACCGCCACCGAGTCCGCCTCCATCGCGGTGATCTACGCGCTGCTGCTCACCACCTTCGTCTACCGCACCCTGACCTGGGAGCATTTCCTGGCCGCCGCCGCCAAGACGGTGAAGACCACCGGCGTCGTGCTGCTGCTGATCGGCGTCTCGACGATGTTCCAGTATCTCATGGGACTCTATCAGGTGGCCGAGCTGACCGGCGAGCTGATGGCCGGCATCTCGACCAACCCGCTGGTCATCTTCCTGCTGATCAACATCATCCTGTTCCTGCTCGGCACCTTCATGGACATGGCCAGCACCATCCTGATCTGCACGCCGATCTTCCTGCCCATCGCCATGCACTACGGCATGGACCCGGTGCAGTTCGGCATCGTCATGCTGATCAACTGCGCGCTCGGCCTCAACACCCCGCCGGTCGGCACCACCCAGTTCATCGGCTGCGCCATCGGCGAGGTTTCCGTCGGGCAGGTCATGCGCTCCATCACCCCCTTCTACGGCGCGCTGTTCGTCGCCCTCCTCCTCGTCACCTACATCCCCTCCTTCTCCCTCTGGCTCCCCCATCTGCTGATGCGCTGAGGGGCGTTCGTAAAGTCATGAAAAAAGGGCCGCGCCGGCATCCCCGGCGCGGCCCTTCTCCGTTGCTCCGGCCCTCAGCGGCTCACAGCGCCTCGGCGTTGGAGGAGTTCTGCCACAGGTTCACCCCGCCATCGACGGCGTGGCGGTCGATCTCCGCCAGTTCCTCCGCCGTGAAGGCGGTGTTCTGAAGCGCGTCGAGCGAGTTGTCGAGTTGCTCCACGTTGCGGGCGCCGATCAGGGCGGAGGTCACCCGCGGGTCGCGCAGCACCCAGGCGATGGCCATCTGGGCCAGCGTCTGGCCGCGCCGCCTGGCGATGGCGTCCAGGGCACGGACGCGCTCCAGATTCTCCGGTGACAGGAAATGCGCCTTCAGCGTCCCGCCCTTGGCAGCGCGGGCGTCGGTGGGCTGGCCGCTCAGGTACTTGGTGGTCAGCATGCCCTGGGCCAGCGGCGAGAAGGCGATGCAGCCGATCCCGGCTTCCTCCAGCGTGTCGAGCAGCCCGCCCTCGATCCAGCGGTTCAGCATCGAATAGGAGGGCTGGTGGATCAGGCAGGGCGTGCCGAGTTCCTTCAGGATCGCCGCCGCCCGGCGCGTCATCTCCGGCGAGTAGGAGGAGATGCCGGCATAGAGCGCCTTGCCCTGCCGCACCGCGCGGTCGAGCGCGCCCATCGTCTCCTCCAGCGGGGTCCGGGGATCGACGCGGTGCGAATAGAAGATGTCCACATAGTCGAGCCCCATCCGCTTGAGGCTCTGGTCCAGGCTGGCCGTCAGGTATTTGCGCGACCCCCAGCTTCCGTAGGGGCCGGGCCACATGTCGTAGCCGGCCTTGGTCGAGACGATCAGTTCGTCGCGGTGGGCCTTGAAGTCGGTCGCCAGGACGCGCCCGAAATTCTCCTCCGCCGAACCCGGCGGCGGGCCGTAATTGTTGGCGAGGTCGAAGTGGGTGACGCCGCGGTCGAAGGCCCGGCGCAGCACGGCGCGCCCCGTCTCGAACACGTCGGTGCCGCCGAAATTCTGCCATAGCCCCAGCGAGATGGCCGGCAGGTCGAGCCCGCTCCGCCCGCAGCGGCGGTAGGTCATGCCGTTGTAGCGAGCCGGATCGGCGCGGTAGAGCGATTGCATCGCAGTCTCCTGGCTGTCTTGCGCGGTGTTGGAACGAACACGACTGGTATATTAGTTTGCAGCCGCATCCCAAAGCCAAAATCCAAATAGGATTTAAGCCGCTTCAAGCCACCGAAACGACATCCACCGGTTGGCGAGCCAAAATGTCGCGCAGCACCAGCAACATATCGGAAAGGCCGGAAATCTCCTTCGGGGCGCCCAGGCAGATTCGAACGGCGCCGGGGTCGACATCGCCCAGCGCCGACGCGATGGGAGGCGTCACGAGGATTCCGCGCCCTCGCGCCGCTGCGGCGAATTGCTGGGCGGACCAGCCCTGGGGAAGGGGAAGCCAACCGAAGAAGGCGGGAGCCTTCAGCTTTTCGGCTTCAGGAAAGATGTCGGAGAAGACGCGATAGCGCTCCAGTGCCTGCTGACGCCGCTCACGCACCAGATCGTCGAACTTGCCCTGCTCGATCAGCCGGACCATCACTTCGCCCAGCATGGGCGCGACGAACCATGCCGATGCGTGCAGCAGGAGTTCGGCCTGGGAGACGAAATTCGCCGGAACCGTCAGCGTGCCGAGACGGAAGCCCGGAGCGACACATTTGGAAAAGGACGTGATGTAGAAGGTTCGGCCCGGCGCGAGCGATGCGATCGGCACCGGGCGTTCGGAAAAGAAGAAGCCGTACACATCGTCTTCGATGACCAGAAGATCGAGTTCCTCGGCGACCTCGGCGATGCGCCGCCGCCGGGGCAGGCTCATGGTCCGTGCCGTCGGGCTTTGCAGGGTCGGCATGCAATAAAGCACCCGCGCACCGGAATCCTTGCACGCGCGTCTCAGGGAGTCCGGGTTCAACCCCTCCTCGTCCATGTCGACGGGGATCAGGTCCAGATGGCTTGCCGCCGTGACGGCCTTGAAGCCGGAATAGGTGAGGGAATCGACCAGCACGGCGTCGCCCGACCGCGCCACCAGGCGCAGCGCGATGTCGATGGCGTGCTGAGCACCGTTGCACAGGAGGAGACGGCCCGGGTCGATGGTCAGGGCATGATCGGACAGCGTCGCGGCGATGACCTCGCGATGCCGCCGGATGCCACCATGGGGGTGGTAACCGAGCAGCGGCCCGAGATCACGCGCCACCTCGCCGAACATCTCCGACAGGATATGCGTCTCATTCCCCTCCGCCGGGACGTTCAGGGCCAGATTGACCGGCTGGTAGGCGCTCACCGCCACCGTCCGGGCGGGGGTGCGGCGGCGGACAAAGGTGCCCTGCCCCACATGGCTGCTGACGATTCCGCGCTGCTCAGCCTCCTGATAGGCCTTGCTGACGGTTCCGACGGAGAGGTTGAGTTCACGAGCCAGATCACGTTGCGGCGGCAGACGGTCACCATCGGAAAGCTGGCCATCGGCGATGGCCAGTTCCAGTGCGCTGACGAGGGCAAGGTATCGCGGCCCCTCGGCTGACAACCGCTTGGGCCGCCAACCCAGGAATGTCCGTTCCGTGCTCATCTGCCTACGCTCCGTGTTCTATCCATTTCACGTCCGATTAGATGTGAAGATGGCCGACATACTTTCTTACAGTATAGCCCTCAAGCCCTTCAACGCCGCCTTCACGGCCCCATCCGCTGTCGCCGATTCCGCCGAAGGGAGTTTCAGGAATCGTTACCACCATTTGATTGATTCCGATCACGCCAACCGCCATTTCGTCCGAGATCCGCTTGGCGGTCGCGGACGAGCTGGTGAAGGCATAGCCGGCCAACCCATAGGGCAGCGCGTTGGCACGCTCCAGAGCCTGACCGATGCCATCGACCGGCTGAACCAGCGCGAGAGGACCGAACGGCTCGTGCGACATCGCCTTCGCCTGATCCGGCACGTCGGCCAGAACCGTCGGGCGATACATCAGGCCCGGACCCTTCATGCGCCCGCCGCCCGTGATCACCCGGGCCGAGTGCGACACGGCGTCGGCGATCAGGTCGTCCATGGCGTCGACGCGGCGGCTGTTGGCCACCGGACCGACGGTCGTCTCGGCCTTCAGGCCACTGCCGACCACCTGCTTTTCCACGAATTGCCGGGCGTACTCGAGGTACTCTTCGTAAACCGGGCGTTCCACGAAGAATCGCGTCGGCGAGGTGCAGACCTGCCCGGTGTTGCGGAGCTTGATGGCCATCGACACTTCCGCCGCGCGGCGGATGTCGGCGTCCTTCGCCACGATCACCGGAGCATGACCGCCCAGTTCCATGGTCGCGAGCGTCAGCGTTTCACCGGCCAGGCGGGCCAGATGACGGCCAACCGCGGTCGATCCCGTGAAGGAGATCTTGCGGATGATCGGCGAGCGGATGAGGTATTCCGACACCTCGCCCGGAACACCGAACACCACGTTCAACACGCCGTTCGGCAGGCCGGCGTCGGCGAGCGCGCGGGCGATCTCAAGCGTGGTGCCGGGGGTTTCCTCGGCGGGCTTGATGATGCAGGTGCAGCCGGCGGCGAGCGCGGGGGCGATCTTGCGCGCCGGGGTCACAGCCGGGAAGTTCCACGGGGTGAAGCAGGCGACCGGGCCGACCGGCTCCTGCGTGACCGTCTGGGTCATGTCGGCCAGACGCGCCGGGATGACGCGGCCATAGCTGCGCCGCCCCTCTTCCGCGAACCAGTCGAAGAACTCGGCCGCCGCGGTGATTTCGCCCTTGGCTTCGGCGAAGGTCTTGCCTTCCTCCAGCGTCAGAACGGTGGCGATGTGATCCAGACGCTCGCGCATCAGCCCGGCGGCGCGGCGCAGGATCTGGCCACGCTCGTAGGGCGACGTGCGCTTCCAGCTCTCGAAGGAGCGGCTGGCCGCCTCGAGCGCCCGGTCAAGCTCTGCCTTGCCGGCATGGGGGAGCGTACCGAGCGCCTCTTCCGTCGCGGGGTTGAGGACGACTTCGCTTCCCGCGCCGGTTTCCTCGATCCATTCACCGTCGATGAACAGAGCCAGTTTCGTATACATCGTGAATTCCTTGGGCAGAGATCGCGCGCTCAGACGCCGGTCAGACGGAAGCCCGCCGGGAACGGGTCCTCGGGGTCGAGGTAGTACTGGAACGAACCGGTGATGTAGGCGCGACCGGCCACCGTGCATTTGATCGCCTTGTAGCCGCCGGTCATTTCGGCCTCCGACACCACGGTGCCGACCATGCGGGTGGACAGGATGCCTTCATGCTTGAAGGTATCGCCGACCTTGAGCTTGCCGGTGGCCGCGAGATAGGCCATGCGCGACGCCGTTCCGGTGCCGCAAGGCGAGCGGTCGATGACGTGCGGCGGGCAAATCACCACGTTGCGGGCGTCGCCTTCCGGGGTCAGCGGCGGGGCGGTCAGCTCGATCTGGTAGATCTCGTTGATGTGCGCCTGCTCCGGGTGCTGCACCGACACCGCCGACAGGCCCGCGCGGATCTCGTTGGCGGCCTGAACGATGTCCCAGGCTTCCTCCGGCTTCAGCGACAGACCGAACTGGGTGGCGTCGGCGATGAAGTAGAAGTCGCCGCCGAACGCGATGGCGCCCTTGATCGGGCCACGGTTCGGCGTCTGGATCACGACGTCGTCCTGGTAAAGGAACGAGGTCGGCATCTCCAGCGTCGCGGAGACGGCACGGCCCTGCTCCACCCGCACCCGCGCCGGAACCACGCCCGCCGGGGTGTCGAGGCGGACGATGTTGTCGCCTTCCTGCGAGGGCACCAGGCCGGTTTCGACCGCGACGGTTGCCACGCCGATGGCGCAATGGCCGCACATGGGCGGATAGGTGTCCGGCTCCATGATCAGCATGCCGATGTCGGCGCCTTCGGTGGTCGGCTCGGTCAGCACGGCGGCGCACATGTTGAAGCTGCCGCGCGGCTCGAAGATTACCAGACGGCGGAACTCATCGCGCGCCATCAGCGACGCGCGCTTTTCCACCATGGTCTTGCCCGGCAGATAGCCGGAACCCGAGGTGATGACGCGGATCGGGCAGCCTTCGGTGTGGGCGTCGATGCCCTGGATGATAATCTTGGAACGCATTGTTTCTGCTCCGGTCAGGACTTGGCCCAGCGGGTGAGGCCGGCATCGGCGATGATCTTGGAAATGGCGGCCTTCTGCTCGTCGGCCAGCGGCAGCAGCGGCAGGCGCGGGCCACCGGCATCGCGGCCGAGCTGCGCCATCGTTTCCTTGATGGCGGCGTAGTAGGAGCCGGACTGGAAGCAGCGGTAGAAGGCGAACACGTCGCGGCCCATGGCCTCCAGCGCCTTGTCGCCGGTCAGCGCCTTGTCCCAGTAGTCGCGGATCAGCGGACCGGCGATCTGATGGGCCATGGCGATGACACCGTGCGCGCCGACGGCGCGGGCCGGAACGATCATCGTCTCATAGCCGACGAACACGCGCAGCTTGTCGCCCACGCGCTGAACCAGTTCGCTGACCTGGGTGATGGCACCCGAGCTGTCCTTGATGGCGACCACGGTCGGCAGGGCGGCGAGCTGCTCCACCAGCGCCGGGGTGATGTCGACGCCGGCGCGGCGCGGGCTGTTGTAGAGCATCAGCGGCAGCGCGGTGTTGCGGCTGATGTATTCGAAGAAGGCCAGGATTTCACGGGCGCTCGGCATCGCGTAGATCGGCGGCAGGATCATGCCGCCCGCGCAGCCAGCCGCCAGGGCCGATTGACAGGCTTCCAGAACGTCCTCGACGCGCAGATCGGCGACACCGGCGAGCACCGGCACGCGGCCGGCGACGTGATCGACGGTCAGCTTGAAGAGGCGGGCACGCTCCGCAATGGTCAGCGTGTAGAATTCGCCGGTGCTGCCGGCTGCCACCACACCCTGCGCGCCGTTGGCGATCGCGTCGTCCACCAGTTGCTTGTAGCGGGTCTCGTTGATCGAGCCGTCCGCGTTGAACGGGGTGACGATAACCGGGAAAATGCCAGTCCAGTCTGCTCTGAACATAGTTCGCTGTCCTTGGGTGGATAACGTGGGGGAAGCGTCCGCGCCAAGTCGAAGAGGCGGGGATCGCCGATCCGATGCGGTTGACGGTTTCCCGTCAGGTTTTTTCCGGCGCTCAGCCTTGTTTGCCGGTCGCGGCGGCGAGCGGGCTGAGGAGGCGCGCCTGCTCCGTGAAGCGGCTGACGAAGGCGGCGAGGCGCGGGTTGCTTCCGGAGGTCAGCAGTTCGCGCGGCGGGCCGCTGGCGGCGACCACGCCCTGGTCCATGAACACCACCCGGTCGGCCAGCTCATAGGCGAAGCCGATTTCGTGGGTGACGATGACCATGGTCATGCCTTCGCCGGCGAGCTGACGGATGACCGCGAGCACTTCACCGACCAGTTCGGGGTCCAGCGCGGAGGTCGGCTCGTCAAACAGCATGATGGTCGGCTGCATGGCCAGCGCGCGGGCGATGGCGACGCGCTGCTGCTGGCCGCCCGACATCTGGCTCGGGTATTTGCTCCCGGCGTCGGGAAGCCCCATGCGGGCGAGCAGATCGCGGGCACGCGCCTCGGCCTCGGCGCGCGGCATCTTCTTCACCACCACCGGCGCTTCGATGATGTTTTCCAGAACCGTCCGGTGCGGGAACAGATTGAAGTTCTGGAACACCATGCCGGTCTTGATGCGGACGGCGGCGATCCGGGCGTTGGACAGCTTCAACCGGTCCGTCGCGGTGCGGCGGAACAGCGGCTCGCCCTCGATGGTGATTTCGCCCCGGTCCGGCTCCAGCAGCAGGTTCATGCAGCGCAGAAGCGAGGTCTTGCCCGAGCCGCTCGATCCGATGAGGCAGACCACCTCGCCGCGATGAACGTCGAGATCGACGCCCCGCAGGACATGGTGCGCGCCGAAGGACTTCTCGATGCCGCGAACGCTGAGGACGATTTCTTTGGATGTGATGGTCATCAGGCGGCTTCCTTGCGCTCGAACCGGCGCGAAAGGGCGCTGAGGGGGAACAGGAGCACGATGAACAGGACACCGACCGCCGTATAGACTTCCATCGGACGGTAGGTGAAGCTGGAGATGTAACCCGCCTGGTAAAGCAGATCGGGGATGGTCAGGACCGACAGCAGCGTCGTGTTCTTGAGCTGCATGATCGTCTGGCCGACCAGCGGGGGCACCATGCGGCGCAGCGCCTGCGGCAGGATGATCCGCCTCATCCGCTGGAAGTAGTTCATGCCCAGAACGACGCTGGCGTCCGTCTGCCCACGGTCGATGGACTGAACACCGGCGCGCAGAATCTCGGCGTAGAAACCGCTGGCGTAGAAGCCCAGGCCCAGAATGCCCGCCGTCTCCTTGCCGATCTGGATCTGCAGGAAGATCGGCAGCGCGTAGTAGGTCCACAGCAACAGCACCAGCAGCGGGATGTTGCGGAAGAACTCCACCCAGATGCGCCCGGTCCAGCGCAGAGCCCGCCAGGGCGTAAGCTGAAGAAGCGCAAAGAACAAGCCGACGACGAGACCGATGGTGCAGGTGTACAGCGTGTATTTCAGGGTGACGAGCAGGCCATAGGCCAGAAGATCCCAGTTCTGAAGGACCAGGGACAGATCGAATTTCATGGCGCTCTCCGTCAGCTTGGGAGGAAGCCGGCAGGCAGCGGGTCCTCCGCTTCCAGCACCAGGGTGGAAAATGCGCTGATGTGAGCCATGCCGCGCACTTCGGGAATGACGGCAGCTTGCCCGCCCTCACCCTCGGCGATGCCGGTCACGCAGGCCGCGAACGGCACACCAAGAATGTTTTCGGCCCGGTAGGGCGCCCCCACCGCCAACTCGCCGCGGGCATGAAGCTGGGCCAGCCGCGCGGAAGTGCCGGTGCCGCAGGGCGAGCGGTCGAACTTGTTGCCGGCCAGAATGACCAGATGGCGGGCGCCGCCTTCGATGCTCTTGTAGAACAGGACGCTGCTGATCGGCGGATGTCCGCCCTTGGCGTTCAGCGCCTCCTTGATCGCCATGCCCGCGCGGCACCATTGGCTGGCATGGTTGATGTCAAAGGGCAGATCGACCTGATCCGCGTTGACGATGCCATACATGATGCCGCCGTAGGCGACGTCGCAGCTCACCGGGCCGATACCGGCGGCATCGACCGTGATGTCGGCGGCGGCGAGATGCGACGGCACGTTGCGCAGGACCACGGAGGTCAGCCGGCCGTCTTCGAAGGTTCCGGTGACATGGACGATGCCGGCCGGAGTTTCGATCGACATGCCGGACCGCTCGAAGTCCTGCGGCAGCGCGCCAATGGCGGCCAGGCTGGCGATGTACCCGATCGTCGCATGGCCGCACATGTCGAGGTAGATGTAGGACGAGATGAAGAACAGCCCCTGATCCGCCTCGCGGGAAGGTACGGGCACCGCAGCCACCATGGCGGCATGGCCGCGCGGTTCGTGAAGCAGCAAACCCCTCAAATCATCGTGGTTGGCTTTGAAATCATCCCGCTGCTCGCGCACCGTGCGCCCGCGCAGGGGAGGAATGCCTGACGTTACCGTGCGGGTGGGATGCCCGGTGGTGTGGCTGTCGATGACGGAAAAGAGACGGTTCGTTCGCATGGTCGTCAGCAGTACTTGCCGGACTGGGGGACGACCTTCATGTCGATGCCGCGCTCCAGCATGTAGCGGGTGATGCGCGAGCAGGAGAGACCCAGCGAGTTCTGCTGGGACATCCAGTTGGCCAGGAAGTTGGCGTAACCGGCGTTGCCCGGCTCACGGCGGATGCCGATGGTCGACGGGTTGCGCAGCAGCGGCATCGGGACGACGGCCTTGCCGATGCCCTTCGAGTGCAGGAAGGCGGCGTCCTGGTCGGCGACGATGATCGCATCGACCCTGCCGGACTGGAGTTCCAGAATGGCCTGATCGCGCGTCGGGACGACGACGATGGAGGCGTTCGGGATCACCGATTCCGCGATGGTCTGCATCGTGCCGCCCTTCTGGACGCCGATGCGGACGGTCTTGGTGTCCATCTCGCGCCAGGTCTTCGGCTCGAAGCCCGGACGGGCGACCAGCGCCCAGATGCCCTCGACGATGGCGCCCGGCACATAGTCGATCACCAGACCGCGGCGCGGGTTCGGGTTCAGAGCGACCGCGAGATCGACCTTGCCCGCCTGGAAGTCGGCGGCGAGGTTGCCCCAGGTGGTTTCGTAATACTCGATCTGGACGCCGAGCAGGCCGGCGATGTCCTTGCCCCAATCGACGAAGAAGCCGCCCCACTCACCCGTGCGCGGGTCCTTGATGTAGCCGGGCTCCTCGGAAACCATGACCGGGAACTTCAGCTTGCCGCTCGACTTGATGCGGTCGAGAACCAGAGAGGGGTCCTCGGCGCGAGCCGGCATCGAAGCCGGGCCGAACAGGGCAGCCGCGCCAAGGGCAGCACCGACAATCGCACTCATCCAACGCTTCATTTAAAGCCCCTCCTGATTGATCTATGACGATGAGACAATGTGCTATGTCATTCAGTGACGCAAGCCAAAAAGTAACGTATGCTAATTGTCGTCACCGCACACGATATGGAGCGCAATTGATCTGTGGCGCCCGCCCCGCCACAAGGTCGGCGATCAACGCGGCGGTCATGGGCGCACCACTGATCCCCATGTGTCCGTGCCCCGTGGCGAACAGGACGCCGGGGTGCTTGGGGTGCGCGGCGATGATCGGCAGGCTGTCGGGCGTCGATGGCCTGATGCCCATCCATTCGGTCACGGAAGGGATGGGCATGTCCGGCAGCATCGCGCGCGCGCAGGCCACCAACTTGCTGATCTGCTTTGGACTTTGCGGCGCATCCGGCGAATCGAACTCGGCGATTCCGACGATCCGCAAACCTTCCTCGATCGGGGTGGCCACGAACGCCGACCCGGCATCCGTCACGGGGCGGCCGATCCCGCCGGTTTCGCCCGGTACGGTGATGTGATAGCCGCGCTCGCTGGCCAGCGACAGCGAGACCCCCAAGGAACGCGCAATGCCACGGCTCGCATAACCCGCAGCGATGACCACCGTGTCAAACCGCTGCGGTCCCACCGTGGTGTGCAGCGTGACGTCATCGGTCCCCGGCTGGACAGCGTTCACCCGCGCCATCCGCGTGCCGACGCCGAGCGCTGCGGCACGCTCCATCAGCCCTTCGACCAGCGCAACGGGAGAGCTGACGAATCCACTGCCCGGAAAGTAGATACCGCGCTGATATTCCGAAGAAAGACTGGGCTCAAGCCGGCGCAGTTCCTCCGCGCTCAGCTTTTCGAACGCGATTCCGTGACGGGTTCGCAGGCGGTCCACAACATCGTCCAACGCCCCCGCTGCGGTATCCCGCCAGACATGCAGCGCGCCGCTGGGCCGGAACAGCCGGGCCCAGCCAGCCTCGCCCAACATGTCCCGGTACAATGTGGCGCAGGGGGCGTTGATCGCGTGGAGCGCGGTGTAAGCAGCACCCCACGCATCGGGGCGTCCCGTGCGCAGGAAATCGACCAGCCAAGGCAACACGCGCGGCAATTCGCGAGGCGCAACGCGCACGGGGCCATTGGAATCGGCCATCCATCGAAGCACGCGCCAGATCACCCCGGGATGCGCCATCGGGAAGGACGATCCGATGTTGTACTGCGCCCCGTTGCCCCAGGAGCATCCGTGACCGATACGCCCCTCATCGATCACAGTCACGCGGTGCCCTTCGCGCGCCAGCAACAGGGCGGTGCTCACACCGACGACGCCCCCACCGATAACCGCAACGGTGCGCGGCTCAGCCATGGGACATCTCCCGCCCGCACCAGCCAACCTTGGCGGACCGCAGCGAAAAAGCATCAATCCTTGAGTGATCCATCGTGGGTAAAGCCGCCATATTGAATTGCGTCATAGATGAATTGAACCATATCAATGACATTAGTTGACGCAAGCTAAATCTGATC
This sequence comes from Pseudomonadota bacterium, assembly GCA_023411035.1. GTDB lineage: Bacteria > Pseudomonadota > Alphaproteobacteria > Azospirillales > Azospirillaceae > Azospirillum. The sequence continues at coordinate 14,629 of JAEYPE010000133.1, forward strand.
GCAGACGTACAATCCGAGTGACGGCTTTTAAAAGAGGGCATGCAGAGGTGTGAGCTTCCCCCGGAACCATGGAAACCGGGTTATGCGGCCTGAAGCTCGCCCTGCTCAGGGGTGATGGACGGGTTCCGGCGTCATGCTTCCGAAAAAGCTTTCCATCGGCGCGTCGTTGCCGCGCTGACGCCCAGGCGTATCGGGCTGATTCGAGAGGTCGTCGCGGGGATAAGGGTGCCGTCGCGCACCCGCTTGCGGGGCCGGGCTTGGCCTCTGCCTCGTCAGCCGCATCATGGAGACGGAGGCCGGGCATGTGGAGGTGGACAGCCACGAAGACAGCGGAACCGCCTTCACCCTGCTACTGCGCCCCACGCGGTGTCGGCGCAGCGATGCCGGTATCTCGGTATGGACTTCGGCTGTAGCCGCGCCGGCACTTGGGACAGGCCGGCGCGGCGGATGTTCGTCAGTGCTTGTGCTGCGTGCCGCCGGCCTGCGGCCCGCCCGCACCGCCGTGGGGCGGAGCAGCGGCGCCGGCGCTCTCCACGTTCACCTGGACGGTCACCGTGCCGGCCTTCTCGAAGGTCAAAGTCAGCGGGAACGCCTTCCCCTGGGCCAGCGGCTGCTTCAGGCCGAACAGCATGACATGCAGGCCGCCCGGCTGGAGCGCGGTCGGGGAGCCGGGCGCCACCTCGATGGCATCGACCTGACGCATCTTCATGACGCCGTTGTCCATCTGGTGGGTGTGCAGCTCCGCCTTGTCGGCGGCGGGCGTGCTGGCCGACAGCAGCCGGTCGCCGTCCGGACCTTGGGTGCTGAGCACCATATAGGCCGCACCGTTCTGGGCCGAGGGGGCCGTGGCGCGCGCCCAGGGATGGCCGATGTCGACCGGCCCGGCCTTGAAATCGTGGGCCATGGCGGTGCCGGCGGTCACGGCGATCAGCGCGGCGAGCGCCAGGACATGCTTCTTCATATGACGGATTCCTGCGAAGAATTGAGATCAGTTGGTTGAGGCAGGAAGCGTCGGTGGCGGGGCGCGGGCGTTGGGGCGGAAGCCGCGCGAGCGGCGGAGCTTGCGGGTCCGGCGCGGGAGCATCCGCAGCGCCCCGGACAGGCGCGGCGGCGTCACGGTCACATCCGCCGGGGTCAGCGCCGCCGGAGACGCGCAGCCGAGCTGGCAAACCAGGCAATGCGTCAGATCGTGCTGCGGCTGTTCGGGGGCGGAGGGCAGCCGTTCCTTGGCGCCGTCCGGCCCGCACATCGACATGCTCCAGAACGCCTGCGTCAGGCTGGCGGACAGCATGGCGACGGATTGCGCCGGCACCTGGACCAGGATCAGCAGCAGACCGGCGGCCAGCGCCGCGGACAGCGCGACTCTCCAACGGGACGGGGAGCGGCCTCGCGTCATGCGGCCCGCCGGCAATCAATCTCAGGGCGAAACTCACAGGAGGGAGAGCCGAAGACCTCGTCCACGTTGACCCGTTCAGCCGATGTCATTTCCGCCTCCTGGCCGGAGGACGGTTGTAGGCTATGTGCCGGGGTCTTGTCGAGTTGCCGCCTGTCGTACGGAAACGGCTACCGGCCCGCCCCCAGCACGCGGCGGCGCTTCGGGTCCGGCCCCAGCGAGCGGATGAAGGGCGGCAGCCCGCTGGCCGAGCGCGTGTTGAAGGCGGCCTTCGGCGCCTCCTCCTCCACAACCTCCGCAACCGTTTCCGCGGGGGTCTCCATCGGACGGAAACCGCGGGCGATCCACAGGACGAAGGCGCCGGACAGCAGGAGGAGCAGCGGCGGCACCACGGCGCGCAGGCCCCAGGGCCACAGCGCCTCCGCCCGGCGCGCCCAGCGCTCCGCCCAGAAACGGTCGGCGATCCGCCGCAGGCGCTCCCCGCCGAGATCCGGCGGTGCGGCCAGGGTGGTGCCGTCGGGGAAATCCGTCCGCGCCACGACGCCCCGCTTCACGCCGTCCTCCACCACGGCTTCGTCGGCGGCGTAGAGCTGCGGAAGGAAGGCGTCCTTCGTGTCCGAAAAAGCGTAAAGTCCGGCGAAGGGGTGGCGGCCCTGCAGGTCGGCGGAGGCGAAGGCGGCAACCACCGCCACCCACAGCAAGGCGGCGGCAAGCCAGCTCCGCCACAGGCCCTTGCTCCAGTTCATGTCCCGTCTCCCTCTTCCCCAAGGAGGCGGAAAATCTAAAGACCGGACAGGCGGGCAGCCAGAGGCAAAAACCGGCCCAAAGACCCTGCCGGGGCGTCCCCGCTCACGCGGCGCGTCCCATGCCCTGCCGCGGCGCCGCGTCGGCCAGCGCGTAGTTGCTCCCGAAGCGGTTGGCGATGAAGTCGGCGTAGCGGACCTCCTCCTGCTTCACGAATCCCCGCTGCGGCAGCGTGCCGTCGGCCAGCAGGTCCAGCACGGCGCAGATGCCCGATGCGGTGGTGATCTGGATGCCGTTGTAGAAGGTGCCGCCGACCTCCCGCCCGTAGATCTTGTTGGCGTAGGTTTCCTGAAGCAGCCGCCCCCGCTTCGTCCCGATCACCGTCACGAAGATCAGAACGACGTCCTGGAGGGTCGCCGGGATGGCCTGTTCCAGAATGTCCTTCAGCAACTCCCGCCGGCTGCCCAGCCGCAGGTCGTGCAGCAGTGCCTTCATCAGGTCGCGGTGCCCCGGATAACGGACGGAACGGTAATTGAGCGTCCGCACCTTCCCCGCCAGCGTCTCGCACAGCGTGCCCAGCCCGCCCGACGTGTTGAACGCCTCGTACAGCACGCCGTCGAGGGAGAATTCCTCCCGCTCCTCCAGCGGCGGGACGGAGACGAGACGGCCCTCCACGATGGCCTCGCAGGGCTCCAGATACTCGTTGATGATGCCCTCGGTGCTCCAGGTCAGGTTGTAGTTCAGGGCGTTGGACGGGTATTTCGGCAGGGCGCCGACGCGCATCCGCACCGTGTCCAGCGTGTCGAAGCGCGAGGCCACGTCGTTGGCGACGATGGAGATGAAGCCCGGCGCCAGCCCGCATTGCGGGATGAAGGCGCAAGGCGCGCCGTCCGCCAGTTCCTTGACACGCCGGGTGCTCGCCACGTCCTCCGTCAGATCGAGATAGTGGGTGCCCGCGGCCCGCGCCGCCTCCGCCACCCCGACCGTCAGGTGATAGGGCAGCGCGCTGAGCACCGCGAACTTGCCCCGCATGGCTTCGGCCAGATCCGCCGGATCGGCGGCGTCCACCACGCGCGCCTCCATCCGCGGGTGGGCCGGCAGCCGCTCCAGCGCGTCCGCCGAGCGGTCGGCGACCGTCACCCGGTAATCGCCCGCGGCCCTCAGGAAGTCGCCGATGGTCTCGCCGATCTTGCCGCCGCCCATCAGAAGAATGTCGCGCATCGTCCCGTTCCCCGTTCCCTGGTTTGCGTCGTTATGCCGCAATCTTGACCGGACGGCCTGTCGATGTGCAGTGTGCAGGATGCCGAAACGCTGCAACACTGTCGGCGGAATGACGGGAAACCCGGCGATATGATGGACGATCTGGATCAACGCCTTCTCGACGCCCTTCAGGACGACGCGCGGGAACCCACCGCCGCGCTGGCCCGCCGCCTGCGCGTGTCGCGCAGCACGGTGCAGAGCCGCATCCAGCGGCTGGAGGAACGGGGGGTGATCGCCGGCTACACGGTGCGGCTGTCGGACGAGACGGCGCGGCGGATGATCCGCGCCCATGTCGCCATCAACCTGTCGCCGAAGCTGACCGCCGCCGTGGTCCAGGCGCTGAAGCGCATCCCGGAGGTGCGCGCGCTCCACGCCATCAGCGGCGCGCACGACCTGATCGCCGTCGTCCGCACCACGACGATGGAGGAGATGGACGCCCTGATCGACCGCATCGGCGCCATCGACGGCATCGAGCGCACGACCTCCTCCATCATCATGGCGACGAAGTTCGAGCGGTGAGCAACCACTCCCGGAACGCCACCAGCGGCGGATGATGCGCCCGCGACGGCGGGTGGACGAGGTGATAGGCACGGTCCGGGTTGCGGTAGGGACGGTCCAGCGCCGGGACCAGGGAGCCGTCCTGCATCTCCGCCTGCACCAGCAGCGTCGGCAGCAGGGCGACGCCCAGCCCGGTGATCGCCGCCTGGGCGGTGGTGGAGAACTGCTCGAAGAACATGCCGGCGCCCTCGTGACGTTCGATGCCCTGGGCGGCGAACCAGTCCTTCCAGGCTTCCGGGCGGCTGGTCGTGTGCAGCAGCGGCAGGGCTACGAGGTCCGCCGCCTCCCGGATCGGGTTGGCCGCCAGGAAGGAGGGGGCGCAGAGCGGCAGCACCTCCTCCTCCATCAGCCGTTCGCAGACCGCGCCCGGCCAGTCGGCGGCGCCGAAATGGATGGCGGCGTCCAGATCCTCCGACCGGAAGTCGAAGGGCTCCATCTTCGTCATGAAATGGATGATGACCTGCGGGTGCGCCTTCTGGAAGGCGGGCAGGCGCGGCACCAGCCAGCGCGTGCCGAAGGTCGGCAGCACGGCCAGCTTCAGCACGCCCCCTTGCGGCGCGGTCATGACCCTGAGCGTGGCGGCCCCCACCCGGTGCAGCGCCTCCCGCACCTCCGCCGCGTAGGATTCGCCGGCCGGCGTCAGGGTCACGCGCTGGTCCCGGCGCACGAACAGCGGGATGCGGAGCTGGTCCTCCAACGCCTTGATCTGGCGGCTGATCGCCCCCTGGGTCAGGGCGAGTTCCTGGGCCGCGGCGGTGAAGCTGCCGGTGCGCGCCGCCGCCTCGAAGGCGGAGAGCGCGCTCATGGAGGGGAGAAGGCGGCGTTGCAGTCCCATGGGTCATGATTATAGCTCATGACCGGGGGAAAGAAAGTCGGTTGCGCGGGGCGGAGCCGCCCGCCAGATTGATGAGGATTTCCACCATCCGCAAACGCCCAGCCGAGGAACACGCCCGTTATGAAGACCGGAGGCCAGTTGATCGTCGAGGCGCTGGAGGCCCAAGGGGTCGAGCGCGTGTTCTGCGTGCCGGGCGAAAGCTACCTCGCCGTCCTCGACGCCCTGCACGATTCCTCCATCCGCACCGTCAACGCCCGCCACGAGAGCGGTGCCGCCATGATGGCCGAGGCCGAGGGCAAGCTGACCGGGCGGCCCGGCGTCTGCTTCGTCACCCGCGGCCCCGGCGCCACCAACGCCGCCGCGGGCGTCCATGTGGCGCAGCAGGACTCCACCCCGATGATCCTGTTCGTCGGCCAGATCGAGCGCGCCATGCGCGGGCGCGACGCCTTCCAGGAGGTGGACTACACCCGCATGTTCGGCGGCATGGCCAAATGGGTGGCGGAGATCGACAGCGCCGACCGCGTGCCGGAGATGATCAGCCGCGCCTTCCACACCGCCATGTCCGGCCGCCCCGGCCCGGTCGTGCTGGTGCTGCCGGAGGACATGCTGGTGGAGACGGCGGATGTGACCGCCGCCCGCCCCGCCCAGCCGGTGGACAGCGCCCCCACCCCCGCCCAGGTCGCCGAGTTCGGGCGCCTGCTCGCCGGAGCGCAGCGCCCG
>JAEYPE010000165.1 GCA_023411035.1 Pseudomonadota bacterium
TGGTCCACGCCGACCGCACGCCGGGCGCGCGGCCCCAGAACCTCCAGCATGCGGCCCGTGCCGGTGCCGATGTCCAGAAGATCCCCGATGCCGTCGGCGGGAATCAGGCGCAGCAGCGCCTCCTCCACCTCGCGTTCCGGAACGTGAAGGGAGCGGATTTCGTGCCAGCGGGCGGCGTTCTCACGGAAATAGCTGGCCGCCGCCTCGGAACGGGCGCGCTTGATCGCCTCCAGCCGCTCCAAGTCCAGCGTCAGGATCGGGTCATCGGACGGGATCGCATCCACCAGCACCCGCGCCAGCTCCGCCGAGGCCCCGCGCTCCGCCAGCCGGTAGAAGGCGAAGGTGCCCTCCCGGAACCGGTCCAGCAGCCCGGCATCGCACAGCAGCTTCAAATGGCGGGACACGCGCGGCTGGCTCTGCCCCAGAATCTGGGTCAGCTCGGTCACCGTCAGCTCGCCATGCGCGCACAGCGCCAGCAGCCGAAGCCGCGTGGTCTCCGCCGCCGCCTTCAATGTCGCAAGCAATTCGTCCATGACCGCAGGCACCGCCCCGAAACGCCCCGAATGGCTGGCGCGCCACCGCGGTGCGCCATGCCGGGATACAGATATAAAGATATCTTTATACAGGGTAAACACGTTTTCGCTGCCCGCCCACCCAACCGGGTCCACCCAACCGAACCGGAACGCGGAGTCGCGCAAAAGGCGCGGCAATCCTACCACATCAGACAGTAAGCGCGCGGTAACCTTGCGTGGCATGCTGGTCAAACGGCAGCGCCTGTGTTAGGGACGGAATGAAGAGATCGCACGGATTCTCCGGGCGATAGTCCTGTCCGGCAACATCCGTTGCCGCCCGTCGAGGGGCAAACCCTTCGAATGTGGCGTTACGGCGCCTCGGGACAGGGTGTCTCGCTTAAAGTCGCATCCCCAGAAAGAGCCGTCGCTGATGAAGCTGGCCAACCTCTCCCGCTCCCTTTTCCGCTCGGCCGCCGTGGCCGTCGTCGCTCTCGGCATGGCGGGCTGCGCCACTGCGCCCGGCAACGGGGAAGCCGACGTCACAGTCAGCGATCCGCTGGAGATCCCCAACCGATTCGTCTTCGCCGTCAACGAGACCGCGGACATCCTGCTGATCCGTCCGGCGACCGAGGTCTATGTGGGCGTCGTTCCCGATCCGCTGCGCCAGGCGGTGCACAACTTCGTGCAGAATCTGCTCGGCCCGATCTACATCGCCAACAACTTGCTGCAAGGCGATTTCGAGGGTGCGCAGATCGCCACCGGCCGGTTCATGACCAACACGATCCTCGGCCTGGGCGGCTTCGCCGACGTGGCGACGGAGGCCGGCATCGGCGACCGTCCGGAGGATTTCGGTCAGACGCTGGGTGTCTGGGGCATCGGTCCGGGTCCATACGTGGTGCTGCCCTTCCTCGGCCCGTCGAACCTCCGCGACACGGTGGGCTATGGAGTCGACACGCTGGCCGACCCGTTCCGCATCGGCACCAACGCCGCCGGGGTGGACGGCGCACAGTACGGGCGGACCGCCGCGGCGGGTCTGGACCGCCGCTCGCAACTCCTGCGCGAGATCGACGACCTGCGCAAGAACTCTCTGGATTTCTACGCGACGGCCCGCAGCCTCTATGCTCAGCAGCGCCGCGCCGCGATCGCCAACGACATCGCGCCGGCGACGCCGGAGTTCCCCGATTTCGACGAACCCGCCAAGAAATGAGGAGGGCGGCTTGCCGCGACACAACCGTCCGCACTCGATCCTTTGACCGATTGAGTGTTGACAAAGCCTCCGCGGCAGCCACTTTTGCCTTGCCATGCTGACACGTCGCCTGTTTCTCGTGTGCGCGGCCCTGCTCGCGGTGAGCAGCTGGGCCGCCCGTCCCGCCGCCGCACAGTCGGCCGATCCGGGCGCGACCGCGTTCATCCAGTCGCTGGGGAACGAGGCCGTCTCCACCTTCTCGAACAAGAGCCTGTCGCGCGAACAGGCGGTGGAACGCTTCCGTACCCTGCTCTATCAGGGCTTCGACGTGCCCTACATCGGGCGCTGGGTGCTGGGACGCTACTGGAACTCCGCCACGCCGCAGCAGCATGACGAGTATCAGAAGCTGTTCGAGCGGCTGATCGTCAACACCTACGCCAACCGCTTCGTCGAATATTCGGGCGAGACCTTCCGGATCACCGGCTCCCGTCCGGAGGGCGACACGGACACGATGATCAGCACCCAGATCGTCCGCCCCAACGGCCCGCCGGTGAATGTGGACTGGCGCGTGCGCAAGCGCGATGCCGGCTACAAGATCATCGACGTCGTGGTCGAGGGCGTCAGCATGGGTGTGACCCAGCGGCAGGAATTCGCCTCCGTCATCAGCCAGAACGGCGGGCGGGTCGAAGGACTGATCCAGGCCCTGCGCCAGAAGGTGGGCAACGCCGGCTGAGCGGTTTCGCACGGCCTGCCCGGCTGCACCGGGACTTTTACAAGGGCTGCCTTCGGGCGGCCCTTTTTCATGACGGCTTTTTCTTGCCTCATATTTCATGAAGAGCCGAACGGCGATTCCGTGACGAACCCCTCCCGAAGAGGTATGGTCGCGCGCATAGCCACTCTTGTGTGTTGCAGCAGCGGGCGCCCCATCCGATGGCCGACCGGACTCCGAACGAGATCGAAGAGATCAAGGCGATCATCCTCGCCCACCAGACGTGGCTGAAACGCCGCGGCGGACGGCGCGCCGACCTCAGCTTCCGCGACCTTTCGAACCTCAACCTCGACCGGGTCAACCTGAACGGGGCGAAGCTGGCCGGCGCCAATCTGGTCGGGACGCGCCTCATCCGGGCGGACCTCTCCCAGGCCGACCTGTTCGGCGCCGACATGGAAGGGGCCAATCTGACCGCGGCGACGCTGATCGGGGCGGACCTGCGGGGCGCCAACCTGCACCGGGCCGTGCTGACCGACGCCAACCTGCGCGGCGCCGACTTCCGCGCCGGTTCCCTGATGAGCGGGGCGGAGGACAGGCCGCGCAGCGACGGCGTCACCCGCCTGACCGAAGCGAAGATGGAGCGCTCCATCCTGGCCGGCGCGAACTTCACGGGCTGCGATCTCAGCGGTGCGGACCTGAACGACGCCGACCTGACGGGCGCCGACATGACCGCCGCCGTTCTGGTCGGCGCCGACTTCTGGGGCGCCACGCTGGACGGCGTGACCTTCGACGGCACGACCATCGACGAGGCCACGCTCGACCGCAACCACCTGCCCGCCTCCCTGCCGGAAAACGCCATCGTCCAACCGGCCTACAAGGCCATGCCCCCGGCGGAGTTCCTGGAGGCCGTCACCGAGCATGAGCGATGGGTGGACAGCCATGGGGTGGAGGGGCGCCATCTCGACCTCGACCTCGTGTCGGTCGTCGGGGCGGACCTGACGGGCCGCGTGCTCGCCGCCGCGCGGCTGCGCCGCTGCCGCCTGATGGGCGTCCGGCTGCGCAAGGCCAGCCTGGAGATGGCCGACCTGTCCTACAGCGAGTTGATCGGGGCCGACCTGACCGAAGCCTGCCTGAGCGGCACCAACATGCGCCGGGCCGGGCTTTCCCGCGCCGTCCTGGCGCGTGCGGACGCCCGCCCCGCCCGCCTGTCCGGCGACCGCCCCTGGCCCGCGAACTTCGACGGCGCCAACCTGACCGGCGCCGACCTGCGCGACGCCCGGATGGAGGATGCGGTGCTGCGCTCCGCCAAGCTGGCCGGGGCGAAGCTCGACGGCACGGGCATCGTCGTGACGGAGGACACCGCTCCACCGCCGCCCCCGGTGCCGGTGGAACGGCGGATGCAGAAGCGCTACGCCCACCCGAGCCTGATCGTTCAGACCGACCGCGGCACCCATTCCACCCGCAACTGGTCCATCGGCGGCCTCTGTCTGTACGCGCCGGACGATCCGTTCGACGAAGACGAGACGATCGAGGCCAGCCTTTCCATAGCCGGGCGGGACGACATCACGGCCACCGCGCGGATGGTGGTGGTCCATAAAAGCGTGGGGAAGGGACAGGTTTCCGTCCGCTTCCACCAGTATGACGACGACCTGAAGACGCTTCTCAAGGCGGCCTTCCTGGAGCACCAGAAGCTGGAAGGGTGACCGGAAGCGCCATGCCCTCTCCCGGAACGGAAGAGGGCATCCAACGGTGGGAACCGCCGGTTACGAACGGACCAGCGGCTTGTACTTGATGCGGTGCGGGTTCACGGCGTCCTCGCCCAGGCGGCGCTTCTTGTCGGCCTCGTAGGCTTCGAAGTTGCCCTCGAACCACTCCACATGGCTGTCGCCCTCGAAGGCCAGGATGTGGGTGGCCAGACGGTCGAGGAACCAGCGGTCGTGGCTGATGACCACCGCGCAGCCGGCGAAGGTTTCCAGAGCCTCTTCCAGGGCGCGCAGCGTATCGACGTCCAGATCGTTGGTCGGTTCGTCGAGCAGCAGCACGTTGGCGCCGGACTTCAGCATCTTGGCGAGGTGGACGCGGTTGCGCTCACCGCCCGAAAGCTGGCCGACCTTCTTCTGCTGGTCGGGACCGCGGAAGTTGAAGGACGAGACGTAGGCACGGCTCGGCATCGACTTCTTGCCGAGGTCGATGATGTCCAGCCCGTCGGAGATCTCCTCCCACACCGTCTTGTTCGGGTTCAGCGAATCGCGGCTCTGGTCGACATAACCCAGCTTCACCGTCTCGCCGACGCGGAAGGCGCCGGCGTCCGGCCCCTCCTGCCCGGTGATCATGCGGAACAGGGTGGTCTTGCCGGCGCCGTTCGGGCCGATCACGCCGACGATGCCGCCCGGCGGCAGGCGGAAGGACAGGCCGTCGATCAGCAGACGGTCGCCGAAACCCTTGTTGATGCTCTCGGCCTCGATGACGACGTTGCCCAGGCGCGGCGGCGTCGGGATGACGATGCGGGCCTCGCCCGTCGACTCCTTGCCGCTTTCGGCCAGCAGCGTCTCGTAGGCGGAGATGCGGGCCTTGCTCTTGGCCTGACGGGCGCGCGGGGACTGCCTGATCCACTCCAGCTCGGTGGCGAGCTGCTTCTGGCGGGCTTCCTCGGCGCGGCCTTCCTGCTCCAGACGCTTCTGCTTCTGCTCCAGCCAGGAGGAGTAGTTGCCCTCGTAGGGGATGCCGGCGCCGCGGTCGAGTTCGAGAATCCAGCCCGTCACGTTGTCGAGGAAGTAACGGTCGTGGGTGACAAGAACGACGGTGCCCTTGTAGTCCTCCAGATGCTTCTGGAGCCACGCCACGGACTCCGCGTCCAGATGGTTGGTCGGTTCGTCGAGCAGCAGCAGATCGGGCTTTTCCAGCAGCAGCTTGCACAGCGCCACGCGGCGCTTCTCACCACCGGACAGCTTGGTCACGTCGGCGTCGCCCGGCGGGCAGCGCAGCGCGTCCATGGCGATCTCGACCGTGCGGTCGATGTCCCAGGCGTCGGCGGCGTCGATCTTCTCCTGAAGCTCGGCCTGCTCGGCCAGCAGCGCGTCGAAGTCGGCGTCGGGGTCGGCCATCGCCTCCGACACGGCGTTGAAACGGTCCAGCAGGCCCTTGGTCTCGGCCAGGGCCTCCAGGACGTTTTCCTGCACCGTCTTCGTCGGGTCGAGCTGCGGCTCCTGCGGCAGGTAGCCGACCTTGGCGCCCTGCGCGGCCCAGGCTTCGCCCGAGTAGTCCTTGTCGAGACCGGCCATGATCTTCATCAGCGTGGACTTACCGGAGCCGTTGACACCGAGAACGCCGATCTTCACGCCAGGCAGGAAGGACAGCCAGATGTTGTCCAGAACCTTCTTGCCGCCGGGGTAGACCTTGGACAGGCCCTTCATCACATAAACATATTGATAGGACGCCATGCGCCGCTCCGACCCTTCTGCACAAAAAGGAAAAATTCAGGACGCCACCCGCGGCGCCACTTCGCTCGGCTAGGGTTTTAGCGCATAAGGACGCGACATTAAACGCCGAAGGAGGGAGGCCGGGTGGTCGAGATTTATGTGGATGCCGACGCCTGCCCAGTAAAGTCCGAAATCTACCGGGTGGCCGGGCGCACCGGGACCAAGGTCTGGATCGTCAGCAACGGCCCGCTGCGCCTGCCCGACGAATGCGTTTCGGAACTGGTCGTCGTGGGGTCGGAATTCGACGCCGCCGACAACTGGATCGCGGAACACGCCACGGAGAGCGACATCGTGGTGACCGCCGACATCCAGTTGGCCGACCGCTGCGTCAAAAAGCGCGCCGTGGTGATCGGGCCGACCGGGCGCCCCTTCACGGAGGACAGCATCGGCTCCGCCATCGCCACCCGCGCGCTGATGCAGGATCTGCGCGACATGGGCGTGGTCAGCGGCAACAACAAGCCGATGAGCCAGCAGGACAAGTCCAAGTTCCTGCAAACGCTCGATCAGGCGGTGCAGGCGCTGAAGGGCGGGCGGCGTCCCAAATGGCGGTAGGAACCAATCCGGCGGGGGCGTATGACTCGTCCCCGGCTTAACGCCGCCCTGGGCGGGTTCTGAGCACCAGCGTGCCCAGCGGCGGCAGGGTCAGGCTGATGGAGTGTGGGCGGCCATGCCACGCCGTCTCCTCGCTCTCCACGCCGCCGCCGTTGCCGACACCGCTGCCCCCATATTCCGGAGCATCGGTGTTCAGAACCTCGTCATAGCGTCCGGGCAGGGTCACGCCGACGCGATAGCCATGACGCGGCGTCGGCGTGAAGTTGCACACCACCACCAGCTGATGATCCGGGTCGTCCGCCTCCTTGCGCAGGAAGGCGATGACGGAGTTGTCGCTGTCGTTGGCCTCGATCCATTCGAAGCCCGCCGGGTCGCAATCGGTCTGGTGCAACGGCTTCAGGCCGCGGTACATGCGGTTCAGGTCGCGCACCAGCGTCTGGAGGCCCCGGTGCAGCGGCTCCTCCAGCAAATGCCAATCCAGGCTGCGGGCCTCGCTCCACTCGCGCCACTGGCCGAACTCGCCGCCCATGAACAGCAGCTTCTTGCCGGGATGGGCGAACATGAAGCCGTAATAGGCGCGCAGGTTGGCGAATTTCTGCCAATTGTCGCCCGGCATCTTGTTGATGAGCGACCCCTTGCCGTGCACCACCTCGTCGTGGCTGAGCGGCAGCACGAAATTTTCCGAGAACTGATAGATCAGGCCGAAGGTGAGCTGGTGGTGGTGGTAACGGCGGTGGATGGGGTCCTTCGCCATATATTCCAGCGTGTCGTGCATCCAGCCCATGTTCCACTTGTAGCCGAAGCCCAGCCCGCCGAGATAGACGGGCCGCGACACCGCCGGCCAGGCCGTGGACTCCTCGGCCACCGTCATGATGCCCTGGTGGTGCCCGTAGGTCAGTTCGTTCATCCGCTTCAGGAAAGCGATGGATTCAAGATTCTCGCGTCCGCCGAAGCGGTTGGGAACCCATTCGCCGGCCTTGCGGCTGTAGTCGAGGTAGAGCATGGAGGCCACGGCATCCACGCGCAGCCCGTCCAGCCGGTACTGGTCCAGCCAGAACAGCGCGTTGCCCAGCAGGAAGTTCTGCACCTCCGTCCGGCCGAAATTGTAGATCAGCGTGTTCCAATCCTGGTGATAGCCCTGGCGCGGGTCGGAATGCTCGTACAGGTGGGTGCCGTCGAACCAGCCCAGCCCGTGCGGGTCGGTCGGGAAATGGCCCGGCACCCAGTCCAGCAGCAGGCCGATTCCCGCCGCGTGGCAGGCGTCCACGAAATACTTGAAGTCCTCCGGCGTGCCGTGGCGGCTGGTCGGCGCGTAGAGGCCGATGGGCTGGTAGCCCCAGGAGCCGTCGAAGGGATGCTCCGTGATCGGCAGCATCTCGATGTGGGTGAACCCCAGATCCTTCACGTAGGGCACCAGCCGGTCGGCCAGTTCGCGATAGGTCAGGAAGCGGTTTCCCTCCTCCGGCACCCGCGCCCAGGAACCCAGATGGACCTCGTAGATGGAGATCGGCGCGGTCGGATCGGCGCAGGCGGAGCGGGTCCGCCGCCACTCCGCGTCCTGCCAATCGTAGGGCGGCAGGCCGTGCACGATGGATGCGGTCTGGGGACGCATCTCCGCCTGGAATGCGTAGGGGTCGGACTTCAGCGGCAGCAGGTCGCCGCCCGCCCCCTTGATCTCGAACTTGTAGCGCTGGCCGGCGGTGGCATGGGGCACGAAGATTTCCCAGACGCCGGCCTCCACCCGCTTGCGCATCGGCAGGCGCCGCCCGTCCCACTCGCAGAAGTCGCCGACGACGCTGACCCGCCGCGCGTTGGGCGCCCAGACGGCGAAGGCCACGCCCCGCACCCCGTCGATCTCCCGCGGGTGGGCGCCCAGCCGCTCGAAGCTCCTGAGGTGCGTGCCCTCGGCCAGCAGATGGATGTCCAGTTCCCCCAGAACGGAGGCGAAGCGGTAGGCATCCTCGAACTCCACCGTCGCCAGCGGGAACTGGACGCGCAGGCGATAGCGGAAACGCTCGCGACGGTCGGGCAGGACCGCGACGAAGAAGCCCTCGTCATCGACCCTGTCCGCCTCGCCCGCCGGATCGCCGGACGCGCTGTCGATCACCCAGAGCTTTTCCGCGCCGGGGATGAAGGCGCGAACCTCCACGGGCTGATCCTTGCCGGTCTGGTGCATGCCCAGAATCGCGAAGGGATCGCCATGGTCGGCGCGGACGATGGCGTCGATGCCGCCGCGCAACGATGACACGCCCTTCGCTTCGGCCCGGATTCCCGTGCGGATGTCGTTCGGCATCGGCTGACCTTTCCCCTGCCCTTGCTCTTTCTTGGGGTGTGAACATAGCGCCGCGGCGTTTGTCACACCATGCCCGCGGCGTCACGCCCTCCCGGCAAGCCCGGCCTCAGGCATCGCCGTCCAGAAGCCCCAGCACGCCCCTGACCGGGATGCCGATCCAGTTCGGGCGGTTGGCGGCCTCGTAAGCGATCTCGTAGAGCGCCTTTTCCATCAGGAACAGGGCGAGCAGGCGGCGGTCGGCGCCGGTCCCGTCCGGCAGGTCCGGACAGGCCGCGATGGTGGTGCGGTAGGCATCCAGGAAGCTCTGCGTGCTGCGCCGTTCCCAATCCAGCGCCGCCTCCGTCACCGCGCCGGCCTCCTCCAGCGCGCCCATCTCTTCGATTCGGAACAGGGCCGCCCAGGCGGCGTAGTTGAAGGAGCGCAGCATCCCCGCCACGTCGCGCAGCGGGCTGTGCTTGGCCCGGCGCTCCTCCAGGGTCTTCGCCGGCTCGCCTTCGAAGTCGATGATGTACCAGTCGTTCTGGGCGCGCAGCACCTGCCCCAGATGATAGTCGCCATGGATGCGGGTCTTCTCCCCCTGCGGCGGGGTGTCGGCCAGTTCGGCCAGACGGTTCATCACGTCGGCGCGGCGGGCCAGCAGGGATTCGGCCCGTTCCCGCACGGCGGGGGCCAGACGGTCCAGCGCGCCGGAGAGGGCCGCGAAGGCGGCCTCGGCCTGACGGCGGGCGGCCTCGGCCCAGCCCTTCAGGTCGTCGGCGGTGACCGGTTCCGGATCGAAGGCCGGGTCGCCGGTCCGCGTCGCCAAGGCGCAATGCAGTTCCGCCGTGCGCTGGCCCAGCGTCGCCATCATGGCGGCGTGCATGCCGAAGGGCTCGCCCTCCGCCGGCTCCTCCGGATCGTGGGACAGGCCCAGGCGGATGTCGTCCAGTGCGCGGACCAGCGAATCGATCGTGCTGCCCCAGCCGTCGCCCTGGTTGCGGACGAAGCCCTGGAGCACGAACAGCGCGGTCGGGGTGCCGTCCTCCGCCACATGCTCCACGACTCCCAGCAGCGGCGGCGTGTTCTGGAAGCCCGCCACCTCCGTCAGGAAGCGCCCGACCTCCAGTTCCGGATGGGAACCGGGGATCAGGCGGCGGAAGGCTTTCAGCACCGCCTGGCTGCCGACCAGGATGGAGCTGTTGCTCTGCTCCACGCCCAGGCGGCGGATTTCCGTGTCGTCGCCCAGCGTCAGGTCGGCCATGCGGGCGGTCGGGGAGAAGCGGATTACCCCACGGGACGCCGGAATTTCCTGCCCTTCGCGCAGAGCGGCCAGCAGGCTGCGGGTGAAGGCGTCGGCCTGCATGGCGTCGAAGATGGCGCCGGTGCGCGACCCGCGCCGCGCCTTCGCCAGCGTGAAGGGCAGCAGCGGCCAGCCCGTGCTGCCGGCGTTCTCCTCCCAGCTCATGGCCAGGGGCAGGAAGTAGGACTGGGTGCGCCTGCCGGCCAGACTCACGTCGGCCCGGACCAGCATGAAGCCGTCGCCCGGCCCGCTCAGCCGCGCGAACATCGGGACGTGCGCGCTTTCGATCCGGCGGTCCTTGGCGGCGAACCAGCGCTGCTGCGGCAGGTAGGCTTGCAGGATGTCGCGCGCCAGTTCCTCGCCCGCGCGCCCGCTGATCAGGCTCTGCCAGCCGTCGCGCACCACGATGGTCAGCAGGTCGGGCACCGGCTCCGGCATCGTCTCGTGCCAGGACGGCAGCGCCGCCTCCGCGGCCAGTGCGAACCAGTAGAATCCGTAGGCGGGGATCGTCAGCAGATAGGGCAGATCGCCGACCGGCGGGAAGACCGTGCGGCCCAGAAGCTCCACCGGCACGCGCCCCCGGAACTGCTTCAGGTCCAGTTCCACCGCCTGGGCGGAGCGGGAGAGGTTCGCCACGCAAAGGATGATCTCGTCGCCGTCCTCCGTCGTGTGGCAGCGCAGATAGGCCAGAACCTTCCGGTTGCCCGGATAGAGAAGCTGGAAGCGCCCGCGCCCGAACGCCTTGTGCTGCTGGCGCACGGCGATCAGCCGCTTCATCCAGTTCAGAAGCGACGACGGGCTGCGCTGCTGCGCCTCCACGTTGATGGCCTGGAAGCCGTAGATCGGGTCCTGGATCGCCGGCAGATACAGCCGCGCCGGATCGGCGCGGGAGAAGCCGCCGTTGCGGTCGGGCGACCATTGCATGGGCGTGCGCACCCCGTCGCGGTCGCCCAGATAGATGTTGTCGCCCATGCCGATCTCGTCGCCGTAATAGAGCACCGGCGTGCCCGGCATGGACAGCAGCAGGCTCTTCAGCAGTTCGATCTTGCGGCGGTCGTTCTGGAGCAGCGGGGCGAGGCGCCGCCGGATGCCCAGATTGATCCGCATGCGCCGGTCGGAGGCGTAGAAGTTCCAGAGATAGTCCCGTTCCCGGTCGGTCACCATCTCCAGCGTCAGTTCGTCATGGTTGCGCAGGAAGACGGCCCATTGGCACTCGTCCGGGATGTCCGGCGTCTGGCGCATGATGTCGGCGATGGGGTGCCGGTCCTCCATGGCGACGGCCATGTAGATGCGCGGCATCAGCGGGAAGTGGAAGGCCATGTGGCATTCGTCCCCGCCCTTCTCCAGATTGCCGAAATAGGGCAGCACGTCCTCCGGCCACTGGTTCGCCTCGGCCAGCAGCATGCGGTCGCCATAGCCCTTGTCGATCTCCGCGCGGATGGCCTTCAGGACGTCGTGGGTTTCCGGCAGGTTCTCGTTGTTGGTGCCTTCGCGCTCCTTCAGGTAGGGCACGGCGTCGAGCCGCAGCCCGTCCACCCCCATGTCCAGCCAGAAGCGCATGACGTTCAGCACCTCCTGAAGAACCCTCGGGTTGTCGAAGTTCAGGTCGGGCTGGTGGGCGTAGAATCGGTGCCAGAAATAGGCCTGCGCCTCGGAATCCCAGGTCCAGTTGGACTTTTCCGTGTCGCAGAAGATGATGCGCGTGCCCTGGTACTTCTGGTCGGTGTCGGACCAGACGTAATAGTTGCGGTGGTTCGATCCCGGCTTTGCCTGACGGGCGCGCTGGAACCAGGGGTGCTGGTCGGAGGTGTGGTTGATGACCAGTTCGGTGATCACCCGCAGGCCGCGGTCGTGGCATTCGCGCAGGAACCGCCTGAAGTCCTGAAGATTGCCGTAAGACGGGTTGACCGCCTTGTAATCGGCGATGTCGTACCCGTCGTCGCGCAGCGGCGAGGGGTAGAATGGCAACAGCCACAGTGTGGTGACGCCGAGATCCTGGATATAGTCGAGCTTCTGCGTCAGTCCGGCGATGTCGCCGATGCCGTCGTTGTCGGCGTCGAAGAACGCCTTCACGTGAAGCTGATAGATGACCGCGTCCTTGTACCAGAGCGTGTCGTTCCGATCGATCCGGCCATTGTCCGTGTTCTTCATACCGCCGCCGTCGCTCCGCTGGTCTGGTGGAGCGGGGTCGCCGGGTGGACGGGGCAAACCCTCGCCCATCCGGCAGCCGCGCCACATCATAAACCAGTTTGATCTGGGGCCGTTCCACGGCAAAGGCAACGTTGGCCGCCAAACCTGCGATAGCAGACCGGCGGCGAAGGTCAGGCCGTCGTCCGCTTGCGCTTGGCGCCCTGGGTCAGGCTGCGGTAGACCCGTTGGTCTTCTTCGATGAAATGGGCGATCAGGCGGTGTTCGACCCAGTTGGTCAGCTCATTGGGCGTGCAGAAGACCACGCCGTACGGCCCCTCGACCCGCAGAGCCAGCAATTCCTCGGTGATCTCGCGGTGCAGCCGCTTGTGCTGGTCGAGGATGGCGGACTTGGCGCTGCTCCAGAACTGCTCCTCGGCGGAGAAATGCTCCTCCGTGTACTTCACCAGGGCGGCGAAGGCGTTCTGGATGATCTTGTAGCCCTGCCCCGCCGAAACCGCCATGTGCAGCAGCCCGGCCAGTTCCAGCAGGGTCTGGTGCTGTTCGTCGATGGTCTCGTTCCCGACCGTGTATTCCAGTTTCCAGGGGAAGCGGATTGATCGCTGCATGGGGCCTTGCCGGCGAACGGCTGTGCTGGGGATTGCGTTGTGCCGGAGGATAACACCCGGCCCGGCCCGCCGGGGTCGGACAACTTGCCGCAAACGGAATCGCCGCCGGTCCGTCGCGGTTTCACCGTGCCCGGCCCGTCACCGGCTTCGTCATGTAGGTCATGCCGCCGCCGTAGGAGGCCAGCTTGGCCGCCAGCCCCGGCCCGCCGTCGTGTGGCAGGAACCCCTGCGCATCCCAGAAGGCCCGCGCCCCGGGTGTGGAGGTCAGGGCAAGCCAACGGAAGCCCTGCCGCGCCGCCAGCGCGTCCATCCGCTCCAGCGCCGCGACGCCCAGCCCCAGCCCCCGCGCCGCGGGCAGTAGGGCCACGTCGTGCAGGTACAGGCAGTCCGGCGCTTCCGGCAGCGTGCCCAGCGGCGAATCGAGCGGCGGCGGGGCGCCCAGCCGGCCCGGATGAATGACGATGTAGCCGATGCAGACCCCATCCGCCTCCGCCATGGCGCAGCCGTCCGGATAGAGGGCCAGCCGCTCGGCGAAAACGGCGCGGTCTTCCGGGTAATCGGGGTGCACCACCTCGGCAATGGCCATAACGCGGTCCAGATCCTCCTCCTCCATGGCCCGCCAGCGTCCGTTCATCCGCATTCTCCCTTCGTCTCCGCCCTTTCCAGCCTTCCAGCCCGCAGTCCGGGCGCGCTATGGTGACCGTCACACAAGCCGACCGGAGGACCACCCATGACCGACACCGCCGCGGCAAGCCTGCTGCCCAAGGTGCGGACCATCGCCCATGAAGCGGGTCAGGTGATCCTGCGCTTCTACAACGATGGTATCGACGCCGCCACAAAGGTCGACGGCAGTCCGGTCACCCAGGCCGATCTGGCCGCCGAACACGTCATCACCCCGGCCCTGCACCACATCGCCCCCGGCATTCCGGTGGTGGCGGAGGAGGCCGTGGCCGCCGGCCACAAGCCGGACATTTCCGGCGGGCGCTTCTGGCTGGTCGATCCTCTGGACGGCACCAAGGAATTCATCAGCCGCAACGGCGAGTTCACCATCAACATCGCGCTGATCGAGGGCGGGCGCCCGGTTCTGGGCGTGGTCTACGCGCCGGCCACGGGCGACCTTTACGCCGCCTGCGGGCCGGGCTCCGCCGTGCATTGGGTGGAGGGCCGCCACGACTACCCGATCCAGGTCCGCAAGCCGCCCCCCGACGGGCTGACGGTGGTCGCCAGCCGCTCCCACGGCAGCGGCGCCGAGTTGGAGAGCTTCCTCGCCCGCTACACGGTGAAAGAGCGGGTGACCTGCGGCAGTTCGCTGAAGTTCTGCACGGTGGCCTCCGGCAAGGCCGACCTCTATCCCCGCTTCGGCCCGACCAGCGAATGGGACACCGCCGCCGGCCACGCCATCCTCGCCGCCGCCGGCGGCCGGGTGGAGCAGCCGGACGGCTCCCCCTTCCTCTACGGCAAGGCCGACGTTCTCAACCCCCATTTCGTTGCGTACGGATGGTGACGACGCTGTGTGACGCGGCCGTCGCGGTGCTGACCACCGCGGCGCCGCTGGAGAAGGTGCGCCTGACGCGGGACTACGCCGCGGCGTGGCGCGACGGACGCATTTCCGATTTCGGTTCTCTGGCCCCGCCGGAGCGCCCGGCCCGTCCGGAGCGCCCGCCCCTGATGCTGCCCCGCGACATGCCCAAGCGCGGGCGGGGCGGCAGCGCGCAGAACCGCCTCGCCCTGCTGCACGCCCTGGCCCACATCGAGCTGAACGCCATCGACCTCGCCTGGGACATCGTGTGCCGCTTCGTCGGGGAAGGGATGCCCAAGGGCTTCACCGACGACTGGGTGCAGGTCGCCGACGACGAGGCCCGGCATTTCCAGATGCTGGAGGAGCGGCTGAACCAGCTCGGTTCCGGCTATGGCGACCTGCCGGCCCATGACGGGCTGTGGCAGGCCGCCACCACCACCGCTCACGACCTCGCCGCCCGGCTGGCCGTGGTGCCGATGGTGCTGGAGGCCCGCGGGCTGGACGTGACCCCGGACACCATCCGCCGCCTGGGCGAGTTCGGCGACGCGGAAAGCGCGGCCCTTCTCCAGATCATCCACGACGAGGAAATCACCCACGTCGCCGCCGGGCGCCGCTGGTTCGGCCATCTCTGCGCCAAGCGCGGCGTTGACCCGGTGGAAACCTGGCAGGGACTGGTGAAGCGGTATTTCCGCGGCGGCCTGAAGAAGCCCTTCAACCTGCCCAGCCGCCAGGCCGCCGACTTCGGCCCGGAATTCTACGAACCGATCGCGGAGTGAGGGGTGCCCCCACCATGCTCCGCACCCCCGCCGCCCTGCTGATCCTCACAGCCGCCCCTGCCCTCGCCGCCTCCGCCTTCGCCGCCTCCGCCTTCGCCAGCGAGGTCCGCTGCCCGCCCAGCCTGACCGTGCAGGCCCAGCCGGAGGCGCCCGGCGGCTGGTCGCCCTATCCGGCAAAGGACCAGCATTCCTTCGCGGGCGTCTCCCTGGTGGAGGGCGACCGGGCGGCGCAGATGGCCTCGCCCGCCCCGGCGGCGCTGGAGCCGGACCGCAGCCTTCGCCGCGGGCGCTCGGAAACCCGGCAATGGGATTTCCCCGCCGCGCGGCGCAGCGGCGTGTTCCTGATCTGCCGCTATAGCGGGACGCAGGCCACCCTGGCGATCGACCTGCCGCGCACGGTGCGGCGCTGCCAGATCACCGAGGAGACCGACGCGCGGGGCGCCGTGCCGGAGAAACCCGCGTCATCTCCACAATTCCTGTGCCGCTGACCGGGAGGACGCCGACTCTCTGCCGATTCGGGGCGTGGACGGGCTGGAAATCCACCGCTTCTGCGGCTAGGGTACCCGCCTTGGAACAAGGCCGGAACGGTATTCCGGGAAGACAGGCCGGAAACGACAGGCCGGAAGGATGCTGGGGCGCCCCATGCTGCTGCTCATCGATAATTACGACAGCTTCACCTACAACCTCGTCCATTACCTGGGCGAACTGGGCGCCGAACCGGACGTCCGCCGCAACGACAGCCTGACGGTGGAGGAGGCAATGGCGCTCCGTCCCGACGGCATCGTTCTGTCGCCCGGCCCCTGCGATCCGGACAAGGCGGGCATCTGCCTGCCCCTGATCGACGCCGCCGCGAAGGCCGGCGTTCCGCTGATGGGCGTGTGCCTGGGCCATCAGGCCATCGGGCAGGCGTTCGGCGGCACGGTGATGCGCGCGCCGGTGCCGATGCACGGCAAGGTGGACCGCATGTTCCACGAAGGGCGCGGCGTGCTGAAGGGTCTGCCCTCCCCCTTCCGGGCCACCCGCTACCATTCGCTGATCGTCGAGCGCGCCACCCTGCCCGCCTGCCTGGAGGTGACGGGGGAGACGGAGGACGGCCTGATCATGGCGCTGTCCCACCGCGAGCTGCCGATCCACGGCGTGCAGTTCCACCCGGAAAGCATCGAGAGCGAGCACGGGCACAAGATCCTGGAAAACTTCCTGAACACCACCCGCCGGCTGGAGACCGCCGCATGAGCACGCCCGCCGCGCCGCACGGCGACCTGACCGACATGAAGGCCATCATCGCCAAGGTCGCCGCCGGCAACGCCCTGACCGAGCCGGAAGCCTCGCTGGCCTTCGACATCATCATGTCGGGCAACGCCACGCCCTCGCAGATGGGCGGCTTTCTGATGGCGCTGCGCGTGCGCGGCGAGACGGTGGACGAAATCACCGGGGCCGCCCGCGTCATGCGCGCCAAGGCGATTCCGGTGGAGGCGCCGGACGGCACCATCGACACCTGCGGCACCGGCGGCGACGGGTCGGGCACCTACAACATCTCCACCGCCGCGGCGGTCGTCATCGCGGCCTGCGGCGTCCCGGTCGCCAAGCACGGCAACCGCGCCATGTCGTCCAAATCGGGCGCCGCCGACGTGTTGGGCGCGCTGGGCGTCAATCTGGACTGCGACATGGGGCTGGTGCGCAAGGCCCTGTGGGACGCGCGCATCGGCTTTCTGATGGCGCCGCGCCACCATCTCGCCATGCGCAACGTCGGCCCGACCCGCGTGGAGCTGGGGACCCGCACCATCTTCAACCTGCTGGGTCCCCTGTCCAACCCGGCCAGCGCCAAGCGCCAGCTTCTGGGCGTCTACGCCAGGCAGTGGGTGGAGCCGCTGGCCCATGTGCTGAAGCGGCTGGGCTCGGAAGCCGCCTGGATCGTCCATGGCTCCGACGGGCTGGACGAGATCACCACCACCGGCCCGACCACCGTCGCCCAGTTGAAGGACGGCGAGGTCACCGTCTTCGAGATCGAGCCGGAACAGGCCGGCATTTCCCGCGCCCGGCCGGAGGATCTGAAGGGCGGCGACGCCCATGAGAACGCCGAGGCGATCCGCGCGCTGTTCGACGGCGCCCAGGGGGCCTACCGCGATATCGTGCTGCTGAACGCCGCCGCCGCGCTGCACGTCGCGGGCAAGGCCGCCGATCTGAAGGAAGGCGTCGCTCAGGCCCGCCACGCCATCGACAGCGGCGCCGCCCGCACCGTGCTCCAGCGTCTCGTATCCATCTCCAACGAACCGGTTGCCGCGCCATGAGCGACGTCCTGACCCGCATCTGCGACGACAAGCGCGCGCTGGTCCAAGCCCGCAAGTCCGCCCGCCCGCTGCCGGAGGTCGAGGCTGCCGCCCGCGCCGCCGATCCGGCCCGCGGCTTCATCCGCGCCCTGCGCGGAACGGTGGACCAGGGCCGTTACGGCCTGATCGCCGAGATCAAGAAGGCCAGCCCGTCCAAGGGCCTGATCCGCCCGGACTTCGACCCGCCGGCCCTGGCCCGCGCCTACCGCGAGGGCGGCGCCACCTGCCTGTCGGTGTTGACGGACGAGCCGTACTTCCAGGGCTGCGACGACTATCTTCTGGCCGCCCGCGCCGCGGTGGACCTTCCGGTGCTGCGCAAGGACTTCATGGTCGATCCCTACCAGATCGCCGAATCCCGCGCGCTGGGCGCCGACTGCATCCTCATCATCATGGCGGCGCTGAGCGACGCGCAGGCCAAGGAGATCGAGGACGCCGCCATCGCCTGGGGCCTGGACGTGCTGGTCGAGGTGCACAACCGGGAGGAGCTTGAGCGCGCCCTGGCGCTGAAGACTCCGCTTCTCGGCGTCAACAACCGGAATCTGAAGACGCTGGCGGTGGACATCGCCACGACGGAGGAGCTGGCCGCCCATGTCCCCGCCGACCGCATGCTGGTCGCCGAAAGCGGTCTCTACAGCCCGGCGGACCTGTCGCGCATGGCCGCGGTCGGGGCGCGCTGTTTCCTGGTCGGTGAATCGCTGATGCGGCAGGAGGATGTGACCGCGGCCACCCGCGCCCTGCTCGCCTGACGCCCATCATAAAAAAACATTGGGGAGGAGCGACGCCGTGCCGAACGTGACCATTGCCCCGGAAAGCCCGCTCCAGGACGAGGTGGTCCGCCTGATCGAGGAGTTGGACCGCTATCTGGGGGACCTGTACCCGGTGGAGAGCAATCACCTGCTGGACCTCCAATCGCTGGCGCGCCCGGACATCCGCTTCCTGGTGGCGCGGCGGTCGGGAACCGTGGTCGGCTGCGGAGCCATGCGCATCGACGCCGGGGAGGGCTACGGTGAGGTCAAGCGGATGTTCGTCCAGCCGACAGCACGCGGCGGCCAGATCGGGCGCCGCCTGCTGGAACGGATCGAGGAGGAGGCCCGCGCCGCCGGTCTGGCCCTGCTACGGCTGGAAACCGGCGTCTATCAGGAGGAAGCCATCGCGCTCTACCGCAAGCAGGGTTTCACCGACCGCGGCCCGTTCGGCCCCTACGGAGCGGACCCGCTGAGCCTCTTCATGGAGAAGTCCCTATGACCGACCAGCCCGGAAGCGGCTTCACCCACTTCGACGCCGAGGGGCGCGCGGTGATGGTGGACGTGTCCGACAAGGCGGAGACGGAGCGGACGGCGACCGCCCGCGGCTCCGTCCTCATGCAGCCGGAGACGCTGGCACTCATCATGCAGGGCGGCGTCAAGAAGGGCGACGTCCTGTCGGTGGCCCGGCTGGCCGGCATCATGGGGGCCAAGCGCACGCCGGACCTGATCCCGCTGTGCCACCCGCTGATGCTGACCTCGGTCAAGGTGGACCTGACCTGCGACCCCGACCGCAACGCCGTGGACATCACCGCCACCTGCAAGCTGAAGGGCCAGACGGGGGTGGAGATGGAGGCGCTGACCGCCGTGTCGGTCGCCGCCCTGACCGTCTACGACATGTGCAAGGCCGTGGACCGCGGCATGACCATCACCGAGGTGAAGCTGCTCCACAAGGCCGGCGGCAAGAGCGGCGAATGGGGAAGCGCCGCCTGATGCTGCACGTCGGTGAAGCCCGCGCCCGCATCCTCGCCGCCTTCACCGCCCTGCCGGCGGAGACGGTGCCGCTGCCCGACGCGCTGGGGCGCGTTCTGGCGGAACCCGCCGTCGCCCGCCTGACCCAGCCGCCCTTCGCCGCCGCCGCCATGGACGGCTGGGCCGTCCGCGCCGCCGACATCGCGGGGGCGTCGGCGGACACGCCCGTCACCCTGCGCCGCCTTGGCGAGGCCGCCGCCGGCCACGCCTTCGCCGGGACGGTCGGCGCGGGCGAGGCCGTCCGCATCTTCACCGGAGCCCCCCTGCCCACCGGGGCCGATGCCGTGGTGATGCAGGAGGACTGCGAGGACGCCGGGGACCGCGTGCGCGTCGGGCGCGCCGTGCCCGCCGGCCGCTTCGTGCGCCCCGCCGGGCTGGACTTCTCCATTGGGGAGGAGCTTCTGCCCAAGGGGCGGCTGCTGACCGCCCGCGACGTGGCTCTGGCCGCCTGCGCCAACCTGCCCTGGCTGCGCGTCCACCGCCGCCCGCGGGTCGCCGTGCTCGCCACCGGGGACGAGATCGCCCTGCCCGGCGATCCGCTGGGGCCGAGCCAGATCGTCAGTTCCAACGCCCTCGGGCTTTGTGCGCTGGTCACCAGCCAGGGCGGCGTCGCCCACAATCTGGGCGTCGCGAAGGACGATCCGGACGCTCTGGCCGCCATGGCCGCCGGGGCGGCGGGCTGCGACTTGCTGGTGACCACGGGCGGCGCCTCGCAAGGCGAGCACGACCATGTGCGCGATCTGGCGGGCGGGTTGTCGCTGGACTTCTACCGCGTCGCCATGAAGCCCGGTAAGCCGCTGATCTTCGGAACGGCGAACGGAGTGCCGCTGCTCGGACTGCCCGGCAACCCGGTGTCCACCGGCGTGGCCGCCGTCCTGTTCCTGGTGCCTCTGCTGCGCCATCTCCAGGGCCTGTCCGCCGAAGGCGGCACGCTGACGGCCCGGCTCGGCGCGCCGCTGAAGGCCAATGACGACCGCGCCGATTACATGCGCGCCACGCTGGCTCCCGGTCCGGACGGCGAACCGGTCGCCACCCCCTTCCCGCGCCAGGACAGCGCGATGATGTCCCGGCTGGCCCGCGCCGACGCCCTGATCGTCCGCGCGCCGCTGGCCCCCGCCGCCGCCGCCGGAGACCGCGTGACGGTGATCCCGCTGAGCGGCGGAGCACTCTCCTTCTAGTCCTTCGGGCGCCTGTAATCCCCTTGGGAGTCCTGTCCGGAGTCCTGTCCGCGGATTTGCGATTGATTGTGCCTATGGGGCTTGACTGGGGTTAAGAACCAAACTAGAACATATGGAACGTTTTGCTTTTGTTCCATGTCTAGTGCGGCACCGTCCGGGAGGCACAAATGCTCACGCGCAAGCAGCATGAACTGCTGCTTTTCATCCACGAGCGGCTCGGACAGGGCGGTGTGTCACCATCCTTCGACGAGATGAAGGACGCTCTCAACCTGAAGTCCAAGTCGGGCATCCACCGGCTCATCACGGGGCTGGAGGAGCGCGGCTTCATCCGCCGCCTGCCCCACCGCGCCCGCGCGCTGGAGGTGCTGCGCCTGCCGGAAGGGCTGGAAGCCTCCCGCTCCCGTCCGCCGCGCGCCAAGTTCCAGCCCAACGTCATCAAGGGCGACTTCACCTTCGCGGGGCGGGAGGCGAACCCGGCCTCGGAGACGGTGCAGCTTCCGCTCTATGGCCGCATCGCCGCCGGCACGCCCATCGAGGCGCTGCGCGACAACTCCGCCTATGTGGACATCCCGGCGACCATGCTCAGCGCGGGCGACCATTACGCGCTGGAGGTCGCCGGCGATTCCATGGTGGAGGCCGGCATCCTCGACCACGACACGGTCATCATCCAGCGCTGCGACAGCGCGGAGAACGGCTCCATCGTCGTCGCCCTGGTGGACGACGCGGAGGTCACGCTGAAGCGCCTGCGCCGCAAGGGCAACACGGTGGCGCTGGAACCCGCCAACGCCTCCTATGAAACCCGCATCTTCGGCGCCGACCGCGTGCGGGTGCAGGGCCGTCTGGTCGGGCTGGTGCGGAA
>JAEYPE010000128.1 GCA_023411035.1 Pseudomonadota bacterium
GTGACCGCGGTGCGCACGCTGGCGGCGGAGCTGGACGCCGTGGCCGGCCGCGCCGCGCCCGGTTTCACGCAGCTTCTGAAGACCCTGGAAAGCCTGATCCAGTTCCACCGCGAAGCGCTCGCCAAGCGCGGCATCGATCCGGACGGGGCCGCTGCCGCCACGGAGGGGGCCGAAGGCGGGGAGGAGGCCACCATGGACGCGTCCGCCGAGATCATTCCCGCCGCCTTCGCCCGTCCCGGCGGGCCGCGGACCCGCCAGGAGGCCTACGCGATGCTGCACCAGATCGCCGATTTCCTGGCACGCGAGGAGCCGCACAGCCCGACCTCCTACCTCGTCCGCCGCGCCGCGGCCTGGGGGAACCTGTCCCTTCCGGAGCTGTACGCCGAACTGCTCGGCGACCGCGGCGAGGTCGGACGGATCTTCGGCCTTCTGCGGCTTGAGGAGCGCTGATCCATGCCCCGCATCCTGCTCGACTATCCCGGCATCAAGGGCGAGTCGCTGATCCGCAACTACAAGAATCTGGCCGACTGCTTCAAATTCGACCTGTCCTCGGGCAAGCGCGAGGTCGGCGGCTTCAACTATGACGACCCGATCGAGGACACGTCCTATTTCGGCAGCCGCAAGGCGCAGAAGCAGGACAAGCTCGGCGTCGACAGCCTGAAGCTGGAGCGCCGCTTCGATCTCGCCTCGCCCAAGCTGATGCAGGCGGCCTTCGATCCGCAGAAGAAGGACGTCACGGCGACGCTCCACTTTTTCCGGACCTTCGCCACCCTGCAAGGGGGCGAGTTCGGCGAAAGCGACATCTTCGCCGCACCGTACCTGACCATCGTCCTGAAGAACACGCAGATCACCGAATACGAGCTGTCCATCGACGATGACGACAGCAGCAACGGGATCGAGACCATCTCGCTGGCCTTCGACCAGTTGCAGATGACCTACCAGCACCAGATCGACGGCCGGAAGATCGGCCAAATCCGTGGCGACATCACATTGGCGAGCAAGTCATGACCCAGACGAAACCGTCGGCGCAGGCCGGCAATGTCCCCGTTCAGCCCAGCGATGGTGGTCGTCGGCGTTCGAGCCGCCGGGCCGAGCATTTCCTGGAGCGGGTGATGTTCCAGAGCCGGTGGCTCCTTGCCCCGCTCTATGTCGGTCTGGTGGCCGCGCTGCTGATGATCGGCTGGAGTTTCGCGCT
Source organism: Pseudomonadota bacterium (assembly GCA_023411035.1). GTDB lineage: Bacteria > Pseudomonadota > Alphaproteobacteria > Azospirillales > Azospirillaceae > Azospirillum. The sequence continues at coordinate 1,196 of JAEYPE010000128.1, forward strand.
GGAGCTTATGCACGCGCTGCCCCGTCTGATGGGCGGCAAGGAAAGCGACATCATCCTGATCGTGCTGGGGCTGGTCGATCTGACGATGATCGGCAACCTCGTCCTGATGGTGATCTTCAGCGGCTACGAGAATTTCGTGTCGAAGATCGACGTCGAAAGCCACGCCGACCGTCCGGAGTGGATGGGCAAACTGGATTTCAGCGCGCTGAAGGTGAAGCTGATCGCCAGCATCGTGGCGATTTCCTCCATCCAGATTCTCAAGGCCTTCATGAATGTGTCCGAGCTCTCCGACCGCGACCTGATGTGGCTGGTGGCCATCCACATCACCTTCGTGATCTCCGGCGTGCTGCTGGCGACCATGGACGTTCTGATCAAAAAGAGCCACGCGCATTGACACCGGACAGGAAAGGAAACTTCACATGATGCGGATCGCGCTGGCGTTCCTCGCCATCCTGCTGACCAGCCTGCCGGCGGCGGCCCAGAAGGCCGAACCGGCCAAAGTGGTGGTCGGCACCTACGTCAACCAGATCACCGGGGTGAACCTTCGCGAAAATCAGGTGAATGTGGACTTCTACGTCTGGTTCCGCTGGGACGACGATACGATCAACCCGTTGGAAAGCTTCGAGCTGATGAACGGGCGGATCGAATCCCGGACGCCGACGCCGATCCGCAAGCTGAAGGACACCAATTACGGGCAGGCGCGCGTGCAGGCCGTTCTGAACCAGCCCTGGGACGTCAGCCGCTTTCCGCTGGACAGCCAGACCATCCAACTGGAAATCGAGGACAGCGATTGGACGGCCGACAGGATCGTCTATGTGGCGGACACCGAAAACAGCATGGTCGATCCCGACGTCGGCGTTTCCGGCTACGATCTGACGGACAGCAAGGTCAACGTGGTGGAGCACCGCTACCGCACCAACTACGGCGACATCACGCTGCCGAAGAACCACGAGTCCGTCTACTCCCGCTACACCCATTCGGTCGCCCTGGAGCGGCCGGATTCGATCTATTACATCAAGACCTTCTCGACGATCTTCATCTCGTCGGTGGTGGCCTTCCTGGCCTTCATGGTGAAGCCGGTGGACCTCGACCCCCGCTTCGGCCTGGGCATCGGCGCGCTGTTCGCGGTGGTGGCGAGCTACTTCGTCATCGCAGCCGATCTGCCGCACAGCAGCGGCTTCACCCTGTCCGACCGGGTCAACCTCGCCTCCATGGGCATGATCTTCCTCAGCCTGATGCAGAGCGCGGTGTCGCTGATGCTCTACGAGCGAGACGCCGCCAAGTCGCTGCTGCTCGACCGGTGGTCGCTGGTGGTCTTCCCCGTTGCCTATGCCCTGCTGTGCGTCTGGCTGACGGTGGTGTGACCGCTCTTTAAATAAGGATGTCTGGAAATAAGGATGTCTTGGAAATAAGGATGTCCGGCCGGAGCTTCGCCATAATCCTCCATCATCCTCTGTGACGGGCGACGAAGGAGGTTGGCATGATCGGAAACCGGACGGCGTTGGCCGCGGCGGCGCTGCTCGCCGTCGGGATCGCGGCGGCGGGCTGGTCGGCGGGGCGTGAGGTCGCTCAGGTCCGGCTGGCCGACCGCTTCGTCACCGTGAAGGGCTCCGCCGAGCGCGAGGTCAAGGCGAACCTCGCGCTCTGGCCTTTGCGCTTCGTTGCCACCGGCGACGATCTCTCCGCCGTGCAGGCGAAGACGGCGGCGGACGAGAGGGCCGTTTTGGCCTTCTTGGAGCGCCATGGGCTGGGTGCCGATGCCGTGGTCTCGCGCTCGCTCGATCTCGTGGACCTGCTGGCCCAAGCCTACCGCCAGGGTCCGGCGGATCAGCGCTACATCCTGACCCGCACCCTGATGATCCGCAGCCCGGACGTGGACCGGGTGGACCGCGCCAGCCAGAATCTGGCGGAGTTGCTGGATCAGGGCGTGGCTCTGGGCGGGGAGCCGGGCATGGGCTCCGGCCCCAATTTTCTGTTCACGCGGCTGAACGACGTGAAGACCGAGATGATCGCCGAAGCGACGGCCAAGGCACGCGAGGCAGCGGCCCAGTTCGCCGCGGACAGCGGTGCGACGCTGGGCGGCATCCGGCGCGCCAATCAGGGGCTGTTTCAGATCCTCGCCCGCGACGAGGCTCCCGGCATCATGGAAAGCCGGCAGATCGACAAGACCGTCCGCGTCGTGTCCACGCTCGACTGGGAACTGGTGGACTGACCGGGCGCCCGGTGGAGCGTTGCGATTGGCCTGGGGCTATGCGGGACGGGTGGTCTTCCCCATCGCCCAGGTTACTGTATAGCTTCCCTATATATCGGAAGGCTCCTCCGGGGTTCCGGGGTGGTGACAGGCTGGCGCGAGGTGAGACGGAGAGCGCCGGGCGCCTTTGAGGGGGAAACGCCCGCGAACATGGGGGCTCCGATGCCGTCGGCCACCCTGGTGAACCTTTCCGCTTTGCCCGCCGACGCCAAGTGCTACGCCTTGGTCCGTCAGCATCGCTGGCCGGAGGGCGTGCGCTGTCCGCCTTGCGCCAGCCTCCCGGTGGCTCGCCATGGCTATGAGGACACGCAACGGTATCGCCCGCGCTATCGGTGCAAGGACGGCCAGAGCCGCTTCGACGATCTGACCGGCACCGTGCCGGCCGGCCACCACCAGCCGCTACGGGTGTCGGTGCTCTGCCTGTACGTCATGGGCCTCAACCGGTCGAACCGGCAGATTGCCCAGAAGTTGGAACTGAACGAAGACGACGTGCAGGCGATGACCGAACGCTTGCGCACCGGCCTCGTCGCCCGGACCCCGGCGGCGCCGGCTGGAGGGCGAGCGTGGCCGCGGCACCCTGGAGAAGGAGAAGCCGCCGATCCCCGGTCTGATCCAGCGCGGCGGCGAAGTGGTCCTGCACATGCGGGCCAACGTTCAGCAAGCGACGATCCAGCCAATCATCGAAGCCACGGTCGTCACCGGCACCCTGATCCATACCGACGAATACAACATCCATGCCCGCGGCGAGTACGCGCGCGACGACGATGGTGATGGCTTCTGCGAGGTCCACGTCGACACCATCGAAGGCTTCGGGTCGCTGCTGCGCTCCCGGCTGCGCCCGCACCGCGGCATCTCGCAG
>JAEYPE010000245.1 GCA_023411035.1 Pseudomonadota bacterium
TCGCCCTCCCGCTCCAGGGTCAGCGGCACGTCCACGCCCGCCGGGCCGAGATTCCACAGGGCGCGGTAGAAGTCGGCCAGCGAGCCCACCGGCTGCCCGGCCACCGCGCGCACCACGTCGCCAGCACGCAGCTCCGCCCGCTGGGCCGGCCCGTCGCCAGCCAGCCCGACCAGCACCACACGCTCCCGCTCGTCCTGCGTGGCGTAGAGTCCGAGCCAGGGGCGCGGCGGGCCGCTGACCTTCCCACGGGTCATCAGGTCGTCGAGGATCGGCTTCAGCAGGTCGATCGGCACGTTCATGTTCAGCGGCAGGACGCGCTCCTCCTCAGCCCGGTACTGGAGCTGGAGGGAGCCGATGCCCAGCAACTCGCCCCCCGCCCCCAGCATCGCCGTGCCGCCCCAGTTCGGATGGGCCGGCAGGGTGAACAGCGCGTCGTCGATCATGTATTCCCAATAGCCGGCGAACTCCTGCCGGGCGACAACCCGCGCGGTCAGCGACCGTTCGCGCCCGCCGGCCCCGGCCACCACCACCGGGTCCCCCAACTGCATATGGCGCGAGGAGCCGAGCATCAGCGCGGGCGTGCCCAGCGGCGACAGCGCCTGCACCAGCCCGAATCCGGTGGTGTGGTCGTAGGCCACCACATGGGCCTGCACCGCCCGCCCGTCGTGGGTGGTCAGCCAGACGTCATCGGCCTCCGCGATCAGATAGCCGATGGTCAGGACCAAGCCATCCTCGCGGATCACGGCGCCCTGCCCGGCCCGCTCCGTTCCCAGCACGTCGGCGGTGTAGGCGTCGTCCGGGATGCTGGCGCGCAGGCCCACCACGGCGGACAGCGCCCGGTCCAGGTCATAGGCCAGATCATCCGGATCGGGCTGGAACTGCGGCGGAATCCGCCAGTCTTCGGACGGGGGCATCGGCGGCTCCTTTGCGCGGGAGCGGGAAGACCCGCTCCGCTTTCGGCTTCACTCTCCATGGCCTTACTTGGGGCGTGGAACGCGGCTGCGAAACCCGGCGTTCCGCTCTCCCTCCTCCGCGCGGAAACCTGCGGGCCTCTGGGGTGTTGTCCGGGATCGGATCAACGAAGGGAGGACACCATGGGCCTGTTCGATTTCTTCCGCCGCGATCATGGCGAAAAAGTGGGCGACGCCGACACTCCGACCGCCGACGCGCTGAAGGCCCATCTCACGCAGGTCGGCCTGCCCACGAACGGGCTGGACATCCAGGTCGCCGACGACACCGTGACCGTCCGCGGCAGCACCGCCTCGCAGGAGGAGAAGGAGAAGATCGCGGTGGCGCTGGGCAACGTGAAGGGGGTGTCGCGGGTGGACGACCAGACGGCGGTCATCAGCGCCAATCAGGACCAGCCGACGATGCCGCCGCAGGAGCAGCCGGCCAGCCAGACGCGGTTCCACACCGTGGAAAAGGGCGACACGCTGTCCGCCATCGCCAAGAAGGTCTACGGCGACCCGAACCGCTACCCGGCCATCTTCGAGGCGAACAAGCCCATGCTGACGGACCCGAACAAGATCTATCCCGGACAGGTCCTGCGCATCCCGCCGCAGTAACCCCGCCGCAGTGACCCGGAACCCGTCCGCGTCGGGCTCCGGGTCCCGCCGCGGACGGAGGTTTCGTGCAAGCCCGGCTATAAGCGATACGGTCAGGCGACGCCGTGCCTCCAGCGGGTGAGCAGCGCCGCCAGCCGGTCGAACCCCGCGTCCATCACCACCGCCAGAGCCGCGACGATCACCGCCCCCTGGATGACGTAGGCGGGGTTGGAGCCGTTCAGCCCGACGATGATCGGCAGGCCGAGCGTCTTCGCCCCGACCGTGGAGGCGATGGCCGCGGTGCCCAGGTTGATGACCGCCGCCGTCCGCACCCCGGCCAGGATCACCGGGGCGGCCAGCGGCAGGTCCACCCGCCACAGCATTTCGCCCGGTCCCATGCCCAGCCCGCGCGCCGCCTCCCGCACCGGGTCCGGCACCGATTCCAGGCCGGCCACCGTGTTCTCCACGATGGGCAGCAGCCCGTAGAGGGTCAGCGCGATCAGCGCCGGGGCCGGGCCGAAGCCCAGCACGGGAACCGAGACGGCGAGCACCGCCACCGGCGGAAAGGTCTGGCCCATGGCGGCCACGGCGTCCAGGATGCCGCGGAACTCCGCCCCGAAGGGCCGCGTCACCGCGATGCCCGCCGCCCCGCCCAAAATGACGGCGGCCAGAGTGGACGCGCCGACCAGTGCCAGATGGTCCAGCGTCAGCGCCGGGAAGCTGTCGGCTTCGTACATGGGCCGGTCGAGCGCCGGAAAGGCCGCGCCGAACAGCGGCTTCAGCGCCGGCATGCCGAACACCAGCACCGTCAGCGCCAGCAGGCCCAGAACCAGCCGGTCTGTCAGAAGACGCCGGGCCGTAAGGCTTCCGACGCCGCTCATGACCGGTCCGGCGAGCGCACGAGATCGGCGAGGTGAAGAACGCCCGCCGGGCGCCCCTGCCCGTCCACCACCGGCAGCCGGTCGGTGCCCCGCGCCACCATCTCGGCCAGGGCGTGGCGCAGGGATACGCCCGCTGGCAGGGGATCGCCCGGCGCGGACTCGCCGGCCCGCAGGCGCTCCGCCACCGTTTCCACCGCCAGCCGCTTCAGTCCCCAATCCTCGCGCCCCACCAGATCGCGCACCGTGGCGTCGGCGGGGCAGGTCAGCAACTCCAGCGGCGTGCCGGTCTGCGCCAGACGTCCGCGATCCAGAACGGCGACTTGGCTGGCGAGCCGCAGCGCCTCGTCCATATCGTGGGTGACGAAGACGATGGTGGTGCCGGTCGCCTTGTGGATCGCCGCCATTTCCGCCTGCAAGGTCCCGCGGGTGATGGGGTCGAGCGCGCTGAACGGCTCGTCCATCAGCAGGATGTGCGGCTCCGCCGCCAGCGCGCGGGCCACGCCGACGCGCTGCCGCTGCCCGCCGGATAGCTGGTGCGGGTAGGCGCCTCGGTGGCGCTCCGGGTCGAGGTTCAGAAGGGTCAGCAACGCCGTCACCCGGTCGCGCACCCGCGCCTTGGGCCAGCCGAGCAGGTCCGGCACGGTGGCGATGTTGCGCTCCACCGTCCAATGCGGGAACAGCCCAACGTCCTGGATGACGTAGCCCATGCGCCGGCGCAGCGCTTCGGGCTTCAGGCGGGCGATGTCCTCGCCGTCGACGCGGATGGTGCCGGCGTCGGGCGCGATCAAGCGGTTGATCATCTTCAGGACCGTGGATTTGCCGGAGCCGGACGGCCCGATCAGCACGCGGAACTCCCCCGCCGCCACGGTGAAGGACACATCGTCCACCGCGGTCCACCCGCCGAACCGCTTGGTCACCCCGTCGAACGCGATCACGCGACCGGCCTCCCGGCCATCGAGAGGGCGAGCGCCGATGCCAGCTTCAGCGCCGCGTCGGCGGCGACCGCCATCAGGATCACCGGCACCGCCCCCAGCAGCACGAGATCCAGCGCGTTGGCGAACAGCCCCTGGAACATGATGGCCCCCAGCCCGCCGGCGCCGATCAGCGCCGCCACCGCCGCCAGCCCGACCGCCTGCACCAGCGTGATCCGCAGGCCGGACAGAAGCACCGGCAACGCCAGCGGCACCTCCACCCGCCAGAAGATCTGGCGCGGCATCATGCCCATGCCCCGCGCGGCCTCCCGCACCGGGTCCGGCACGCCGGCCAGCCCCGCCGCGGTGTTGCGCGCGATGGGCAGCAGCGAATAGAGCGTCAGCGCGATCACCGCGGGAACCGGCCCCACCCCGCCGAATCCCATCGCCGACAGCGGCGCCAGCAGCAGCCCGAACAGCGCGATGGACGGGATCGTCTGCACGACGTTCAGCACTGGGAAGACCAGCCGCCCCACGGCGGGCGACCGCTGCGCCAGCACCCCCAGCGGCACCCCGATCAGCAGCGTCGGCACCAGCGCCGCCGCGACGAGGGCCGCGTGGCGCAGCACGGCGGCGGCGAAGACGTCCCGCTGGTTCGCGTATTCCTTCATGATCGAAAGCTGGTCGAGATGCCCTGCGGCGAACTGCCCGCCGATCAGCGCCGCCGTCAGCGCCCCCACGGCGATCCTCCCGACCGGACCCAGCCCGAGCCGCCGCACCCCGTCCAGCACGGCCAGCAGCGCCGCCGCCTCCATCACCCAAAAGCCCGCCCCGAAGGAGGTCCGCGCCGCCGGAGCCGCCGTCTCGGCAAGCAATGCCGCGTGCTGCCCGGCAAGCCAGACCAGCCCCGCCGCCGCCAGCACGCCCGCCCCGGTGTAGACGACATTCACCACCCGTCCGGCGCGCAGGAAGGGCACGGCCATCAGCGCGGCCACCGGCAGCAGCGCCGCCCCGCTCCAACCGGCCCCCGCCGCCGCGCCCAATGTGATGCCCTTCCCCGACAGCAGCCGGTTCGGCGCGAAGCCGAGGAACGGCAGGGCCAGCGCCGCCGCCACGGTGACGGCGGCGAGCAGCAGCGCGACGCGGTTGTGGATGAGGCGGACGCCGACCATCCCGCCCGTTCAAAAAGCCGTCAATTCAGAAATCCCTTGGACTTCAGATAGGTGGTGGCGACCGTCCGCGCGTCCTGCCCCTCCACGGCGATCTTGGCGTTCAGCCCGCGCAGGGTCTCGGTGTCCAGGGAAGCGAACACCGGGTCCAGCAGGTCCCGGATCTTCGGGTGGGCGTCCAGCACGCCGTCGCGGATGGTCGGGGCCGGCGCATAGACCATCTGCGCGCCCTTGGTGTCCTTCATGACCACGAGGTCCAGCGCGGCGATGGCGCCGTCCGTGCCGTAGACCATGGCCGTGTTGACGCCGGACGTGCCTTCCGCCGCCGCCCGGATGGTCGCCGCCGTGTCGCCGCCGGCCAGCACCAGGATCTGATCGGGCTTCAGGGTGAAACCATAGGCTTTCTGGAAGGAAGGCAGCGCCGCCGGACTTTCCACGAACTCCGCCGAGGCGGCGAGCTTCGCCGCACCGCCCGCACCGGCCCAGCGGGCGAAGTCCTCCATGGTGGCGAGGTTGTTGGGCGCGGCCACGTCGCGGCGGAGCGCGATGGCCCAGGTGTTGTTGGCGGGCGCCGGGGCCAGCCAGACGATGTTGTGCTTGTCCCGGTCGAGCTGCTTGACCGTCTCATAGCCGGCGGCGGCGTTCTTCCAGGCCGGGTCGCTGTCGATGTTGAAGAAGAAGGCGCCGTTGCCGGTGTATTCCGGATAGATGTCGATCTCCCCGGCCAGCAGGGCGCTGCGCACGATCCGGGTGGGGCCAAGCTGGAGCTTGTTCTCCACCGGGATGCCGTTGGCCTCCAGCACCTGAAGGATCATGGTGCCGAGCAAGCCGCTTTCGGCGTCCAGCTTCGAACCGACACGGACCTTGTCCGCCGCCGCGGCGCTTCCCGCCGTCAGCAGCGCGCCAAGCGCAAGGGCGGCCACCGCCCGAATCATACGCCGCATCGCCAGCATCCTCCCGACCGTATTCCGTTTGGTCCGTCAGGTAGGATGGGCAAGCCCTGCCGCAGCGGCAACCCGCCCTTTCCGCCTGTGCGGTCCGGCCAATGCGGTCCCGACAAATCAGGCAGTGATCCGGCCTTCCGCTTCGCGGGCCGTCATCGCCCCCGCGCCATCGATCCAGCCGCCCAGTTCCCGTTCCACGATGTCGGCCAGAAAAGCGATGTGGTCCGGATCGTCGTTCAGGCAGGGGATGTAGGTGAAACGCTCGCCGCCCGCGGCCATGAAGGCGTCTTTCACCAGGAAGCGGAGTTCCTCCAGCGTCTCCACGCAGTCGGCGGAGAAGCCCGGCGCGATCACCGCGATCTTCGTCTTGCCGGCGCGGGCCAGTTCCTCCACCGTTCTGTCGGTGTAGGGCTTCAGCCACTCGGCCTTGCCGAAGCGCGACTGGAAGCTGTGCCGCACGCGCCCCGGCTCCCAGCCCAGCCGCTCCGCCAGCAGGCGCGTGGTCTTCACGCAGAAGCAGTGATAGGGGTCGCCGCGGTCCAGATAGGCTTGCGGCAGGCCGTGGAAGCTCGCCAACAGCACGTCCGGCGTGTGGTCCAGCGCCGCGATGTGCCGCTCCACCGACCGCGCCAGCGCCTCGATGTAGCCCGGCTCGTCGTGATAGGCGGGGACGGTGCGGACCGCCGGCTGCCAGCGCATCGCCATCAGCTTGCGGAACGCCTGGTCGTTCGCCGTGGCCGTGGTGGTCGCCGAATATTGCGGATAGAGCGGGAACAGCAGGATGCGGTCGCAGCCCTGGGCCTTCAGCCGCTCGATGGCCGGGCCGACCGCCGGCTGGCCGTAGCGCATGGCCCAGTCCACCACCACCGCCCCGCCGTGCCGCGCCGCCAGCGCCGCCGCCACGCCCTCCGTCTGGGCGCGGGTGATGGTCTTCAGCGGGCTTTCGTTCCGATCCTCGTTCCAGATGCTTTTGTAGGCATGGCCGCTCTTGCCGGGCCGGACGGTCAGGATGATGCCGTTCAGGATCGGCCACCAGACCGCCTTCGGCACCTCGATCACGCGGGGGTCGGACAGGAATTCCTTCAGATAGCGGCGCATCGACCAGTAATCGGTCGCCTCCGGCGTTCCCAGATTCATCAGCAGCACACCGACGGGGCGCGCGGGAACCGGCGGATGGTCGGTGGGCTTGGGGATGGGCAGCATGATGTCGGTCACCTCGAAGTCGCGGCGGGCAGCATAATAGCGAGCCGAACCCATCGGAAGCAGACCTTTGTCCCTATGCGTGCGATAGGGCCGGACTATCCTCCAACCGTTCGGACAGCTTTTTACGTGCGATCCGCGAAAACGGATTTCAGATCGACCGCGCCATCCGGTCGCAGGTCGAGGTCGAGCTGACGCTCCACCTCGTCGAGATGCTCCATCATCAGGCGCACCGCCTCGCCCGGCGGGCCGGATTCCAGCGCCTCGACGAACCTCCGGTGCTCGGTGGCGGAGCAGGAATGGGACGACCGCCGCTCGAACGCCGCGATGGCGAGGCCGGAACGGTCGATCAGGTCGGCCAGGATGCCGGCCAGCGTCGCGTTCCCGGCGAAGTCGGCCAGCAGAAGATGGAACTGCCCCGACAGGCGGATCAACGCCATGCGGTCGCCGGCCCGGTCGGCCTCCTCCTCCCGCGCCAGATGGGCGGACAGCTTGGCCGACATCTCCTCCGGCAGGGGGCGGGGTGTGCGTTCCAGCGCCTCGACCACGGCGCGCTCGATCACGCGGCGGGCTTCGAACACCTCGCGCGCCTCCCGCGCGGTGGGCTTGGCGACGAAGGCCCCGCGGTTGGGGATCAGGGTCACCACCCGCCGCTGCGAGAGCAGGAGCAGAACCTTGCGCACCCGCTCCCGGCTGACGCCGAACACCTCCGCCAAAATCTCCTCGGTCAGCTTGGTGCCGGGCGGCAGGCGTCGGTCGGCGATGGCCTCGCCGATGCTGCGGACGATGCGGGCTTCCACCCCCTCACCCCGCCCCCGGACGGCGCGGCGGGACGCGCTCAGGACAGTCTTCATCATGACACAGGCACTGTTCGAATCATCGCCGCGGATTGTGCACAAAACGGACCAGCGGCGAAAAGCAGCCATTGCGCCCTGCCCATGCAATGTGCACAGCCCACCCATGCACAAATTTGCGCCACAGCGCCGAAATCCTGACCAATCGCTAATTTCCACCGCCGAAAAGCCGCAGGATTCCGCCATTCCTACATTGGCATGGAACTTGCGGACATCCTCGACAGCCGCAACCGGCCTCACGGATTGTGCACAAAATTGGAGAAGGTCATGACCGCAGGATCGACCGTCGAGCTGGTGAAGCTGCGCAAGTCCTACGGCTCCACCGTCGCCGTGGACGGGATCGACCTGCGCATCGCCGCCGGCGCCTATTGCTGCCTGCTCGGCCCCAGCGGCTGCGGCAAGACCTCCACGCTGCGCATGATCGCCGGGCATGAGGACATCTCCGACGGCGACCTGCTGATCGGCGACAAGGTGATGAACGGAGAACCGCCGGCCCGCCGCGGCACCGCCATGATGTTCCAGAGCTACGCGCTGTTCCCCCATCTGGACTGCACCGACAACGTCGCCTTCAGCCTGAAGATGAAGGGCGTCGCCAAGGACGAGCGACGCCGCCGCGCGCGGGAGATGCTGGATCTCGTGGACATGGCGCGCTACGCGGACCGGCTGCCCGCCCAGCTTTCCGGCGGCCAGCAACAGCGCGTGGCGCTCGCCCGCGCGCTGATCACCCGGCCTGGCGTGCTGCTGCTGGACGAGCCGCTGTCGGCACTCGACCCCTTCCTGCGCATCCGCATGCGGGAGGAGCTGAAGCGCTTGCACACCGAGCTTGGCATCACCTTCGTCCATGTCACCCACAGCCAGACCGAGGCGATGGCCCTGGCCGACCTCGTGGTGGTGATGAACCAGGGCCGGATCGAGCAGGCCGGCCCCCCGCGGGAGGTGTTCAACCAGCCGCGCACCGCCTTCGTCGCCCGTTTCATCGGCGGCCACAACGTGGTGGCGGACTCCGCGGGCCGCTGGGCCGTGCGGGCCGACCGCATCCTTCTGGGCCAGCCGGACGGCGCTGAACACCGTGTCGAGGGCACCGTCCGCGCGCTGGAGTATCACGGCGCGTCCGTCCACCTGACGCTCGACGTGCCCGGCACCGACGACTTCGCCGTCGTGCTCGACGAATCCCGTTTCTACGACGCCCCGCTTTCCATCGGCGACCGCGTGACCGCGGGCTGGAAGGCGCGCGACGTCCACCCCCTGGTTTCCTGATCCATCCCCCGCAAACCGACCGACCAAACTGGAGGCACAGCATGACCGAGACGCGCACCGGCTCGCCCCTTTCCGCCGGGACCACCAAGGGCGTCAGCCGCCGCACGCTGCTGAAGGGCACCGCCGCCGCGGCGGGTGTCGCGATCGGGTCCGGGGCGATCACCGGCTTCCCCACCATCTGGGCGCAGAACATCAAGAACGTCACGCTGCGCCAGTTCGGCACCGGCGTGTCGAACCTGAACGCCGTCGCCGACAAGGTGAAGGAGGATCTGGGCTTCACACTTCAGATGACCGCGCTCGACAGCGACGCGGTGGCCCAGCGCGCGGTGACCCAGCCGAAGTCCTACGACATCGCCGACATCGAATACTGGATCTGCAAGAAGGTCTTCCCGGCGGGCGTGATGCAGCCGATGGACGTCGGCAAGATCAAGAACTTCGACAAGATCGTCCCGATCTTCGTCAACGGCCGGCTGACCCCGGAAAGCGCCGTCGCCCAGGGCACCGCGCCGCACACCGTCGGCTTCGTGGAAGGCAAGGACAGCACCAAGTTCGCCAAATCGGCCACCCAGTGGATGACGCTGATCCCGACCATCTACAACGCCGACACGCTGGGCATCCGCCCCGATCTGGTGGGCCGTCCGATCACCAGCTGGACGGACCTGCTGGACCCGGCCTTCAAGGGCAAGGCGTCGATCCTGAACATTCCCTCCATCGGCATCATGGACGCCGCCATGGTCTGCGAAGCCATGGGCGAGGTGAAGTACGGCGACAAGGGCAACATGACCAAGGAGGAGATCGACAAGACCATCAGGATCATGACCGAGGCCAAGAAGGCCGGCCAGTTCCGCGCCTTCTGGAAGACCTTCGACGAGAGCGTGAACCTGATGTCGTCGGGCGAGGTCATCATCCAGTCGATGTGGTCGCCCGCCGTGGCCGCCGTGCGCGCCAAGGGCATCCCCTGCGTCTACCAGCCGCTGAAGGAAGGCTACCGCGCCTGGGGCGGCGGCCTCGGCATCGCCAAGCATCTGAGCGGGCTGGAGCTGGACGCCGCCTATGAATACATCAACTGGTACCTGTCGGGCTGGGTCGGCGCCTATCTGAACCGCCAGGGCTATTACTCCGCCGTGCTCGACACCGCGAAGGAGCACATGTCGCCGGACGAGTGGGCCTTCTGGATGGAGGGCCAGCCGGCCAAGACCGACATCCTCAGCCCCGAAGGCAAGGTGATGGAAAAGGCCGGCGCGGTGCGCGACGGAGGCTCGTTCAAGGACCGCATGGGCCGCGTCGCCTGCTGGAACGCGGTGATGGACGAGGACCGCTACATGGTCCGCAAGTGGAACGAGTTCATCGCGGCGTAACGTCGGCCCCTCCCCAACCCTCCCGCTATCGCATTTGAGATCCCCTCTCCCCTCTGGGGAGAGGGTGGCCCGCAGGGCCGGTGAGGGGGTTGCGCATAGAGGCGTGTTCGGCACAAGCGCAACCCTCTCACCCTAACCCTCTCCCCAGAGGGAAGAGGGGATCTCAAATGCGATAGCGGGAGGGTGGGGCCGATCGCCTTACGCCGCGATGAACTCGTTCCACTTGCGGACCATGTAGCGGTCCTCGTCCATCACCGCGTTCCAGCAGGCGACGCGGCCCATGCGGTCCTTGAACGAACCGCCGTCGCGCACCGCGCCGGCCTTTTCCATCACCTTGCCTTCGGGGCTGAGGATGTCGGTCTTGGCCGGCTGGCCTTCCATCCAGAAGGCCCACTCGTCCGGCGACATGTGCTCCTTCGCGGTGTCGAGCACGGCGGAGTAATAGCCCTGGCGGTTCAGATAGGCGCCGACCCAGCCAGACAGGTACCAG
>JAEYPE010000249.1 GCA_023411035.1 Pseudomonadota bacterium
CCGCCCTCAGCGGCGATCGCCGCTTCGCCCTCGACAGCTACCGCCGCTTCATCACCATGTATTCGAACGTGGTTCTGGGCCTCAGCCACGACGACTTCGAGGAGGTGCTGGACGACCACAAGGACCGTCTCGGCGTCACCGTGGACACCGACCTGACGGCCAGGGACTGGGAGAAGGTCGTCGCTGACTACAAGGCGGTGGTCGAGGACCGGCTCGGTCAGCCCTTCCCGCAGGATCCCAATGACCAGCTGTGGGGCGCGATCGGCGCGGTCTTCGCCAGCTGGATGAACGACCGGGCGAAATTCTATCGCCGCATGCACGACATCCCCGAAAGCTGGGGCACCGCCGTCAACATCCAGTCGATGGTGTTCGGCAACATGGGCGAGACCTCGGCCACCGGCGTCGCCTTCACCCGCAATCCCTCCACCGGAGAGAAGGCGCTCTACGGCGAGTTCCTGGTCAATGCCCAGGGCGAGGACGTGGTGGCCGGCATCCGCACGCCGCAGCCGCTCACCCGCAAGATGGGCGAGCAGGACGGCAACGACCTGCCGTCCATGGAGGAGGTGCTGCCGCAGTCCTTCACCGAGCTCACGGCGCTGTTCCGGACGCTGGAATCGCATTACCGCGAGATGCAGGACATCGAGTTCACCATCGAGAAGGGCAAGCTGTTCGTCCTGCAGACCCGCACGGGCAAGCGCACCGCCCAGGCGGCGCTCAAGATCGCGGTGGAGATGGCCCAGGCCGGCATCCTCACCGAGGACGAGGCAGTGCTCCGGGTCGATCCCGCCTCGCTGGACCAGCTGCTCCACCCGACGCTGGACCCCAAGGCCGAGAAGACCATCCTGTGCAAGGGCCTGCCGGCATCGCCCGGCGCGGTCTCCGGCAAGGTGGTGTTCTCCGCGGACATGGCCGAGCGGCGGGCCGCTGCCAGCGAGAAGGTGATCCTGGTCCGGATCGAGACCTCGCCCGACGACATCCACGGCATGCATGCCGCCGAAGGCATCCTGACCACCCGCGGCGGCATGACCAGCCACGCCGCCGTGGTGGCCCGCGGCATGGGCCGCGCCTGCGTGTCGGGTGCCGGCGATCTGCGGGTGGACTACAAGTCCAAGACCATGTCGGTCCGCGGCATCACCATCAAGGAAGGCGACATCGTCACCATCGACGGTTCGACCGGCGAGGTGATGCTGGGTGAAGTGCCGACGATCCAGCCGGAGCTGTCGGGCGACTTCGCCACGCTGATGGGCTGGGCCGATTCGCTGCGCCGCATGAAGATCCGCACCAACGCGGAAACCCCGCTGGACGCCCGCACCGCGCGGAAGTTCGGCGCGGAGGGCATCGGCCTGTCGCGCACCGAGCACATGTTCTTCGACCCGGACCGCATCCTGGCGGTGCGCGAGATGATCCTGGCGGAGAACGAGGCCGGCCGCCGCGCCGCGCTCGCGAAGCTGGAGCCCTTCCAGAAGAAGGACTTCGTCGATCTGTTCACCATCATGTCGGGCCTGCCGGTGACCATCCGCCTGCTCGACCCGCCGCTGCACGAGTTCCTGCCCAACACCGAGGCGGAGATGGCGGAGGTCGCCAAGGCCACCGGCACCGACCTGCTCAAGGTGAACCACCGCGTGGTGCAGCTCCACGAGGCGAACCCGATGCTGGGCCATCGCGGCTGCCGCCTGGGCATCACCTACCCCGAGATCTACGAGATGCAGGCCCGCGCCATCTTCAGCGCGGTCGCCGAGGTCTCCAAGACCACGGGCGAGACGGTGATGCCGGAGGTCATGATCCCGCTCATTTGCACGAAGAAGGAGCTGGACATCCTCAAGGCCGTCGTGGACCGCGTCGCCAAGGAGGTCATGGACTCGACCGGCGTCAGCTTCGAATACATGGTCGGCACCATGATCGAGCTGCCGCGCGCCGCCCTGAAGGCCGGTGAGATCGCGGAGACGGCGGAGTTCTTCTCCTACGGCACCAACGACCTGACCCAGACGACCTTCGGCTTGTCGCGCGACGACGCCGGCGCCTTCCTGCCGGAGTACCAGCGCCAGGGCATCCTGGAACACGACCCGTTCCAGACGCTGGACCAGGACGGCGTGGGCGAGCTGATCGCCATCGCCACGGAGCGTGGCCGCAAGGTCCGTCCGAACATCAAGCTCGGCATCTGCGGCGAGCATGGCGGCGACCCGGCCTCCATCGCCTTCTGCGAGAAGGTCGGGCTGGACTACGTGTCCTGTTCGCCCTACCGCGTGCCGATCGCCCGTCTCGCCGCCGCCCAGGCGGCGCTGAACGCCGACACGGTGAAGCGCGACTGACGCTGCCCGACAACGCGAAGGCCCCCGCTCCGGGGGCCTTCGTTGTTTCCGGGATTTGGCTCCGTGGATGCCGGCGAGTCAAGGCGCCAGGGTCGCGACGATATCGTCCATGGTTTCAAACATATGAGCGGGGGAGCGGGAACTCAGCAGTTCGGGCGTCGCGTATCCCCATGCCACGGCTCCCGCAGCGATGTTGGCCTGCATGGCGGCTTCGATGTCGCGGGTTTCATCGCCGATGGCGATGGCGTCCTTGGGACCGACGCCGGTTCGCCTCAGAACGTGGCGGAATTTGGATGCCTTCCCAAATATCGATGCGCCGCATTCGTAATGCGCGACCAAACAAGCGTTGTGCGGCCCGAGAATCCGTCGAATATTTTCCTCGGTGTTGGAGCTTACGATCGCGACAATCACACCGCGCTCACGCAGAACGCGCAACAGATCGGCCGATCCATCGAACAACGGGATGCTTGAGGCGTCACGGCCGGCCAGCTTTCGCATGTGATTGGCGATGAACGGCATTTTCCAGGCCGGCACGCCGAGATGGCGAATGATGGCGCGGTTGTCGCGGCCGCGGAGGACAGCGAAGTCCTCATCGCTGATCTGTTTGAAGCCGTACCGGCTGGCGACCTGATTGAAGACGCCCTTCAGCCAGTCAGCGCTGTCGGCCAGCGTCCCGTCGAAGTCAAAAATTGCGAGTTTATAAGCCATGAGGCTATCTCGTTGTCTTTGGGCTGCCGTGGCGGCCAGAATTGTCAAATCCGACCGCGTTGCCGGTACAAACCATCAGCGCCGGTCGAACAGTTCCATCTCCCCCTCCACGGGGGTGCGCTTCAGCGCCTGGAGATAGTCCATCTCCTGATGCACCGTCTCCCGCTCCGTCTCGGGGCGCAGCAGGCGGCGGAAAGCCTGCCCGGTGACCGGGAAGAAATGGACGCGCCGGCCCTTGTCCCCGCCCAGATCCTGCACGGCCAGCGCCAGCCCCTCCCGCCGCACGTAATCCAGCGCGAAGGCGGCGTTGGCGGCACCGACGTCCAGGCTGGTGTCAATGACGCGGGCGGCCCCGAACAGCTTGACCTCCATCCGCTCCCGCCGGGCGCCGCGCTCCAGAAGGTCGTTGATCAGCCGCTCCATCGCCACGCTGCCGTAGCGGGTGGCGACTCCGAAGCCATCCCCGCCGGCAGGAGAACCGGGCAGCAGGAAATGGTTCATGCCGCCGACCTGCGCCACAGGATCGTTGATGCAGGCGGCGACGCAGGAGCCGAGCGTGGTCACCAGCATGTCGTCGCCGCGGCTGGAGATCCGGTGATGGCCCAGCACCACCGGCACCACATAGGCCCCGAATTCGCGGTCGAGGTAACTGCCGTCCGAGCGCAGCCCGCCGTTTCTCCCGCCGCGCCGGTCGAAGCCGGCGGAGGATTGGAAACGGAACGGTCCGGACAGAGGCATCGTCGTCAGCCTGGAAGGGGCGAAAGCTCCGGTGATGGTAACGCGCAGCACTTAAAGAAAATACAAAATATCCGCTCCCCCCACTGTCGCAGGCTGCGTCACAGCGGCACGACCCAGGACGCCCTCCGCCCCTTCGGCGCGGCGCGCACGGTGAAACGGGACCGGCGGCGCCCAACATCGCCGGTTCGTTCGCCAAGCGTCAATTTAGTCACATAGAAAATATGGACTCCAGAGTAATTTTTTCGTCACACGGCCCGGCGCCCCTGGTCATGCCCCCACCCGGAGGGCCATTTCCCCGGATGACGGAGTCCAAAAAAGGCTACAATGCGCCCAAGGCCGAAGAAGAAGCCCGAGCAGGCGCCAAGGCCAAACAAGGGAGGGAGAACGAAAATGGGGAATGCGGCCTGCAGCTTACCGGACCAAGGTTGGACGCTGGGCTACCCGCCCGATGTGGACTGGCACGCGCCGATTCCGGTAAAGCCGATGACCGCGTTGCTGGAGGACGCGGCGGCCCGCTTCGCGGACCGTCCCTTCCTCGACTTCATGGGCAAGCGTTCGACCTACGCGGAGGTGGCGCGGATGGTCGACCGCGCCGCCAAGGGCTTCCAGGCCATCGGCGTCGGCAAGGGGGTGCGGGTCGGGCTGTTCCTGCCCAACACGCCCTATTACGTGATCTGCTATTTCGCGATCCTGAAGGCCGGCGGCATCGTGGTGAACTTCAACCCCCTCTATGCGGAGCGGGAGCTGCACCACCAGATCACCGACAGCGGCATCGAGCTGATGGTCACGCTGGACCTGAAGGTGCTCTACGGCAAGATGGAGCGCATGCTGGCCGAATCGGGGCTGAAGCGGCTGGTGATCTGCCCGATGGCCGACATCCTGCCCTTCCCCAAGAACTGGCTGTTCCCCATCGTGAAGCGGGCGGAGGTCGCGCGCATCCCCTCCGACGGCCGGCATCTGTCCTTCCGCCAGCTCGTCGCCAACGACGGGCGCCCGCAGCCGGTCGCCATCGCCCCGGCGGAGGACGTGGCGGTGCTGCAATACACCGGCGGCACCACCGGCGTGCCGAAGGGCGCCATGCTGACCCACGCCAATCTCTTCGCCAACACCGAGCAGTGCAGCCTGTGGTTCGTCGGCGCGCGGCAGGGACAGGAGCGGATGCTGGGCGTGCTGCCCTTCTTCCACGTCTTCGCCATGACGGTGGTGATGAACTTCAGCATCCGCATCGGGGCGGAGATCGTGATGCTCCCCCGCTTCGAACTGGATCAGGTGATGGAAACCATCCACGCCAAGAAGCCCACCCTGTTCCCGGCGGTGCCGACCATCTACACGGCGATCAACCACCATAAGCATCTGGAAAAGTACGACCTGTCCTCGATCCGCTACTGCCTGTCGGGCGGCGCGCCCCTGCCGGTCGAGGTGAAGGAGGCGTTCGAGCGGAACACCGGCTGCGTGCTGGTGGAAGGCTACGGCCTGTCCGAATCCTCACCGGTCGCCACGGCGAATCCGATCACCGGCATGAACAAGGCGGGGTCCATCGGCCTGCCCCTGCCCGGCACCACGATCGAGATCGTCAGCCTGGAGGAGCCGCGCCGCGTCCTGCCCCCGGGCGAGAACGGCGAGGTCTGCATCCGCGGCCCGCAGGTGATGAAGGGCTATTGGAACAAGCCGTCCGAAACCGCCTTGACGCTGGTGGACGGGCGCCTGCACACGGGCGACGTCGGCTATATGGACGAGGACGGCTACACCCATATCGTGGACCGCATCAAGGACATGATCCTGTGCAGCGGCTTCAACGTCTATCCGCGCAACGTGGAGGAGGCGATCTACCTGCACCCCGCCGTGGCCGAATGCGTGGTCGCCGGGCTGCCCGACGAGTACCGCGGCCAGACGGTGAAGGCCTACATCCGCGTCGATGACGGCAAGACCCTGACCCGCGATGAACTGATCGACTTCCTCAAGGACAAGCTCTCTCCCATCGAAATGCCGAAGTCGGTCGAGTTCCGCAACGAGTTGCCCAAGACCATGATCGGCAAGCTGTCCCGCAAGGCCCTGCTGGACGAGGAGGAGGCGCGGCGAAAGGGCGCATAAGGATCGGCGCGACCTTCCGGGGCTGCATCTTCTAGAGCCGCAAGGGGGCCATACGCCCCAGGATGATCACATTTGGCATTCATAGCCCTCTCCCCTCCGGGGAGAGGGTGGCCCGGAGGGCCGGTGAGGGGGTGCGCATGGCGGTACGTCCGGCAAAAGCGCAACCCCCTCACCCTAACCCTCTCCCCAGAGGGGAGAGGGGATTTCAAACGCGATCACCCTGCCATACGTCCCACCCCACCTTGCGGCCCCGCCCCCCGGACCCTATAAGGACGCACGTCCTTTCTTTCGGTCCGGCGACAAGGAAAAGCGCATGATCGTGGTCACCGGTGGGGCCGGTTTCATCGGCTCGAACCTCGTGGCGGCCCTCGCCGCGCGCGGAATCACCAACGTCGCGGTGATCGACCGCTTCGGCGACGGGGAGAAGTGGCAAAATCTCGCCAAGCGGGAACTCGCCACCCTCGTCGCGCCGGAGAACGCGCTGGCCTTCCTCGACCAGCACGCCGCGGAGATCGGCGTGGTCTTCCACCTCGGCGCCATCTCCGCGACGACGGAGCGCGACGTGGACAAGATCGTCGCCAACAACGTCGCGCTGACGCTGGACCTGTGGCGCTGGTGCTCCTGGCGGGGGGCGCGGCTGATCTACGCCTCCTCCGCCGCGACCTACGGCGACGGCTCCGCCGGTTTCGACGACGACGGGTCGCCGGAGGCTCTGGCCACGCTCCGCCCGCTGAACGCCTATGGCTGGTCCAAGCATCTGATCGACCGCCGCGTCGCCCGTGTGGTGACGGAGGGCGACATCGTGCCACCGCAATGGGCCGGGCTGAAGTTCTTCAACGTCTACGGCCCGAACGAGCGGCACAAGGACGACATGATGAGCGTCGTCGCCAAGCTGTATCCCCAGCTCAAGGCCGGAGAGCCGGCGCGCCTGTTCAAGTCGCACCGCCCGGACTTCGAGGACGGCGGGCAGCTCCGCGACTTCATCCATGTGGACGACTGCGTGGCCGTGATGCTGTGGCTGTACGACAACCCGCAGGTCAGCGGCCTGTTCAACGTCGGCACCGGCAAGGCCCGCAGCTTCAAGGATCTGGCGCTCGCCACCTTCGCCGCGCTGGGGCTGGAGCCGCGCGTGGAGTATTTCGACATGCCGGAAGCGCTCCAGGGCAAATACCAGTATTTCACCGAGGCGCGGACGGAGCGCCTGCGCGCCGCCGGATTCGACCAGCCCTTCACCGAGCTGGAAGAAGGGGTGCGCCGCTACGTTCAGGATTTCCTGTCGCGGCCCGACCCCTACCGCTGACGATCCAGCCTCCCCCACCGAAGGGGGAAACGCCGAAGCAACACGAACAACAACACGAACAACAACACAGGGCACCCGCCGCGCATGCTCGCCATCGCCTTCCCCGCCATCGACCCCGTGGCGTTCGAACTCGGACCGATCGTCATCCGCTGGTACGCGCTGGCCTATCTGGCGGGCTTCGTGCTGGGCTGGCGCTACTGCCTGGCGCTGGCCCGCAGCACGCCGGGCCGCCCCTCGGCGGAGGATTACGACGACTTCCTGACCTGGGCCGTAGTGGGCGTCATCCTGGGCGGGCGGCTCGGCTATGTGCTGTTCTACAACCTGCCCTTCTACCTTCAGAACCCGCTCGACGCGCTGATGGTCTGGCACGGCGGCATGTCCTTCCACGGCGGGCTGATCGGCGTCCTGGGGGCGATCCTTCTGTTCTGCTGGAAGCGGGGCATCCCGCCGCTGGCCTTCGGCGACCTGATCGCCGCCGCGGCACCCATCGGGCTGTTCTTCGGCCGCATCGCCAACTTCATCAACGGCGAGCTGTACGGCCGCCCGGCGCCCGACGTGTCCTGGGCGGTGGTGTTCCCGCGCGACCCGCTCCAGGTGCCGCGGCACCCCAGCCAGCTCTACGAGGCCGTCCTGGAGGGCGCGGTGCTGTTCGTCCTGCTTGCCATCCTGGTGCGGATACCCGGCGTGCGGGAGCGGACCGGCATGACGTCGGGCATCTTCTTCATCGGCTACGGCCTGTCCCGCATCATCGCGGAGTTCTTCCGCGAGCCCGACCCGCAGCTCGGCTTCCTCTATGTCGGGGCGACGATGGGCCAGCTTCTGTCGGTGCCGATGGTGCTGTTCGGCGTCTGGCTGGTCGCCCAGGCCCGTCCCCGCCCCGCCGCCGTCTGAATTCGGAAGGCCCCCCATGACCGAAGGTCCGGACAAAACCGAAGGCCCCGACACCCTCGCCCATCACCTCGCCCGCCGCATCGTGATGGACGGCCCGCTGTCGGTCGCCGCCTTCATGGCGGAGGCGCTGGGCCACCCGCGCTTCGGCTATTACATGCGCCAGGACCCCTTCGGCGTGTCCGGCGACTTCACCACCGCCCCGGAAATCAGCCAGATGTTCGGCGAGCTGGCCGGGCTGTGGTGCGTGGACACCTGGGCGCGGCTGGGCGGCCCCGCCCCCTTCCATCTGGTGGAGCTGGGGCCGGGCCGCGGCACGCTGATGCAGGACGCGCTGCGCGCCGCCGCCGTGGTCCCGGCCTTCCGCGAGGCGGCGCAGGTCCATCTGGTGGAAACCAGCCCGACCCTGCGCGCCCGCCAGCGGGAGACGCTGGCCGGGGTTCCGGTCACCTGGCACGACCGGCTGGAGGATGTCCCCGAAGGCCCCATCCTGATCCTCGCCAACGAGTTCTTCGACGCCCTGCCCATCCGTCAGGTCCAGAAGACCGGCCACGGCTGGTTCGAACGGCTGATCGACCTGGACCCGGCGGCGTCCGCCGACGAACCCCGCTTCCGCTTCGTTCTGGAAGCCTTCGGCAGCGCCGGCGCCCGGCTGATCCCGCCGCGGCTTCGCGACGCGCCGGAAGGCAGCGTGGTGGAGGTTTCCCCTGCCTCCCAGGCGGTGGCCCGGCTGATCGGCGAGCGGCTGGCCGCCCACCCCGGCGCGGCGCTGGCGATCGACTACGGTTACCGCGGCGGCCCGGCGGTCGGCGACACGCTCCAGGCGCTGCGCCGCCACGCCTATGCTCCGGTGCTGGAGGCGCCGGGCGAGGCCGACCTGACCGCCCATGTGGACTTCGCCGCCATCGCCGCCGCGGCGCGCGACGGCGGGGCGGAGAGCTTCGGTCCGGTGGACCAGGGCGACTGGCTGGTCCGGCTGGGCATCCAGCCGCGCGCCGCCGCGCTGAAGCGCAGCGCCACGGCGAAGCAGGCCGCCGACATCGACGCGGCGCTGGCCCGCTTGATCGCGCCGGATCAAATGGGCACCCTCTTCAAGGTTCTGGCGCTCGCCTCCCCCGGCCTGGGGAATCCGGCGGGTTTCAAGACGCCGCAGCACAGTCCATGACAAACAGTCCATAACAAAGAGACCGCGACAGCAAAGGGACGGGTTCGTGATTACGCTTGGCGCGCTGAACGACATCACCCACATCCGACACGCCTTCTTCACCCGCACCGGCGGCGTGTCGACGGGGCTGTACGCCTCGCTGAACGCCGGCTTCGGCTCCGGGGACGCCCCCGCCGCCGTGGCGGAGAACCGCGCGCGCGCCGCCGCCCGGCTGGACGTGCCGCCGGAGCGCCTCATCACCTGCTATCAGGTGCACAGCCCGACCTGCGTCGCCGTCACCGCGCCCTGGACGCCCGACCAGGCGCCCCACGCCGACGCCATGGCGACCGACCGTCCGGGAATCGCGCTGGGCATCCTGACCGCCGACTGCGCCCCGGTGCTGTTCGCCGACGAGAAGTCCCGCGTCATCGGCGCGGCCCACGCCGGCTGGAAGGGCGCCAAGGGCGGCGTTCTGGAGGCGACCATCGAGCGCATGGTGGAACTGGGCGCCAAGCGGAACCGCATCGTCGCCGCCGTCGGCCCCTGCATCGCCCAGCGCTCCTACGAGGTCGGGCCGGAGTTCCCCGCCCCCTTCCTGTCGGAAGACCCGCGCAACCGCGACTATTTCGCCCCGGCCCGCCGGCCCGAGCATTTCCTGTTCGATCTGGCCGGCTACGTCACCCGCCGGCTGGGCGACGCCGGGGTGGAGATCATCCAGCGCTGCCCCAATGACACGGTGGTGGAAGAGGATCGCTTCTTCAGCTACCGCCGGTCCTGCCTGCGCGGCGAGAAGGACTATGGGCGCGGCCTGTCGGCCATCGTCCTGCAGGGCTGAACGCGAAAAGGCATATCCCCGCTCCGGAATCGTTCTTACCTCTGACTGGTTGCTATACGACCTATTTCGGGTAAGATTGCAACCGACGGGAGGGCGTTCCGGAGAGGGAGGCCGGCATGGCGATGGATCTGCACAAGGAGGAGTCGCACCGGGCCGATTGGCGCAGCGGACGGATGGCGCTCGACAACGGCGGGCTGGACGCCGACCACCGGATGCAGCACGAGTTGATCCGCCGCTTCGTCCAGCTGCCGGGCGACGAATCCGAGCGCCGGCAGGCGCTGGCCGTGCTGAACGAGCTGCGCCGCGTCTCGATCCGCCATTTCCTGCGGGAGGAGCAGGTTCAGGCCTCCATCCGCTACCCGCTTCTGGAGGAGCACCGGGCGCAGCACCGCCGGCTGGCCGCCCTGCTGGACGACATCATCGGCCAGGTGGACGCCGACGAGTCGGCCTTCGAATATGGGTATGTGAAGGGCAAGGCGGACGAGCTTTTGCAGTTCTGGTTCCTCGACCACTTCGCGAAGGCCGATCTGCCCATGAAAACGCACCTCGCGAAGTTCGCGGTGCGGTGATGCGCCGTCCGCCTGCCGCCACGCCTGCGCCATGCGGGAATCGCAGGGCCGGATGGCTGCGGCGTCTTGGACAGCCCGTGATGGAACGTTTACATAGGGGCGACCCTTTGTTATGGTCCGCCGCGTTTTCAAGGGGCGGCGTCGGCATGGGACTGACGGGCGCACCGGAACCTATTCCCTGCAGAGAGAGCCGACTGCGATGAAGGTGCTTGCCGGCAACAGCAACCGTCCGCTGGCCGAGGCCATCTCCACCTGTCTCGGCGTGCCGCTGACCAAAGCGAGCATCCGCCGGTTTTCCGACATGGAGGTGTTCGTCGAAATTCTGGAGAACGTGCGCGGCGAAGACGTGTTCGTGGTCCAGTCGACGTCGTTCCCGGCCAACGACAACCTGATGGAGCTGCTGGTCACCATCGACGCCCTGCGTCGCGGGTCGGCCCGGCGCATCACGGCGGTCCTCCCCTACTACGGCTATGCGCGCCAGGACCGCAAGACCGGCCCGCGCACGCCGATTTCGGCCAAGCTGGTCGCCAACCTCATCACCCAGGCGGGCGCCAACCGCGTGCTGACGATGGACCTGCACGCCGGCCAGATCCAGGGCTTCTTCGACATCCCGACCGACAACCTGATGGCCGCCCCGGTGTTCGAGAAGGACATCCGCGCAACCTTCGAGGACATCGGCGAGGTGACGATGGTGTCGCCCGACGTCGGCGGCGTGGTGCGCGCCCGTTCGCTGGCCAAGCGGCTGGATGCCGACCTCGCCATCATCGACAAGCGGCGTGAGCGCGCCGGCGTGTCGGAGGTGATGAACATCATCGGCGACGTGAAGAACCGCCGCTGCATCCTGCTGGACGACATCGTGGACTCGGGCGGCACGCTGTGCAACGCCGCGGTCGCCCTGATGGACGCCGGCGCGAAGTCGGTCCACGCCTATTGCACCCACGGCGTTCTGTCCGGTGGCGCTGTGGCCCGCGTGGCCGTGTCCCCGCTGGAGCAGCTCGTCACCACCGACAGCATCCAGGCGACCGAGGCCGTGCGCGTGTCCCGCAACATCCGCCAGCTCACCATCGCCCCGCTGCTGGCCGACGCGATCACCCGCATCAGCGAAGAGCGTTCGGTGTCGAGCCTGTTCTCGTAACGATCCGGGCCGGACGCGAAAAGCCCTTCCCCGTCCCGGGGAAGGGCTTTTTCAATGTTGGGGCATTCCGGACTCTTTTCTTGACGCCGCGCCCCGCATGGCTTAATCACCGCGCCCACGCGTCAGCACCCCTGGAGGCTGGCGCTTTTTTCCGTTCAAGGAGTTTATCCGATGACGCAGATCGTTCCGCTCAGCGCCGAAGCGCGCGACCGGGCCGGCAAGGGGACCGCCCGCCAGACCCGTCGTGATGGCCGCATTCCGGCCGTGATCTACGGCGACAAGCAGGCCCCGATCATGATTTCGCTGGAGAAGTTCGCGTTCACCCGCGTCCTGAACCAGCCGGGCTTCTTCACGCACCTGTTCGACGTTACGGTCGACGGCGCCACGCACCGGGTCCTGCCGCGCGACGTGCAGTTCCATCCGGTCACCGACGTCCCGCTGCACGTCGACTTCCTGCGCGTCTCCGCCGACACCCGCACCCATGTGCAGGTTCCGGTCGAGTTCGTGGACCAGGAGAAGTCCCCGGGCCTGAAGCGCGGCGGCGTCCTGAACGTCGTCCGCCACGAGCTGGACGTGAGCGTCTCCGCCGGCAACATTCCGGAGCACATCACGATCTCCTGCGAAGGCTACGATGTCGGCGATTCGATCCACATCTCCTCGGTGAAGCTGCCGGAGGGTGTTGTTTCGACCATCACCGACCGCGACTTCACGATCGCCACGATCGTCGCCCCGTCGGGCCTGAAGTCCGAAGAGGCCGAGAGCACCGAGGCTGCCGCTTCCTGACCGGAAGCCGCCTGAGGGTTGCGACGCCTGAGGGTTGTAACAGGGGGCTTCGGCCCCCTGTTTCGTTTCCGGCTTCCGCTTTTTTCGAGATGAGGAGAGTTCGCCATGCTGCTGCTGGTGGGATTGGGCAACCCTGGCGCCGAATACGCGCGCAACCGGCACAACATCGGCTTCATGGCGGTGGAGGAAATCGCCCGCCGCCACGGCTTCGGCCCCTGGCGCAAGCGTTTCCAGGGCCAGACCGCCGAAGGCACGGTCGGCGGCGAGAAGGTGATCGCGCTGGAGCCGCTGACCTTCATGAACCTGTCCGGCCAGTCGGTCACCGCGGCACTCCAGTTCTTCAAGCTGAAGCCCGAGAACATCGTCGTCATCCACGACGAGCTGGACCTGCCCCCCGGCAAGATCCGGGTGAAGAAGGGCGGCGGGCACGGCGGGCACAACGGCTTGCGCTCCATCGACGCGCATGTCGGCAAGGACTATTGGCGCATCCGCCTGGGCATCGGCCATCCGGGCGACAAGGACCGGGTCAGCGGTTATGTGCTTCACGACTTCGCCAAGGCCGACCAGAGCTGGCTCGACCCGCTGATCGACGCCGTCGCCGACGCCTTTCCCCTGGTCGTGAAGGGCCAGGCCGAAACGTTCATGAACAAGGTTTCCCTGGCGACCGCACCCGCCAAGTGAGGTTTTCCATTGCCCAACGAGCGGTCGCGCCGGTCACCGCTCCCCAGACCACATGGGCGCCCAGCATCAGGGTGTTGCGGGCGCGCGGGTGGCGGGTCGCGGGGGTCAGGATGCGCAGCGCCGGAATCCACCCCAGATAGCTGGCCCCCCAGACCGCCAATCCGTAGCCGATTCCCGTTGCCACCCCCGGTCCGCCGACCCGTTGGGCAACCACCGGATACAGCGCCCCTACGGCGGCGCCATAGCCGTAATGCAGGGCGAGCGTCAGACCGCGGCGTTCGGGTTCGTCGAGCGCGTCCATCATCCCGATCGGGCCGACGACCCGGTCCGTGATGAGGCGCGGCGGCAGGGGATAGCGGTCCTGCTCCGGCAGGGCGCGGAACATGGCGCGCATGGCTGCCGTCATTGCGACGGTGCCGGCCAGCCCGGCGATGGCTCCGGCGGCATACTGGTTCATGGCGGGATGAGCCGATGGCTGTTGCACTGGTCTTTCCACATGCCCACCGGCAACAGGAGCACTCCTTCATGGTTCCTCGTTCATAATCCCCCGACGCCCGATGGCGCTTCGGAAACCACTCGGCTGGACAAGCGTTTAAAGACCTGAGCTTGGCATCATGCAAGGTTCGGCACATGCGTCGCTTCCTGCGGGACAACGGGCTGTCGGTCGCCTTGTTCGGGCTGTTCCTCATCTCGATCGTCGGGCAGGTGCTGGCCGGATGGCGGGCTCTGGCGGAGGAGCTTCGCATTCACGCGCAGCCTCCCGTCGGTTTGCTGGAATACCTGACCACCGGCCATTTCCTGTCGGCGACCTTCGAGAACTGGGAGAGCGAGTTTCTCCAGATGTCGGTCTACGTGCTCCTGACCGCCATCCTGGTCCAGAAAGGCTCATCCGAATCCAAGAAGCCGGGGGAGGCGAATCCGGAGGACGAAGCGCCCGAACGACGGCGGGGCGACCCCGGCGCGCCCTGGCCGGTGCACAGGGGCGGCCTGCTGCTGCGGCTCTATTCCCACTCGCTCAGCATCGCGCTGGTGACTCTGTTCGTGCTGTCCTTCTGGCTTCATCTGGCGGGCAGCACGCGGCGCGCGAACGAGGAGGCGTCGTGGCATGACCAGCCGACGAAGACCATGGCCGAAACCCTGATCGACCCGGAATTCTGGTACGAGAGCTTCCAGAACTGGCAGAGCGAGTTCCTCTCCATGGGCGTCCTGGTCGTGCTCGGCATCTATCTGCGCGAGCGCGGGTCCCCCGAATCCAAGCCGGTCGCCGCCCCGCACACCAAAACCGGACACTGAACGTCCGGCATCGAACGACCGGCATCCCGGCGCGTCGGGCAGGCTCGACTCTCGCGCCGCCTTCGGCCATGGTAACGCCCCGAAGGGAAGAGGCCGAACCATGTCCGACGAAAAGACCACCGACGCGCTCCAGACCGCCACCGAAGCCCCCGCACCCGCCGGGGACGGCAGCGGCCTGTATCTGGTGGACGGATCGGGCTTCATCTTCCGGGCCTTCCACGCCCTGCCGATGCTGAACCGTCCGGACGGCACGCCGGTGAACGCGGTGCTGGGCTTCTCCAACATGCTGCTGAAGCTGCTGGCCGACCTGAAGGCGTCCGCCGTGGCGGTGGTCTTCGATTCGAAGCGGCTGAACTTCCGCAACGAGTTCTATCCCGAATACAAGGCCCACCGCCCCGAACCGCCGGAGGAGCTGAAGCCCCAGTTCGCCCTGATCCGCGAGGCGACGGAAGCCTTCTGCCTGCCCTGCCTGGAGCTGGACGGGTACGAGGCCGACGACCTGATCGCCACCTACGCGCGGCTGGCGAACGAGGCCGGGCGCGAGGTCACCATCGTGTCGTCCGACAAGGACATGATGCAGCTCGTCCGCCCCGGCGTGCGGATGCTCGACCCGCTGAAGAACAAGCCCATCGGCCCCGGCGAGGTGTTCGAGAAGTTCGGCGTCGCCCCGGACAAGGTGGTGGACGTGCAGGCCCTGGCCGGCGACAGCGTGGACAATGTGCCGGGCGTGCCGGGCATCGGCGTGAAGACCGCGGCCCAGCTCATCACCGAATACGGCGATCTGGAAGCGCTGCTCGCCCGCGCCGGGGAGATCAAGCAGCCGGCCCGCCGCCAGAAGCTGATCGACTTCGCGGAGCAGGCGCGGATTTCCCGCCGCCTCGTCCTGCTGGACGACCACGCCCCGGTGCCGAAGCCGCTGGAGGAACTGCGCGTCCGCGAGCCCGATCACCAGAAGCTGATCGACTTCCTGAAGGCCCAGGGCTTCCGCACCATCGTCAGCCGCGTCGAGGCGGAGATGCGCAAGGACGGCACCATCGCCGACGGCGCCGTCCCGTCTTCCACTCCGTCCACGCTTCCCGCCACCGCTGCCCCGGCGGAGCCCGCGACCGCACCGCGCAGCCGCCCCGCCCCGCCCACCGACGTGGAGCAGCGGTACGAGCTGGTGCAGGATCTGGACGCCCTGGCCGTCTGGGTGGAGCGCGCCCGCACCACCGGCATCCTGGCCGTGGACACCGAAACCGATTCGCTGACCCCCGCCACGGCGACGCTGGTCGGCATCTCGCTCGCGACGGAGCCGGGGCTGGCCTGCTACATCCCCCTGGCCCACCAGGCCCCCAACGCCGCGGCCAGCGGTGAGCTGTCCTTCGAAGCGCCGGAAACGCCGAAGCAAATCCCTACGGAGGAGGCGCTCGCGGCCCTGCGGGGCGTGCTGGAGGACCCGGCGATCCTGAAGATCGGGCACAATTTCAAATTCGACCACCAGCTTTTCGCACGCCATGGCGTGCGCGTGTCGCCCATCGACGACAGCATGCTGATCTCCTACGTGCTGGAGGGCGGCGCCCACGGCCACGGCATGGACGAGCTGGCGGAAATGCATCTCGCCTACACGACCATTCCCTTCAAGGAGGTCTGCGGCAGCGGCAAGAGCCAGATCACCTTCGACCGCGTGCCGCTGGACAAGGCCCTGGCCTACGCCGCGGAGGACGCCGACGTCACGCTGCGGCTGTGGCGGGTGCTGAAGCCGCGGCTGGTGGACGACCGGATGGTCACCGTCTACGAGACGCTGGAACGCCCGCTGGTCCCGGTGATCGCCGACATGGAATCCTGCGGCATCCGGGTGGACCGGGCGGCGCTGGCCCGCCTGTCGCAGGACCTCGCCGTCCGCATGGCGGAGATCGAGAAGGAGGTCCACACGCTGGCCGGGCGCAGCTTCAACATCGGCTCGCCCAAGCAGCTCGGCGAAATCCTGTTCGACGAGATGAAGCTCGGCACCGGCAAGAAGGGCAAGACCGGCGCTTACTCCACCGATTCCAGCGTTTTGGAGGAACTGGCGGAGCAGGGCCACACCATCGCCCAGCGCGTGCTGGACTGGCGGCAGCTGGCGAAGCTGAAGAACACCTACACCGACGCGCTCCAGGCCCAGATCGCGGAGGGGACGGAGCGGGTGCACACCGCCTTCGCCATGGCGGCGACCAACACGGGCCGCCTGTCCTCGACCGACCCGAACCTTCAGAACATCCCCGTCCGCACGGAGGAAGGCCGCAAGATCCGCCGCGCCTTCGTCGCCGCGCCGGGGCACAAGCTGATCTCCGTGGACTATTCGCAGATCGAGCTGCGGCTGGTGGCGGAGATGGCGAACATCGCCGCGCTGAAACAGGCCTTCCAGGACGGCATCGACATTCACGCGGCGACGGCGTCCCAGGTCTTCGGCGTGCCGCTCGCCCAGATGACGCCGGAGATCCGGCGCAAGGCCAAGGCGATCAACTTCGGCATCATCTACGGTATCTCGGCATTCGGCCTGGCCAACCAGCTCGGGATTTCGCGCGAGGAAGCCGGCGCCTACATCAAGACCTACTTCGAGCGATTCCCGGGCATTCGCGACTATATGGATCGTACCAAGGCGTTCGCGCACGAGAAAGGTTACGTCGAGA